>JAFYAB010000038.1 GCA_017540945.1 Oscillospiraceae bacterium | reverse complement strand
CGCTCCGTGCAGGAAGGTGGCGAAAACCACGTTCCCGCAGCCGCACCGTGACAGCTTGTCTATAATGGGTCAAATGACCCATACCGTGAAAACGGTTTACGGGTCAGCTAACGGGTCAGACTTTTCAAGCACGCCCTAAGATCACTCACAAGAGATACAAAACTTGCAAAAAACGCCGGTTTTCATCCGAAATTCACCCTGAAAACACGAAATCCCGGACGTTTTCACGTCCGGGATTGGTGGGGGAAGGTGGATTCGAACCACCGAAGGCAGTGCCAGCAGATTTACAGTCTGTAAATATCTGTGGATTTTTCAGGAGAAATCTGCGCTGCCATCAGAATTGCCATCAGCCGGCCTCGTTTTGCTGCTTGACCGGGATGATCCCGGCTTTTTTATTCATGCCTCGGTCGAAACGCCCGACGCTCTTTTTGAGCTGCTTCGCCCGGAGATCCGTGTAGATCTCCCTGGTGATCTCTACTCTGCTGTGGCCAAGGATCCGCTGGGCCGTCAGCTCATCCACACCCAGCTCGAAGAACAGGGTTGCAGTACCATGCCGGAGATTGTGGGCGGTGATCACCGGCTTGCCATCCGGATCCAGAAGGCCGACAGCCTCACAGTACCGCGCCCAAGCGCCGTCATAGGCCCTGTCCGGCATCAGACCGCCGCCGGCGCCTCCGCGATTACTTGCAGGGGCTGGGAATAGCAGGGTGCTCTTTGTGGCCTTCCTGGCGGCCTCCAGGGCGCTGTGCAGGATTCCGATGATTGGGATGTCCCTAGTGCCTGCTTCAGTCTTTGGCGCTTTATAGGTCGGCCTGGCGCCGTTTGCGTAGTCCAGGGATTTGGTGATGTGGATCACATCCTCCTGGAGATCCACGTCGGACCAATTGAGAGCCAGGGCCTCCGACTTTCGAAGACCAGTGCAGAGGAGAAGGAACGGGAACAGGCCAAAGGGAACGCCGAGGCCTCCCAGGATGATCTTCATCTGCTCTTCAGTGGGCGCCTGGCGTTTCCCGCGGTGCAGCCCCTTCGGCAACTTCACAGAGCTGACCGGATTATACTTCGCGACACCCTGGATAACAGCATGATCGAAGATCCCGCGCCAGATGGACCGCCTGGAGTTGACTACAGAGGCGCTCAGGCCGCGAGCTTTCGCCCTGGCGAGATCTGCGGCGATGTCGGCGGCTTCCACCTGGTCGAAGGGAAGGGCCCCGTATTCGTCCAGAATCTGCGCCAGGTGGGGGCGGTAGTTATTCCAGGTCCTCTCTTCGATCTCTTCCCGGTGCTTGGCTTCCCAGCTCTCCGCCACCTGGCGGAAGGTGGTCTCCGGGACGGGCTTCCTGGACGCAACCTCTTTCTCTTGGAGCTTCCTGTGGAGCTGCTCGGGATCCCGGTCGCAGACCACGTGCCGCTTGCCGGCGGCGTCGCGGTAATAGCCCTGGTACCGGCCATCAGACCGGAGGGTATAGAGATCGGCGTATTTACTTTTTTTCATGATTCCTCCTTGATTTCGGAGGATCCATCTGCTATTATAAAAGGGCAGAGAGATCCTTTCGTTTTGTGGGTAGGTTTTCTTTGCCGACCGCTCCCGGCTGGTACCCGGGGGCGGTCATTTTTTTCTAAATCGCAAGCTTTGCAGCTATTGCATCTCGAATCGCCAACGCTGTTTCGATGCTTCCTTTTTTGAAGAGAACAGCTTGGCGATCCATTGCAACTTCTGCATCAGTAGATTTTACCGTGTGGCTTCCCACGAAGGATCCAGGGGTACGGAAAAGAATATATCCGGTGGAGAGCGTGCCGGGCGTTTTTATCACAACAGCTTCAATGCTGCGAAGTGGGATAAACGTTGTAACTTCTTTTTCGGTGATATAAACACCAAAATCATTCACAAGTAATTCTTTGTTGGTGCCGCTCAAAGTAAAATTCATAGTGATACCTCCATTACTGCCCATGCTTCATCTTTACGAACCGCACGAATTCTTTTACTTCTTTGTACATCTCATCGGTGATCTCTCCGGCGCCGCCGAAGAGCGCGAACTTGATATCTTCCTCTGAGACCTCGGGCTTGGCCGTTTGGCTGGGCTCGGGGTCTTTTTCGTAGGAATTGATATCGGCTTTGATTTTCTCTGTGTCCAGGACGAAAAAGGGATCGTTTACATTACCGAGAAGGTAATCCAAAGAAACACCAATAGCGTCCGCGATAGCTTGTAAGGTTTCAATTTTTGGGTTTCTTATCCCACGCTCCCACTGGCCAATGCTCTGGTATGGAATACCGAGGCGTTTGGCAAGCTGCTGCTGAGTCAGACCAGCTTCTTTTCGTACTGTTTTGAGTCGAAGCCCAATCTGTTTATCATTCTCGCTCATACAATCACCTCAAATTCAATATAGCACAGCGCTAAGGAAAAGACAAGCAAAAGTTTGTAAAAAAGTGTTGACACAATCAAAAGAATGTGTTATTGTTTTTATGCACTCAATTGCTTGTACAAGGAGGTGATAAACAGATGAAACTCAAAATCCCTGCCATCAAGAAGCTGATGGCGCAGCAGAGATTGACCCAAGCAAAACTCGGGGAGCTTGCAGGACTGACCCGCTGCGGAGTCAACCTCATTTTGTCCCGTGGCACCTGCTCGATCCCCAACGCCGGCAAGCTGGCCGACGCCCTGGGCGTGGAGATCGAAGAGATCATCGACGAAACCTGAAGCGGTCTGCAAAGTCCAATCTACCCACAAATTACACCACAAAACGAAAGGAGGCCATTATGGCAAGAGAAAAACCCGATTATCGGGCCACCATGGAGCAGCTGAACAACCAGTTCCCTGGGCGGGAGCTGCTGACCATGGACGAAATGAAGGCTGTCACGGGGTACCAGACCGGCGACAGCATCCGGAAGCATTTCCCCAGCGTATGCGGTGGGCGCTACAACAAAACCACCGTGGCCAGGATCCTGGCGGGAGGTGGTGCAGCATGATGGAAACCCTGAAGGAAGTCGCCCTGGGCATCCTGTTCGCCACACCTCTGGGTCTGGCCCTGCTGATCGGGATCCTGTGGCTGATCCGGGCCGCCTGGCGCTGGGCTCGCCTCTGGCGCCTGGCCAGAGCGGACGCCGCCGACACATGGGATCCGGAAGACGCCGAATGGGAGGAGGTCGTGTACCGATGACGGTGAAAAATCTGAACAGTCAAGAGTTCAACGCCTTCCTGAACAAGATCCGGAAGGGAGAACATCTTGAAGTTTCCGATTTCCTCTCCATGCGGCGCTACGCCTCCGGGCAGATGGAAAAGAGCCAACTGCAAAACGCGCTGATCTCCGGCTACCAGGCGCTCCAGGAGCGGATCGCTGAGCTCCAGGCGCTTCTGCGACAAGGTAAAAGCGATGGGCCGCGGTAAAAACTGGACGCCGGAAGAGGAAGCCTGGCTGAGAGAGAAATGGGGCAGCGTGTCCATCGACGGCATTTGCAAGCACCTTAATCGGACGAAGGCCGCCATTATGGTACGGGTAAACCGGCTGGGGCTGCCGCCGTTCCTGGAATGCGGCGAATACGTGACTATGCAGCAGCTTGTCATCGCCCTCGGTTATTCCGGATCCGGCTCAACCTATAAGCTCAAAAGCTGGATTGAGAATCGCGGCTTTCCCATGAGGCTAAAGAAGCGCAGCAGCAAGGCGACGATCCGGATTGTTTACCTGAAGGAATTCTGGGCGTGGGCGGAGCAGAACCGTTCCTTCATCGACTTCTCTAAGATGGAACCGCTGACGCTCGGCGCAGAGCCGCCCTGGCTTCAGAAACAGCGCCGGAATGACTACCGCAGCTTCGCTCTTCAGAAAAAGACTCCCTGGACAAGCGAGGAGGATGCCCGCCTTCGTGATCTGCTGGGTCAATATCGATATGGATACGCGGAGCTTTCCAAGATGCTACAACGGTCTGAAGGCGCGATTCTAAGACGGATTCATGATCTCGACCTTCGCGCCAGACCCGTAAAGGCCGATAATCATGGCGAATCAGCAACCTGGCTTCCGGAGCATTACCGGATCCTGGCTGACGGGATCCGCGAAGGCGCCAGCTATTCCATCATCGCTGATCGGATCGGCAAGAGCGAGAAGGCGATTCGCGGACGTGTTTGGTATGAGTACTTCACCGAAAACGCCGATAAAGTCCGGGCTATGCTCGGCGCCGGCGAATGGGGCTACGGCGCTCCTGTGCCGACGGTCCGTCAGTCCGCCCACCACGCCCGGTTCCGGATCGACATCAAGGTCCAGATCGAAGCGGTCGCCGGTATCCTTCTTCACTGGCTCAAGCAGCTGAAGAAGGACGACGTCTTCTTCCAAAAGGAGGTCTGCCAGCATTGGAGCCTGTTCAAGGGCTGCACCATGGGCGAGAGCGACTGCGATGCTTGTCCGCACTTCCTTCGGATTCAACCGCAATACTGCTGCCGTTGCGGCGCGACCTTCCTGGAGCGGGAGGAGCAAACCTTCTGCCCGGCCTGCAGGGCGGCGCGCCGAAAACAGGCTCAGAAGAAATGGGCGCGGCTGCATTCCGGGAAGAAAGGGTGATGATATGGCATATTTCGGAAGCATTATGGATATCCCGGACGGAGATCTGACCTACAAGAACAACTGTACCGACGGGAAGTGCTCCAACTGCGGCGAATGCTGCACCGATCTGCTGCCGCTATCTTCGGAAGAGGTCCAGCGGCTGAAGGCATACGCCCGGAAGCACGGACTGAAGGAGCACACTCAGGCGCCGTTCTTTGCTGACGGCGCGACGGACCTGACGTGTCCGTTCCGCAACGATGTCGAAGGGAAATGCGACGTCTACGAGGTACGCCCCAAAATCTGCCGCTCCTTCATCTGTACCAAGACCAGGGAGCAGGCCAAGCACGACAGAGACCTTCTGCATCAAAAACGACCTACCCACTCCCTGCGGTATGAGATCTTCGGCAACGCCAAGGCTGGCGCTCTGCTGGAGCAGCTCACCGCATTTGACAAAATCATGAAAGGATGACGATATGAACACAATCGAACAACTTCCGGTTTCGCGGCTGCTGCCGCATCCGGACAACCCCAGGAAGGATCTGGGAGATCTGACGGAGCTCACCGAGAGCGTCCGGGAAAACGGGATCCTCCAGAACCTCACCGTGGTCAGCGCCGACCAGGTTCCCTTCGTACAGATCCCCGATCCGCAAGAGACCTGGTATGTGGTCATCATCGGCCACCGGCGCCACGCCGCGGCCAAGGCCGCCGGCCTGGAGACCGTCCCCTGCGTCGTGACCGGCATGGACCGTAAGACGCAGCTCTCCACCATGCTGATGGAGAACGTCCAGCGGTCAGATCTGACGCCCTACGAGCAGGCCCAGGGCTTCCACCAGCTTTCGCTGCTGGGCTGCAGCGCGGCGGAGATCTCCCGGCGATCCGGCTTCTCCAAGAAGACCGTCTTGCACCGGATCGAGATGGCAAAGCTCGATCAGAAGATTCTGAAGGAGGTTTCCGGACGTCAGATCTCCATGGCCGATTTCGCCAAGCTGGAACAGCTGAAGGATCCGGCAGAGCGGAATAAGGTGCTGAGGAACATCGGCACCCGGGACTTCAATCAATCGCTGGAGGAAGCGAAGGAGCGGCAGAAGACCGCCAAAAAGCTTCCGTCGGTGAAGCAATGGCTGGCTGACCACAACGCCATAGGAATCGGCAGTAATGAAGCTTACAGCAGTCGTTACGTAAGCAGCTTTGGCAAAATGGACCGTTACTTCGGTCATATTACAATTTCGATCGTTGATGACAAATTCAGCCAAATGCCCTCCCAAGAGGATATTGGCGACAAGCAGCTCTACTATATGATCACAAATAATCACTACCTCGCCTTGTATGTCAAGAACGAGAACGCCGCGCCCCGGGTGGGGGAGAAGAAGACCGACGCTGAAAAAGCCCGCGACCGCGTAATGCGGGAGGTCCGGGCGAAGATCCGCGAGCTCTCCGCGCTGCACTATGGCCTCCGGAAGGATTTCATCGAGGGCCTGACCGTCACGAAGGCGAACCGGGACAAGGTTGTCGCCGGCGCCTTGATGCCGGCGTTCTACTTCGTCCACTGCTCCGGCTCTAACAAATCGGATGCCATCGACAAGATCCTCGGCTTTGAACGAAGCTACGAGTATCACACTGACAAGCTCTTGGCAGGCCTGGATAGCCTGCAGGAGAAGGATCTGGCCCGGGCCGTCTACGCGATCTACAACGACAATGCGGAAAACTGGTTCGCGGACGATATGAACACATCCTTCACGATCCCCAATTATGATCCGAGCGCCTGCAACATCATGCTGCAGCTGCTCTACCGCTGGCTGGAAAGTCTCGGTTATGAGCCCTCCACCGAAGAGCAGGCGCTCCGGGACGGCAGCCATGAGATCTATCACCGGAAGGCGAAGAAGTAATGGAAAGCGTTATCGAGCGCAATCAACGCCTCGGAATTGATCAGAAGATCGCGGAGTTCATCGTTAAGCAACAGCTTCCTTACGCAGCGAAGGTTCAGCACGCGAAGAATCGGGCCTGGGAATTTTACAACCATCCGGAAATCGAGAATTGCCATGTCTCGGTTGGAGGACTGGACTCCATCACCCTGCTCTGCTTCCTTCGGTCGATCGGAATCGACGTACCGGCAGTCAGCGTCTCTTCGCTGGAAGACCGCAGCATTCAGGCAGTACACAAGGAACTCGGAATCATTCCGTTGAAACCGCTGAAAACGAAAGTGGAAGTGCTGCGAGAGTTTGGCTGGCCGGTTCTTTCAAAAGAGATTGCCGGCAAGATCTCCCTTCTGCAGAACCCATCTCCGAAAAACGCCACTGTCCGCCATGCTATCATTACCGGCGAAACTGGCGAATATGGCGGGAACCGTACCGGCACCCGGATGCAGCTCGCGCAAAAGTGGCTGGATCTCTTCGGTGGCTACGAGAACGAGAACGAAGGCGTCAACTACCGGACCCCTGATTTCAAGGTTTCAGACCGTTGCTGCTATTACCTGAAGGAAAAGCCCTGCGACGACTATGCCAGGCAGCACAACAGCGCCCCATATCTCGGTCTGATGGCTTCCGAGGGAGGCCGCCGGCAGAAGGCTCTCATGATGCACGGATGCAACTATATCACCGAGGGCACCAAACGTTCAGCGCCTTTTGCGATCTTCAACCGCCAGGACGTTCTCCAGCTCGCGCTTGAACTGGGCGTTCACGTCCCGGAGATCTACGGCGAGATCGTCAGAGATCCCGACGGCACACTTCGGACTACGGGAGCGCAGCGGACTGGCTGCAGTATGTGCGGATTTGGGATCCACCTGGAAAAGCGGCCTCACCGCTTCGATCGGCTCTGGAAATCAAACCCCAAAGAATGGGAGTTCTGGATGAAAAATGCCGATAAGCTCCCGGATGGCACACCCTACGGCTGGGGCCACATCCTGGACTATATCGGCGTCGGCTGGGCTGATCCCTGGGAGTATTTCTCGGACACGCAATCGCAGCTTTCGCTGTTTCAAAATTTGTGATTTTCAAAATGATAACATAAGGTAATCGAGGAGGTTATGAATATGCCAGTCAAAATCAACAGTCTGGTAATTGAGAATGTAAAACGCATCCAGGCGGTGGCCCTGGAGCCCACCGCGAACGGTCTGACCGTCATCGGCGGCAACAACGGCCAGGGGAAGACCTCGGTCCTGGACGCCATCTGCTGGGCTCTCGGCGGCGAGCGGCTCCGTCCCAGCAACGCCACCCGGGAGGGGAGTACCGTCCCGCCCAAGATCAAGCTCACCCTCTCCAACGGCCTGATTGTCGAGCGCAAGGGCAAAAACAGTGATCTGAAGGTCACGGACCCCAGCGGCCGGAAGAGCGGCCAACAGCTGCTCAACGAATTTGTCTCCGAGCTGGCGCTGAATCTTCCCAAGTTCATGCAGGCCAGTTCCCAGGAGAAGGCTGAGACCCTGCTGCAGATCATCGGCGTCGGCCCCCAGCTCCGCCAGCTGGAACAGCAGGAGCAGCAGCTCTACAACCAGCGCACCATGACGGGGCGTGACCGGGACCGCAAGAAGCTCTTTGCTGAGGGATTGCCCTACTGGCCCAACGCCCCAAAGGAGCCAGTGTCCATCTCGGATTTGATCCGCCAGCAGCAGGAGATTCTGGCCCGCAACGGCGAGAACCAGCGGAAGCGGTCCCAAGTGGAGACCATCCGCAGAAACAAGGCCTATGCCGAACAGGAGCTGGAAGTTCTGAACCGTCAGCTGCTGGACCTACAGGCCAAGATCGGCGGCAAGACTGTCGAGATTCAGCGCCTGACCGCGGAGTTGGATCTGGCCAGCAAGGTCGCCCTGGAGCTCCACGATGAGAGCACCGAGGAGCTGGAGCGCCAGATCTCCGAGTTCGAGACCGTCAACAAGCAGGTCCGGGACAACCTGGATCGGGACCGTGCCGCCGATGAAGCCAAAGTGCTCTCCGATCAGTACGACGGTCTTACCCAACGGATCGAGCAGACCAGGCAGGCGAAGCGGGATCTGCTGAACGGCGCCAATCTTCCGCTACCGGAGCTGGGCGTGGAGGAAGGTGAGCTGACCTATCAGGGCAAGCGCTGGGACTGCATGAGCGGCTCTGATCAGCTCCGGGTCGCCGTGGCCATCGTCCGCCGGCTGAATCCCAACTGCGGCTTTGTCCTGGTGGACAAGCTGGAGCAGATGGATCTGGACACCCTGCGCGCCTTCGCCGCCTGGCTGGAGCAGGAAGGTCTGCAGGCCATCGCCACCCGGGTCAGCACTGGCGACGAATGCAGCATCATCATCGAGGACGGCCACGCCGTCACACCCGTACAGCCGGCGCAGCCTGTTCAGCCCGCGCCGAAGCCCTGGAAGGAGGGAGTATTTTGAACATTTCAAGAGGTAAGATCCCTGGCGCCAAGAAGGTCGTCATTTATGGCGTCGAAGGCATTGGCAAGAGCACCCTGGCGGCGCAATTTCCCGGCGCGCTGTTCGTGGACACGGAGGGGAGCACGAAGGAGCTGGACGTGGCCCGTTTCGATCTGCCTACGTCCTGGCCCATGCTGCTGGCTCAGGTCCAGTATGTGATCGACAATCCGCAGATCTGTCAGACCCTGGTGATTGATACCGCCGACTGGGCAGAGCAGATCATGATCGACTATATCTGCGCGAAGAACAAGTGGGACGGCCTGGAGGCCCCGGGCTACGGCAAAGGCTACACCTACGCCGCAGAGGAATGGGGCGGCCAGCTCCTGAACCGTCTGACGGAGGTGGTTCGGCGCGGCGTCAACGTGGTCCTCACGGCGCACGCCTGGCTCCGGAAGGTGGATCTCCCGGAGGAAAACACCAGCTATGATCACTGGGAGATGAAGACCTCGAAGAAAGTCGCCCCCATGCTCAGAGAGTGGGCTGATATCGTTCTGTTTCTCCATTACGATATTCAGGTCTACAAGGCCAATGAGAAGGACAAGAAGGGCAAAGCCCAGGGAGGCCGCCGGGTGATGGAGGCCGCGCATACGCCCTACTGGGACGGCAAGAACAGGCACGGACTCCCTGACACGATGCCCTTGGACTACGGTCAGATCGCCCATCTCTTCCAGCCTGGTCCTGCTCTCGTGCCGGTACCGCCCCCGCAGCCCGTCCAGCCGCCGGCACCGGCGGCGCAGATCCCGCAAGCACCGAACCCGGGCCCCACGGCTCCGGCTCCCGTACAGAACTATGAGGAGATCATCGAGCCCGATCCTGATCTGCCCTTTTCCGGGCCCACGCCGGAGGCGCCGGCGGGCATCCCGAAAGCTTTATGGGATCTGATGCAGCACAGCGGCGTCACCGAGCAGGAGATTGTCAACGCCGTCGCCCAGAAGGGCTATTTCCCCGCCAACATGCGGATCGCAAATTATCCCGCTGATTTCGTCCAGGGCGTCCTGGTTGGCGCCTGGGATCAGGTGCATCTGATGATTATCACCAACCGGAAAAATTGAAAGGAGTAAATGAAAATGGCTGATTATAACAACAATGTGATCGAGCGCGAGCTTGGATGGGACGACGCCATCGAGCGCGACACGCCGGACTTTATCCTTCTCCCTGAGGGAGAATACGACTTCACTGTGGACCACTTTGATCGTGAGCGCTTCTCCGGCTCGGAAAAGATGCCAGCATGCAACAAGGCGGTTCTGTACCTCAACATCGATACGCCGGACGGCGTAGCTAACGTCCGGGAGAGTCTCTTCATGCACACCAAAGGCGAGGGCAAACTGTGCGCTTTCTTTACATGCATCGGCCAGCGCCAGCACGGCCAGCGGGTGAATATGAACTGGAGTGCAGTGCCCGGCGCCAGAGGCCGTGCCAAGATCGGCGTCCGCGAGTATCAGGGTAAGTCCTACAACGAGGTCAAGAAGTTCCTGGAGCCCGCTGCGCCGACGGCAGCGCCCGGCGGCTATCAGCAGCCGGCTCCCAACTACCAGCAGCCCGCCGGAGGGTACGTCCAGCCCGGAACGTATCAGCCCTCTGGCCAGTATCAGCAGCAGCCTATGGCCGGCTATCCGCAGCCCGGCTATACGCCCTCCGCATCCCAGCAGACCGGGACCTATACGCCCGGTAAGTTCTGATGGGCGGCATGATGCTGCGGCCCTACCAGCAGGAGGCCAAGGAGGCCATCTTCCGTGAGTGGGATCAGGGGCACAGCAAAACGCTCCTGGTCCTGCCCACCGGGACCGGCAAGACCATCGTGTTCTCCGCAGTCACCGAGGAATGCGTCCGGGCGGGCTCCCGGGTGCTGATCCTGGCCCACCGGGGAGAGCTGCTGGATCAGGCGCAGGACAAACTCTTGAAATCGACCGGGCTGCGCTGCTCCGTCGAGAAGGCCGAGGAAACCAGCCTGCACAGCTGGTTCCGCGTCACCGTCGGCAGCGTGCAGACGCTCATGAGAGAGAAGCGCCTGGCGCAGTTCTCGCCGTCGCATTTCAGCCACATCATCATCGACGAAGCCCATCACTGTCTCTCTGACAGCTACCAGCGTGTGCTGGAACATTTCAGCGCCGCCCGGGTGCTGGGAGTCACCGCTACGCCCGACAGGGGAGACATGCGGAACCTCGGCCAGTATTTCGAGAGCCTGGCTTATGAGTACACCCTGCCGAAAGCCATCCGGGAAGGGTATCTCTGTCCCATCAAGGCGCAGACAATCCCGCTGAAGCTGGATCTCACAGGCGTCGGCGTCCAGAACGGCGATTTCAAGGCCGGCGACCTGGGTACCGCCCTGGATCCCTATCTTTATCAGATCGCCGACGAAATGGCCAACTACTGCAGGGGCCGCAAGACCGTGGTCTTCCTGCCCCTGGTCAAGACCTCCCAGAAGTTCCGGGACATTCTCAATTCCCGGGGCTTCCGGGCCGCCGAGGTCAACGGCGACAGCCAGGACCGGGCGGAGGTCCTCCGAGACTTTGCCGCCGGCGCCTATGACGTGCTCTGCAACTCCATGCTGCTGACCGAAGGCTGGGACTGCCCCTCCGTGGACTGCATCGTGGTGCTGCGGCCGACAAAGGTCCGCTCTCTCTACAGCCAGATGGTGGGCCGCGGGACCAGGCTCTGCGAGGGGAAGGATCATCTCCTGCTGCTGGACTTCCTGTGGCACACGGAGCGCCATGAGCTCTGTCACCCCGCATCTCTGATCTGCGAGACCGCCGAGGTGGCACAGAAGGCCACGGAGAACATCGAAGAAGCCGGTGGCCCCGTGGATCTGATCGAAGCCGAGGAACAGGCAGCGACCGACGTCGTTGCCCAGCGTGAGGAAGCGCTGGCCAAGGCTCTGGCAGAGATGAAGAGCCGCAAGCGGAAGCTGGTGGATCCCCTGCAATTCGAGATGTCTATCCAGGCGGAAGATCTGTCCGGATACGTTCCCTCCTTCGGCTGGGAGATGGGGCCGCCCTCCGACAAGCAGCGGGCCACGCTGGAGCGCCTCGGAATCTTCCCGGACGAAATCGACAACGCCGGCAAGGCGGCGCTGCTCCTGGATCGGCTCGGCAAACGCCGGGAGGAAGGACTCACCACACCGAAACAGATCCGCTTCCTGGAAGGGAAGGGCTTCGAGCACGTGGGCACCTGGTCCTTTGAGGCTGCCCGGCGTCTGATCGACCGCATCGCCGCCAACAGCTGGCGGGTCCCCTATGATATCAACCCCAAGACTTACATTCCGCCGAAGGGAGCTGACAACGCATGGAGCAATCCGGCTATGATCTGAAGGAGCTGCTGCCCTACATCGATCCGGCAAATCTGGACTATCAGGAATGGATCGACGTCGGCATGGCGCTGCATCACGAGGGCTTCCCCTGCGACGTGTGGGACGATTGGAGCCGGAACGACTCACGGTACCACCCCGGAGAATGCGCCCGCAAATGGGCGGGATTCGGCCACGGAGGCGGCGCTCCTGTCACCGGCGGAACGATTGTGCAAATGGCCAAGGACCGGGGCTGGTCGCCCCGGTCCGACCCGGGCCAGGAACTGGACTGGGATTCGGAAATCGGAGGCCGGGAAACTGGCGTCATCGTCCGGGACACCGGATGGGTAGAAGGCCGGGAGCTGCAGGAGCCTCAGAATTGGGACCCTGTTCATGATCTGATTCGGTATCTGGAGGCCCTTTTCGACAGCACCGACAACGTGGGCTACGTCACCAAGAGCTTCGAGCACGACGGCAAGCATATGCCCACAAAAGGCTGCTGGGACAGGACTGCCGGAGATCTGATCGAGGCGCTGAGGCGCTGCGGCGGCGATATCGGCTCTGTCCTGGGCGACTATAATCCCGCCGTGGGCGCTTGGATCCGCTTCAATCCTCTGGACGGCAACGGCGTCAAGAATGCCAACGTCACCGATTTCCGCTTCGCCCTGGTGGAGTCTGACCACATGGAGCTGGAGAAGCAGAACGCTCTGATCCGTGAGCTGGAGCTTCCTGTTGCCGCCCTGGTCTATTCTGGCGGCAAGAGCGTCCATGCCATTGTCCGCATTGAGGCGGCCACCTATGAGGAGTACCGGAAGCGCGTTGATTACCTCTACTCCGTCCTGAAGAAGAACGGAATGGACGTGGACACGCAGAACAAAAACCCCTCCCGCCTCTCACGGATGCCCGGCGTCATGCGCGGTGAGCATAAGCAATTCCTGATCGACACCAACATCGGCAAGACGTCCTGGGCCGAGTGGAAGGAATGGATCGAGGCCAGCACAGACGATCTCCCGGACGCAGACAACCTCTTGGACGTCTGGAACAATCTCCCGCCCCTGGCGCCGCCACTGATCGACGGCGTCCTCCGGCAGGGCCACAAGCTGCTGCTGGCCGGACCGTCGAAGGCCGGCAAGTCCTACGCTCTGATCGAGCTCTGCTGCGCGATCGCAGAGGGGCGTGATTGGCTGGGGTGGCCATGCGCCCAGGGGCAAGTCATGTATGTGAACCTGGAGCTGGACAAGGCCTCCTGCCTGCACCGTTTTGCCGACATCTACAGCGCCATGGGTTGGGAGCCTCGCGGGATCTCCAATATCGACATCTGGAACCTCCGCGGCCGCTCCGTCCCCATGGACAAGCTGGCCCCGAAGCTGATCCGCCGGGCGTCCAAGCGGAACTATATCGCCATCGTGATCGATCCCATCTATAAGATCATCACCGGCGACGAAAACAGCGCCGATCAGATGGCCGCCTTCTGCAATCAGTTCGACCGGGTGGCCACGGAGCTGGGCTGTGCCGTCATCTATTGCCATCACCACAGCAAGGGCTCCCAGGGACAGAAGCGCTCCATGGACCGGGCCTCCGGCTCCGGCGTCTTTGCCCGGGATCCCGACGCGCTCCTGGACATGATCGAGCTGGAGATTCCGGATTCCGTGTACACCCAGGAGGAGAACAAGGCAGCGGCTGCGTTATGCTGCGGCGCCCTGCAGTATTACCTCCCCATGCGGTGGCAGGAGCTCTACACCCAGGACGATGCCTGCTCGGAAGCCCGTATGATGGAGATCTGCCGGCTGAATCTGACCGACGGTCCAATGCAGGATTTGCTTGCGCAGATCGCGGCCCAAAAAAGAGCCATCCGGGCCCGCACCGCCTGGCGCATCGACGGCACGCTTCGCGAGTTCCCGAAGTTTCCGGCCAAGAACCTGTGGTTCGACTACCCCCGGCACCGTCCTGATGAAAGCGGCGCCCTCGGAGATCTCTCCGCGGATGATGGATACACCGGGAAGGGGAGCCCCTGGCGCAAGAATTTCCGCAAAAAGAAGACCGCCAGCGAAGCTAAGGAAGAACGGAAGCAGTCCGTCGAGATTGCCTTCGGGGCTTGTGAATTGGAAGGACCGGTCAAGCTCTCGGCACTCAAGGAATACATGGGCGTCTCCGATGATACGGTCAGGAGAAGGCTGAAAGAGCACGGCGGCTTCTGGATCGAAGACGGGATCGTCGGGCGCAAGGCATAGCCGCAAACTCGATAAGCAGCATGCTTTTCCACAATTCGCAAACTCAATTGTTTATCGAGATTGCGTCTCATAGCCGCAATCTCGATTGTTTATCGAAATTGCGGGAGCCGCACGCAACCTTACTTCTAAAGAAGTAACCTGCGGTCGTTCCCTACGGTCACGGGTGAGAAAAGGCGGGCTTAAATGCCGCCCGCCTTTCTCTCCCCCGACCGTGACTAACGCGCACGAAAGGAGCGCAAGGAAAAATGAATGATGGATGCAGATACTGTTATGATCACACTGTTGATCCTGAGCTGACGGAAGAAAATGATTTCAGCTCTGTTCCAGTCGGGGAAAGCAACGACTACTTCCGCCTGTCAATTGATACCGGCGGCAAGGAGCCTCCCAGAATTGAAGCTTGGGCGTTCATCCCGTATATCGGGGAAAATCGTCGGGTCGCCGTTTATCGGCCCAAATACTGCCCGGAATGCGGCCGCAGGCTGAGAGAGGAGAGCAGCTTATGATGCAGTTTTTTATTCCCCTGCGGAAGATTCCGACCGTCACGCAGCAGGAGCACCGGATCAGCACCACGGGCGGCAAGAAGCGGATCCACGACACCGCCGAGCTGCGGACCGTCCGGCAGCTCTTCCGGGATCACCTGGCGCGGCATCGCCCCGAGACCCCGCTGGAAGGCCCCGTCGAGCTATATGTGGTCTGGTGCTACCCGGCCACGAAAACGCACCCCGCCGGCACCTGGAAGATCACGAAGCCCGATACCGACAATCTGATCAAATTGGTGAAGGACGAAATGACCCGCCTGGGATTCTGGCTCGACGACGCCCAGGTCTGCATGGAGCTGAACGCCAAGTGCTATGACAGGATCTCCGGCGTCAGCTTCCGGGTCCAGAGCATGGCGGAGCGCTGCAAGACAGCGGAGAGGAGGATACATGAACAGACTGACAACTGATACGCCTCATGGAAATTTTGAAACCATGATGAACTTCGCTTACGCCAAGAACGGCGAGGTATGGATCAGAGGGGCCGGAGGAGATGGCGGGGATATGAAGCTCAACGAATATATCTTCGATGTGCTGCAGGGCGATAAATACTATTGCGAGGTTGACCATCCAGACGATATCCCGGAATTCTGCTTAGACGCGTGTTTCTGCGAGCTCGGCGCTCTGTTTGCAGCGGCAACGCAAGCGGCCGAACTTCGGGCACGTCTCGCTGCCTACGAGGACACCGGGCTTGAGCCGGATGAAGCGGAAGCCTGCAAGGTTGCGCTCATGGGAAAGAGCCTTGCGGAGATCAAAGAAATCGAAGGGATTTCCGTTGAGCGCATGAAGGACCTGGCGAAGGCCGAAGCAGAGGCCAAGCTGCTTGTGCTGCCGTGCAAGGTGGGGGATACCATCTATGAGATTGACCTGCCTGAGTACGGCGTAATCGTCTGTAAGGTCATTTGGATTGACTACTACATTGGACCGGCTGCACATATCCAGGGAAATGAAATGGTTGCTGCTGTGAGCGTAAGCGTAGAGGTAATCGACGGCCACGGGAAAGGAAGTTGCTATGCATTCGAGCAAAGCGACTTCGGCAAAACCGTCTTCCTGACCCGTGAGGAAGCCGAGGCAGCATTGAAAGTGGGTGGCGAGGATGGCTGATTTATCTGGCCTGGCCTCCGCGGAGCAGATCGAGCATCTGGAGGATCTGGCCTTCAATGGCGCCGAGATGCCGAAGGGACTGCACTTCCCGGAGCAGCTGCTCTTCCTCCGCTTTCGCTGCCTCTACGCCTACGCCAGGCAGATCCACATGGATCCCGCCCAGGGAAAGCGTGAGAAGGAGGAGATCATCACCGAGTATATGGGCAACCTGGTTCAATACATTCTGTTCCTCGGCAGCAGCGAGCGCTACAAGGCAACCGAAGCCGCCGCGGCAGAGATCCGGAAGGATCCGGAAGTCTACAACCTTCCGAAGGTCCGCGCCTTGATGGTGGCTATCTACGGCAAGGTAGATGAGGGGGGCCCTCATGGATAGAACTACAGATCGTCTTTTCTACTGCTGCCTCGACATTTTGAACGATCGGTGCCCGAGCGATCGGAAAGAATATCTCTGCATGAAAAGCGAGGAATTCGATGAAACGGCATGCACTCGCTGCTGGTCTCTGTTCCTGTTTCGGGTTTTGAACAATCAAGCATAGAAGGAGATGTGACATGATCAATCGAACACGTAAACTCCGCCAGGACGTCCAGCGCCTGCTCCGGGAGGATTACCCCCAGCGGAAGGAGCAGCTGGAGACCTTGCCGCTCCGGATCGCGACCGAGCGCAGCCGTCTGACGGCGATCCGATCCTCCTCCGCTGAAAGCATGATGAGTCCCGGCGGCGAGAACGTCCGCCAGGAGAGGGACACCGCCATCCTGGTGGAGATCGACCGTCTGGAAGCAGAACTGGACACGGCCCGGCTGGAGATCCAGACCATTGACCGCATTCTGCAGGCCCTCTCGCCTCATGAGCTGCGCACGGTGGAAACGATGGATCTGCACCGGCAGGCCGGAGGTCTGGACCGGCTCTGCGAGGAGCTGCACGTCGAGAAATCGAAAGCGTACAGCATCTACGATTCCGCCCTGGACAAGATTGCATATCTCTACTGGGGGCGCCGCTGAGCTCCGTGGAAAAAATGCGGAAGACTTTTCCGAAAATCTGTGATATACTATTATCGTCAAAAAGCACGACAGCCGACAGGAACGCCCTGCCGGCTGTCTTTTTGCCCCAGGCCAGGAGGTGAGACCATTGTGGCGAAAGGCAAGTATCAGCGCTGGCTCACGTCCGAAGGCCTCACGCTGCTGGAGGGCTGGGCCCGGGACGGTCTGACCGACGATCAGATCGCAAAAAACTGCGGCGTTTCAAGATCCACGCTGGCGCAGTGGAAGATTTCTTTTCCGGACATTTCGGACGCCTTAAAAAAAGGCAAGGAAGTTGTAGATTACGCGGTTGAAAGCGCTCTCCTGAAGCGGGCCCTGGGTTACGAGGTCGAGGAAACCAAGGAGGAAGATTCTGACAAGGACGGCCATAAGAGCATCACGACCAAGCGCCATATTCCCGCAGACCCGACCGCTGCGATCTTCTGGCTGAAGAACCGAAGGCCTGATAAGTGGCGCGATCGGAGAGACGGTAGCGGCGCTTCGCAGGAGGAGCAGGCGGAGGCCATTGAGGTCTTTATCAAAGCTGTGACGCCCGCCGCGGCGGATCTGGAGGCGCTCTATGCCGAAGAGTAAGCGCGGCTTTGCCTTCAAGCCCTTCTCTCCGAAGCAGCGGCGCCTGATGTACTGGTGGGCCGAGGGCAGCCCATACCGGGACCGGGATATGGTTGTTGCCGACGGCGCGATTCGCTCCGGTAAGACCATCGCCATGATCTGCGGCTTCTTCCTGTGGAGCCTGGGCAGTTTCCCGGAAGGGGAGACTTTCATCCTGGCGGGCAAGACCATCGGCGCGCTGAAGAAGAACGTGATCAAGCCCGCCCTGCAGATCCTCACCGCCTGGGGCCTGCCTTTTCACTATGTCTCCTCCGGCGACGAAGCCCGGCTGGAGGTCGGCGCAAACGTCTATTATCTCTACGACGCCCACAACGAGCGCAGCCAGGACAGGCTTCAGGGTCTGACTGCTGCCGGAGCCTTGGCGGATGAGGTGGCGCTGTTCCCGCAGAACTTTGTGGAGCAGATGATTGCCCGGTGCTCTGCCGCCGGCGCCAGGATCTGGCTCAACTGCAACCCGGAGAACCCGTCTCATTTCGTCAAAACAGAGCTGATCGACAAGGCCGAGGAAAAGCGGATCTATCATCTGCACTTCCTGATGGATGATAACCTGGCCTTGTCGCCGAAGACCAAGGCCCGCTATGAGCGGATGTATACCGGCGTCTTCTATCGGCGCTTCATCCTGGGCGAATGGTGCCTGGCGGAGGGCCTGATCTACGCTGCCTTCGATCCCGCTCTTCACGTGGTCAGCGAGCTGCCGGACAAAGGCCGCTGGTTCATCTCTATCGACTACGGCACTGCCAACCCCTTCTCCGCTGGCCTCTGGTGTTACACAGGCAAGAAGGCCGTCCGGGTGGCGGAATATTACCACGACAGCCGCCGGGAGCACCGGCAGCACACCGACGCGGAGTATTACACCGCGCTGGAGGAGCTGGCCGGGTCTCACGTGATCGAGGCTGTGGTTGTGGATCCCTCGGCGGCCTCCTTCATCGAGCTTATCCGGCGCAAGGGCCGCTTTGCGGTTCGTAAGGCAAAGAACGAGGTCCTGGACGGGATCCGGCTCACAGCCCGCCTGCTGGGCGAAGGGAAGCTTATGATCGGCGCCGGGTGTAAGGACGCCATCCGGGAGTTTGGCCTATACGTCTGGGACGATAAGGCCCAGGAGGACAAGCCCCTGAAAACCAACGACCACGCCATGGATGAGATCCGGTATTTCTGCGCTACGATCCTGCGGCCCTATGACCGCAGCGGCGCTCTGGAGGACTGACATGCTGCAACGCTTTATCACCTGGATCAGAGAGGTGCTGAATAGAATGTTTCACTTAAACCAAAGCGACGCCAAGCGCCTGGGCGCTGAGATCAACGTATCATCCGAGATGCAGAAGGCCATTTCCCTGTGGTTGAAGCTCTTCCAGGATGACGCTCCGTGGCTGGGTGATACCACCCAGAGCCTGGGCCTGCCTGCCGCCATTGCCGCGGAGTTTGCCCGTCTGGTGCTGGTGGAGTTCGACAGCCAGATCACCGGCTCGGCGCGTGCTGACTGGCTCAACGAGGAGTATCAGGAGCTTCGGCAGCAGCTCCGCAATGCTGTGGAGCTGGCCTGCGCCGGCGGCGGCGTCGTGTTCAAGCCCTACCCGGACGGCGGTGGCCTGGCGCTGGACTGCGTGCCGGCCTGGCGCTTTTTCCCCACCAGCTTCAACAGCCGCGGCCAAGTCACAGGCGCGATCTTTACCGAGCGGGTGACGAAGGGCAGCGCCTACTACACCCGGCTGGAGCATCACGCTCTGACGGAGCAGGGCTATGTGATCCGAAATATGGCCTTCCTGTCCTACTCCGAGGAATCCCTGGGCAACCAGTGCCCCTTGGACGCCGTGGCCGAATGGGGAGCCCTGGAGCCGGAGCTGACGATCAGCTACAAGGAGGATGGCAGCGCGCCGGAGCGCCCCCTGTTTGCCTACTTCAAGCTGCCCTTTGCCAACACGGTGGACCTAGAAAGCCCACTGGGCGTGGCGGTCTATTCCCGGGCGGTGGAGCTAATCCACCGTGCCGATGAGCAGTACAGCAGAATTCTGTGGGAGTTCGAGGGCTCTGAGCTGGCGGTGGACGCTGCTGTCGGCGCCCTGCCCCGTACCGGCCCGGACGGCAAGCCTGCCAAGCTGCCGGCGCGGCAAAAGCGGCTGTTCCGGCAGCTGTCGATTGATGGCGGCCAAGGCGATCTCTACAAGGTGTTCTCTCCGGAGATCCGCGATACCTCGCTTTTCAACGGTCTGGACAAGCTTCTGAAGCGGATCGAGTTCAACTGCTCCCTGGCTTACGGCACTCTCTCAGATCCCAGCAGCGTCGAGAAGACGGCTGAGGAGATCCGGACCAGTAAGCAGCGGAGCTATTCCGCGGTCTGCGATATGCAGGCCAGGCTCCGGGAAGCCCTGGAGCAGCTGGTCTGGTGCATGGACTTCTACGCGACGCTTTACAACCTGGCGCCCCGGGGTGAGTATGAAGTCTCCTACACCTTCGGAGACGGCATCCTGGAGGATACGGACAAGGAATTTGCCCGCCGTCTGCAGCTGGTCTCCAGCGGTTACCTGAAGCCGGAGAAGCTGCTGGCCTGGTATTATGGCGTTTCCGAAGAGGAAGCGGCGGAAATGATGCCGGCCCAGGAGGCTGCCTTGGCGCTGGAATAACGAAAAAACACCGACCCCGAGAAAACGTCGGGGCATCATCGCGGAAACCCGCGAAACAGTCGGCTCTGCCGGCTGATGTGGGGCGGGCGGGGACGCCCAAGCGACCCCGCCCTTTTACCTGCTTACCTATCGTGACGGCGGCATCAGCCAACAGGAAAGAACCCATCGAGAGAGTTGGGAACGTCGGTTCGAGTCCGACTGCCGCCACAATGCCTGAACGATGGCGGAGGGATCAGCAGCCTCCGGTGCCCACAAAGGTTCAGACCGATTCCATAACCTCCTTTTCATTGACGGGCCAAGATGTGAGTACGCCAAAAACATGGCGTGTTGCCCTCGGATTGCGGGTCGGGGAAGCTCCGGCGGGTGGGAAACAACCATTCTCTAAAAGTTCGTCCGGAATGGGGAACCGGACGTTAAACCGGGACAGGCCGGGCACCCTGTCCCATTCGATACGGAGCTCCGGGAGGCCGGCGCCAGGTTCGAGACCTGGAAGCTCTGAAACACGTGTTTCGCAGACCGTACAACCATAGTATCTTGTGGGCCATCACGTTACAGATCCGCGAATCAATTTCTTAAGGTTGGCAGCCTGGAAAGACAGGCCCGGGCGGTCCGTGGAAAGCCGCCCGGCAATATGGCGCTGTAGCTCAATAGGAGAGAGCAGCAGGCTTTTACTACACCCTGGTTGACCCTGGTTCGAGTCCAGGCAGCGCCACCAGCTCCACTATGGGCCTCTCAAAACCTCAAAGGCAGCCGGAAAGACGGCAAGGCGAGCGGGCCGCCACCCGCTCGCCATTTTTATGGATGGAGGCTGTCATGGATTTCAATCACACCACCGGAACAAGATATTTGACAAGAAAAGAGCGGCAAAACGCAAAGAGCAAGGCTTGGGCAAAGAAAAATCCGGAAAAGAGAGCCGCTATCCAGAAAAAGTATTACGAAAACCACAAGGAGCAGCTGCTGCAAAAGGCAAAAGAGAAATATCGGAGCCAAAAGAATGCTGACGCCTGAATACCTGGCCAGCCTGCCGGAGCCCATTTTGCGGCTGTGGGAGGAGGCGGAGCGGGAGATTCTCCGGGACATGGCCCGCCGGATCTCGACCTATGATTACTGGATCCCCGCGGCAGATTACCAGGCTGAGCGTCTGATCGCAGCAGGCCATACCCGGAACGAAATCCTTGCCGTGCTGGCCAAGATCACCAAGAAAACGGAGAAGGAGCTGCGGCAGATGATGACGGAGGCCGGGAGCCGATGCCTCCGGGAAGACGCTGCCGTCTATCAGGCCGCCGGACTCAAGACGCCGCTGATCCGGGAGAGTAAAGCACTGACGGAGATCCTCAACTCCGGCTTTAAGCATACGCTTGGCACAATGCAGAACATCACGAGGACCACCGCCAGGACCGCCACAAGGCAGTTTGAGAACGCTTTGGACCTGGCCTGGTCCCAGGTGTCCTCCGGCGCCTTCGACGCAGGCTCCGCAATCCGGCAGGCCGTGAAGCAGCTCTGCCAGCAGGGCGTGGAGGCGGTGGAGTATCCCTCCGGCAAGGTGGACACGGTGGAGACCGCCGTCCGCCGGGCTGTGCTGACCGGGATCAATCAGACCGCCGCAAAGCTCCAGGAGGAGCTGGCCGATGAAGTGGGCTGTGATCTGGTTGAGGTCAGCGCCCACGCCGGCGCACGCCCGGAGCACGCCGAATGGCAGGGGAAGATCTATTCCCGCTCCGGGAAAAGCGAGAAATACCCGGACTTCCGCAGCTCCACCGGCTACGGCACCGGCGCCGGCCTCTGCGGCTGGAACTGCCGGCACACATTCGGGCCCTACATCGAGGGCAGCCCCAGGATCTGGACCGACGAAAAGCTGGAGGAGCTCAGCGCCCCGAAGTATGAGTACCAGGGCGAGAAGTTCACCGAGTATGAGGCCCGGCAGAAGGAGAAATACTTCGACCGGCAAATCACCCGCTGGCGCCGGGAGGCCGAAGCCATGAAGGCCGCCGGCCAGGATCCCGCCGAGGCCCAGGCGAAGGTCAAGGCCTGGGAGCGCCGGAAATCCGATTTTGTGCTGAATCGGAGGGAGATGCATTTCAGCGAACCATGCGAAGATGTTATTGCAGAATATTTTGCAAAAGCAACGCCTGGTATTGGAGAACTTATAATCCCACCTGGTTATGACATGGGCCCAAACCATGAACGTGAACGGAAAACAGCTGAATGGTTGCTCAATACATTTGGTGGGGAAATTATCGTAAAAAAGGAAGAAAATACAAATCACAAAAAAACTGCTGACTATTTGTGGGATGGAAAACTATGGGACCTGAAAAACCCAACGACAGAGAAGGCTGCAAATAGTTTGGTAAGACATGGGGTTTCGCAAATCCAAGAGAATCCAGGTGGTGTGATTTTGGACTATGAAGATATTGATTTCAACATGGACCAGTTAAGAACGGTCCTGGATAAGCGAATGCAATGGGTCCATGGAATCACGGTTGACATTATGGTAGTAGGGAAAGGAACTGCGCAAGCCGTATATCGCTATAAAAAATAAAAAAGAGCGCCCCCCCGCCAGAATAGCAAAGGTTCGCTCATCCATTGTATACCACAATTCAGACGGAATTGCAATAGTTTTTTATATGCAACCACAAATATTTTTCTAAGCGGTGGTTTTTCTATGCCGCTTAGCCAGTTAGCTAATTAACTAACAACCAAAAATCAGCAAAACATGCACGTTAAGCGCCGAAAAATGCCCAAAATCGGCAGATAAGAACCACGGATGGTTCTTGTTTGCCCGAAGTGGAATCGGCTGCGCAAGCAACGTTTCTGTATATACACGGGTATATATCAGAAACCATTTTCAGGGGGCAGCCCCTGAAGAACCCCGAAAAAACAGGAAACCGTTCCCTGGAGCGCTGTCGCCGGCAGCGTTGAAGAGAGCGGCTTGCTGATTATTATACCGTTGATCAGAGCACGATGCAGCAGCACCGTGCTTTTTTCATACCATCTTTGTCCCGGGCATGACGCGAAACCGCCTGCCGCAGCTGATGCGACCAGCGATACCAAAGCGAAGCGGAGAAAGGAAACCACAATGAAACGCGAAGACATCAAGAAACTGTTCCCGAGCGCCACTGACGAACAGATCGACCAGATCATGAACCTGCACAGCGCCGACGTGGGCACCCACAAGAACAGCGTCACCGCCCTTACCACCGAGCGGGACCAGCTGAAGGAACAGCTGGCGGAGGCCAACAAGCAGATCCAGTCCTACAAGGACATGGACGTGGACGGCATCAAGAAGTCCGCTGCGGACTGGGAGGCCAAGCACGCCGCCGACACCAAGGCCCTCCAGGACCAGCTCGACGCCGCCAACTACGGCTTCGGCGTGGAGCGGGCCGTCTCCGGCTTGAAGTTCAGCTCGACCGCGGCCAAGAACCAGTTCGTCAGAGATCTGACCGCCAAGAAGCTGCCCCTGCAGGAGGGCAAACTTCTGGGCCTGGACGATTACGTCAAGACCTACAAGGAGCAGGATCCCGGCGCCTTCGCACCGGACAGCACCGAAAAGACCCCCGTGGCCGTCAAGGGCGGCGGCGGTGGCCCCATCATGGGGAGCGACGCGGCCCTCCGTGCCGCCTTCGGTCTCCCCGCCGAAAAATAATAAAAAGGAGCGATTTGTAAATGCCCAACAATAGCATTGCCCTGGCCTCCAAGTATGTTCCCATGCTTGATGAGGTCTACAAGCTGGCAGCCCTCTCCTCCGACCTGGACGGCGCGTCCGAGCTGGCTCGGCAGGGCGCCAACGCCGACGAAATGATCATCCCGAAGATCTCTATGGACGGCCTGGCCGACTACGGCCGCAACAGCGGCTACGTGGACGGCGACGTCACCATGGTCAACGAGACCGTGAAGTGCAACTTCGACCGCGGCCGGATGTTCACTGTGGATAACATGGACAACGTCGAGACTGCCGGCCTTGCCTTCGGCCGTCTGGCCGGCGAGTTCATCCGGACGAAGGTCGTGCCCGAGCTCGACGCCTTCCGCTTCGCGATGTACGCCTCCGCCGCCGGCATCTCCAAGGCCTCTCCCGCGACCCTGGCCGATGGCGCCGCTGTGATCGCTGCGCTGCGCGCGGCCGTCACGCAGATGGACGAAGATGAGGTCCCCCTGGACCAGCGGTATCTCTTCATCACCCCGACGCTGCACGGCTACGTCAAGGATCTGGACACCAACAAGAGCCGCGAGGTGTTCGACGGCTTCGCGAAGGTCGTTGACGTTCCCCAGACCCGATTCTACACCAAGATCCTCCAGAAGGACGGCAAGACCGAAGGTCAGACCGGCGGCGGCTATGTCAAGGCCGAGCACTCCCAGGAGTTCACCGGCGACGGCACCACCACGAGTTTCACCGTGACCGGCAAGCCTGCCGAGCTCCAGAAGGTGATTGTGGACGGCACTGCCGTGACCACCGGCTTCACCTACACCTCGGCCACCGGCGCGCTGGTCTTCAGCTCCGCCCCTGCCAACACCAAGATCATCAAGGTGATCTATGACACCGGCGTGGAGATCAACTTCTTGATCGTCCACAAGCCCGCTGTCATCCAGTTCCAGAAGCACGTGGCGCCCAAGATCGTCACGCCTGAGGCCAACCAGAGCGCCGACGCCTACAAGTTCGGCTACCGCAACGTCGGTATCGCCGACGTCTACGACAACAAGCTCGCCGGCATCTATCTGCACTGCAAGGCGATCTGATCCGGGGGGCGGCCATGCTGACAGTGGATTACAGATTCTACCACGAGACCTACCATGGCGAACTGTCCCAGGAGGATTTCAATAAGCAGACCTGGACCGCTGCGGCCGCCCTGGATGATCTGACAATGAGCCGCGCTTCCGGGCACCTGACCGAGGATGAGACCCTGCGCTGCGACCTGGCTCTTTGCGCGATGATCGACGCCGCCGATCTGTATGATCAGATGGGCGGCATTACCGAGCAGAGGAATGACGGTGTCTCCGTCAGCTACGCTCCAGCGGAGGCCGGTAAGAGCAAGGCGCAGCGGATCCGCGACGCCGCCCTGCCGTATCTGGCCCAAACCAATCTCCTTTATAGGGGGGTGGACTGATGCGTCTGCTCGGCTGCACCGAGACCGTCACCCTTGTCCGGCATGTTCAAGAGTCTGACAGCGACAGCTACACCAAGGAAGTAATCCAGGGTGTAAGCTGGTTTGAGAAATCCGGCGATGCTATCTCTGCAGCGAATGGGGAAGCACCCCATACCGAGGTTACCGTCCGAATCCCTGCGGAGAACTGCCCGGAGGAATTGCCCAAGAAGGGAGATTACATGGTACGGGGAACTATCCCGGGAGGAGTCCTTTTGATTCCAAAATATTTGCCCGCCCGGAATTCCTTCCGAATTGCGACCGTGGGCGATAACCGGCGGGTCTGCCTGCCCCACGTGGTGGTGATGAGCGGATGAAAATCGAAGTGACCTCTACGCTGAATGTTGCGGCTGTCCTGAAGAAGAAGGGTCTGGGCTCGGACAACGGCGCCCAGAAGTACCTGGCGGCAAGGATCGCGGCCCGCTGTGATCCTTATGTCCCAAAGGATCAGGGCACGCTGAAAAACACGGTGCAGATCGCCGAGGACGGCTCCGCTCTGATCTACGCCCAGCCATACGCCCATTATCAGTACGAAGGCCGGGCCATGGCCGGTCGGGCACCAAAGCACTATACAGGCAAGGCCCTGCAATACCAGGAGGGCCCCATGCGGGGCCCTCGCTGGGACGAACGCATGATGGCAGATCACCGGCAGGAAGTGGAAGCGGATCTGGCCGCTTACCTGAACAGAGGAGAGTAATCCCATGACGCTCATTGAATCGCTGCACCAATTTTTCTTGACGTCCCCCGTCCTGGCGGGCCAGCGCCTGGACATCGACTGCCTGCAAAGCGATCCGGACAAATTCAGCCTGGATTCCGTGCCGGCGGAGCGGACGCTGAAGCAGTACATGGACGGCAGCACCGTCCGGCGGCAGCTCTTCACCATCTCCAGCCGGGCGAGCTTCGGCCCGGATCTGACTCAGCAGAAGGAGAACCTGCGGATCTTCGAGGAGCTGGAAAACTGGGTCGATCAGCAAATCATGTCCGGCGTTCTCCCGGATCTGGGAGAATGCAGAAAAGCCAGATCCCTGCGGATCAGCTCTACGGCCTATCCCATGGAGGCCAACGAGGGCAAGGGCGGAGGTACCGCCCGATACCAAATGCAGTTTGAACTGATCTATCTGCAAAATATTGAATATCAGGAGGATCTTAACAAATGAAACTTTCCACCTACATGGCCGCCGTTGCCAGCACCGTCTCGGAAGACGGCGAGCGCACCGGCCGCCAGATGGTCCTGGCGCTGGACTGCTCCGAGGACGGCGATGAGACCGAGGCGAACTATGCGGTCGTTGCCAACCACATCGAGAACCACGGCGCCAGCCTGAACGCCAAGACCGCCGACAAGAGCTATATCGGCGAGGGCGACAGCACGCTCAAGATGTCCACCCAGCGCACCTTCGACGTCATCGGTCAGCTGCTCCGCGGCGACGAATTCCATGACTTCATCAACTCCTTCGCCATCAAGTTCGGCGTCGGCTCTGCCGTGCAGCGCTCCTACGTGTACTTCGATCCCGGCACCGGCGAGGGCGAGAAGGGCGTCATGACCATCATCGTCAACAAGGACGGCGCCGCCGCCGCTTCCGATCCCGCGGACATCGACGTCCGCCTGGCGGCCTGCGGCATTCCCACCGAGTATACCTACACCGCCGCTTCCGGCAACGGCTAAGGAGGGCTGATCAATGGCAAAGTTCTTTTCCTTCTCCAGCCGCGAGGTCCCCATCACCTTTTTCGAGGGTCCCGGGGCAGTTACGGTGCGGCTGAAAATCTCTGATGAGACCGACAAGGCCTTTGTCCGGGGCGCTGAGCTGCTGAAGCAGGGCACCGAGGCCCAGGACATCTCCCAGCGTAAAAAGCTCTGGACGGAGGCTGTGGACGCCCTCATAGGCGCTGAGAACCGGGAGAAGATCCTGGCCCAGGCCCCCGTGCAGGACTGCTTCGCTCTGGCGGAGATTTACCGCTATGTGGTGGACGCCTACGCGGCAGCCAAGGTAAAAAACCTTTCCGCCTCTGCGCGCTGACAGAGGCAAACCAATGGACCCCGCCCGACGGTGTGGAGATCGATGGGCATGATTACCGGATCAACACCGATTATCGGGCCTGGGTCGCCTACAGCTCGGCCCTGCTGGAGGAGCGTCCGGTGCAACTGAAGCAGCTGCTCCAGCTGGCCTTCCCGGAGGAACAGCCGCAGAACGAGACGGCAGCCCTGGAAGCGGTTCATGCGTTTCTGCGCTGCGGCGAGGAAGCGAAGGAAAAGAAGGAAGAGGACAAAGGGGAGGGCCGCAGGCCTTCCCCTTATAGCTTCCAGGCAGACGCCGGGGCGATCCTGGCAGAGTTCCAGCACGTCTACGGCATAGACCTGTCCACAGCGGAGATGCACTGGTGGCGCTTCTCGGCCCTCCTGCGAGGGCTGACCGGCCACAGCTTCTCGGAGCGGGTCAAATACCGTGTGGCAGATCTGGATAAGATCAAGGACAACGAGGTCAGACGGCACTGGCGCGCCATGAAAGACGCCTATGCGCTGGACGATCATGGACAACCGGCTCGGAAGCCCCAGACCTTGGAAGAGTACAACGAAATGCTCCTGGCCCAAGCCAGGGGAGAAAGGTGGTGAATGAATGCCTGACGGCACTGTAACCATCAAAATCAAGGTGGACGGCAAGGAAGTGGAGGCCGAGCTGCAGGAGGTCAATCGGCAGGTCGATCAGACCGCCGAAAACGCCTCGGACGCCAGCGAAGCCTCGCAGCGGGACGCAAAGGCCCTGGGCCTTGCCCTGGGTGCGATTACCACGTCTCTGGTCGCCGCCGGGCTGAAGGCCTACGAATTCAGCTCCCAGTTCCAGGCGGCCTTCGCCAAGACGCAGACCATCATGGATACCAACGTCATGGCGGTGGGAGATATGCGGTCCGCAGTGCTGGAGCTCTCCCGGGATTCCGCCATGGCCGCCGGCGACGTATCGGACGCGGTCTATCAGGCCATTTCCGGTTCGGTGGATACGGCGGACGCCGTCCAGTTCGTGGACAAGGCCAATCAGCTGGCTGTGGCCGGATTTACCAGCCTCACCAACGCCACCGACGTGCTGACTACCACCCTGAACGCATACCACCTGAGCGCTGAAAAGGTGGAAGGCATCAGCAACGTCCTGATCCGCACCCAGAACCTCGGCAAGACCTCCGTGGATGAGCTCTCCGCCTCCATGGGCAAGGCCATCGCAACCGGCTCCGCCTACGGCGTCGATCTGGAGAACCTGTCCACCGCTTACGTGGAGCTCACCCGGAACGGCATCGCCACCGCGGAGAGCACCACTTACATCAATTCTATGCTCAACGAGCTGGGCGACAGCAGCAAGACCGTCGGCAAGATCATCCTGGAGCAGACCGGCAAGAGCTTCGGTCAGCTGATGGCCGATGGGAAGAGCCTGGGTGACGTCCTGCAGATCCTCATGGACAGCGTGGACGGCAACGCCGAAGCTCTGATGGGCCTCTGGGGTTCCCAAGAGGCCGGCAAGGCCGCCAATGCCATTGTCTCTCAGAGCATCGAGGACTTTAATAAGGTCCTGTCACAGATGAACTCCGAGATGGCCGGCGCCACCGGCACCACGGCTCAGGCCTATGAGACTATGACCTCTACCTCGGAGTTCATCGACCGGCGCCTGAACAATTCCGTGAAGAACCTTGCCATTGCCTACGGCGACATTCTGGCACCGCCCATGGACGCCATCAAGTCCCTGGGCGCCGATATCCTGGAGGGTCTTACCGATCTGATCCAGCGCAGCCCTGCGGCTGCCTCCGCCATCGCGGCGGTCTCCACCGGCGTGGTGGTGCTGGCCGGCGGCCTGGCTGCTCTGATGATCGTTCAGAAGGTCAAAGAGGCCTTCGGCGGCTTTAATGCGCTGCTTGCTTCCAACCCTGCAATCATAGCCGCTGCGGGCATCGCTGCGCTTGTGGTGGGGATTGTGTCGCTGGTCGGCGCCACACAGGAAGAGAACAAGTATCTTGCCGAATTCAGCAAGAACCTGGACGGCATGAAGGGCTCTCTGGAACACTCTCTCGCGGCTGCCGATGTGGCGTCGGATCAGGTGCAAAACTATGTTGCCCGCCTGCGCGAGCTGGAGAGCACCGGCCTGAAGACCACGGAGCAGCAGGAGGAATACCACGCGATCCTGGAAAAGCTGGTGGAGACCGTCCCGGAGCTGGCCAAGATCATTGATCTGGAAACCGACTCCATCGAGGGCGGCACGGATGCGATCCTGGCCAACACGGAAGCCTGGGTGGCCAACGAAAAGACCAAGGCATATCAGGCTTATATGGCGGAGCTGGAGGAGGCCAGGACCAACGCCCTGATCGATCAGGAAGTCGCACAGCGAAAGCTGACGAAGGCCACCGAAGAATATCAGCCTGCGATCGATGCCTATCTGGAAGCTCAAAACGCAGCTGTCATGGCGAATGATGACGCGGAAGGCAGTATGTTTGGCGCCTATACCTCCCTTTCAGAGTTAAGGACGGCCTATGAAGAAGCAAGCGAGAAAATCAATGAAGCACAGACCGCTATGGACTCCGCCGCGCAAGCTGCTGAAATCGCTTCTTCTGAGTATGAAATTGCCAAGGAAGCAGTAGAAGGGCTTGCTTCTGCAGAAGCTGAAGCAGGAACAGCCGCTGAAGAGGCTGGAACAGAGATCGAGGATGCTGGTAATAAGATTGCAGAGGTTGGACCGAAGATCTCTGACGTGAAGGAAAAAGTAGTTGAGCTGAAATCCAAAACGCCGGAGATTACTGACGCGATCCAAGCCTGGACCGACAAGTACGGCGACCTCTATCGGGCGGCTAAAGAATCCTTGGAAAAGCAGTTCAAGCTTTGGGAAGAGGCTGAGCAGGTCACATCTGTATCGGTCAAGGAGGCCAACAGGGGGATCCAATCCCAGATTGACTACTGGCACCAGTACAACGATGATCTCAATACCATCAAGGACAGCGGCATAGCGGGCATGGAGCTGCTCTACCAGCACATTTCCGACGGCTCTACCGATTCTGTCGCGATGGCGTCCGGTATCGCCGAGGCCATCCGGTCCGGCAACGAGCCCGCTGTGGAGGAGATGGTGGAGCTCTACAAGGGCCTCGCTGAGGCTCAGGGCGAAACCGCTGATTCCATGATGGCCATGCAGACCGATATGGACAAAGCCCTGGAGGAGCTGCTTGGCTCCGTTGATGCCGCAGTAGACGGCATGGAGATGCCGGACGATGCCTGGGCCGCCGCCCATAACACGGTGCTGGCCTATGCCCGCGGCCTCTACTCCGGCCAGACCAGCGTTGTGACCGCAGCGCACAGCGTGGCCAACGCGGCAGCAAGCGCGCTTAAATCAAGCGGCGGTCACAGCGGCGGTCCGAAAGCCTATGCCTACGCCTCCGGCACCGACTACGCCGCCTCCGGCCTTGCCCTGGTGGGCGAGGAGGGCCCGGAGCTGGTCTATTTGCGCGGCGGCGAGCGGATCCTGACTGCCGCGGAAACACAGGCTGCGCTTTCCGGGCTCTATGACGTTCCGGCCACCGGCAGCTACACCGGCAGAGCCGCGCCTGCTTCCGTGGGCGGCGGCCCCGGCGGCAGCCGTGAAATGACCATCGTTGTGCCCGTGGAAATTGATGGCCGCGAGATCGCCCGGGCTACGGCTCAGACCATGGGAGAGGAGATGATGTTTGGTGGCTACTGACGTGCAGATCAACGGGCAGCTCCTGTCTGTGTTCAACGCCAAAATGCAAAGCTACCCGACATTCATCCGGGGGAGAAGCGTGGAGATCTTCCAGGGGCGCCAGCGCTCCACCATGCTGCTGCTCTCCAATCAGATCGAGGCGCTGACTATGCGCTGCAAAATCGACTTCTTTGGCACCAACGCCGAGAGGACGGCGTACCAAAGCAGCTTTGAGGCAATGTTCCAGGCACATGCGCCGGTTGAGCTGATTATCGGAGACGGCTTCCGGTACCAAGCTGTTCTGATTTCATCCTCTGACGGACTCACGGAACATGAGTTCGTTACGACTGTTCAATATCAGATGCGAGTTACCCGGCATCTGGCGCCTGTGTCACAGTCAATCAGTTGGTGGCATGGCGCGGTCACCTGCAAATCCAATGTGGATCGTACGGACTGCAAGATTACGATTTCCTCAGGACATTCCGGTGGTGAAACCGTGATCCTGACCCTGAATGGGTATAGCTGGACAATCTACGGAAATGACAATCCGAACGATGAAGAAATCGTAATTGACGGTATCAATAAGGTCTTTACGATCGGCGGCCGGAATGCTGCTGGGATCATACAATGGACCGATTTTCCGTATTTGATCCCAGGGGAGAACACAATAACGACCCAAATAGCAGGGATAATAGTTGATGGATTGCCAGCTACGATCGAATACGTCCCGACGTTTGTGTGAGGAGACTGCCGTATGCTGTTATTGACTGAATATGGCGCTGTCCTTCCAAGGGATGATTATGAGATCCGCCACCAGAGCAACGGCCTGGATGAGCTGAGCTTCGAGCTGAGCCTGGCTGATCGGAACTTCTATCCGCTGCTGCAAGAGGGCATCACAAAGATCCAGGAAACCACGGAGGACCAAAGCTTTGTGGTTTCCAAAATCAACGGAGGCGGCAGCTATGCAGTCATCACCTGCCGCCTGGACCTCTCCGACTGGCAGAAGGATTTGCTCCTGAATACCTCCAGCCTGGGCTCTCCCGGCTTCAGCCACAGCCTCCACGAGGTGAACATGCTGTCCAGGATCCTGCAGGCGCCCGGCCTCTCCAGCTGGCAGATCGTGAACCAGGTTCAGACCCACAACACCAGATCCATGCAGATGGACGGTCCGACGCCTCTGGAGGCCGCCATCCAGCTGCAGAAAACCTTCGGCTGCGCGCTGCGATTCAATACTGCGGCAAAGAAGGTCACGATCCTTTATCCGTCAGAGCAGGAACTGTCCAACAGCTACGCCGTGGAGTCCGTTAACCTCCGCAAAACCCCGGACTATAAGGGCCACAGCACGGATCTGATCACCCGGCTTTATCCGGTAGGCAAGGACGGGCTTGGCATCGCCTCGGTCAATAACGGTCTGCCCTATCTGGAGGACCACAGCTACAGCCAGGCAGTGATTTGCGGCTACTGGAAGGATGCCAGGTACACAGACGCAGCCTCGCTGAAACGTGACGCACAGGCCCGTCTCGCGGCTGCCGCGAAGCCTGTCCGCAGTTGGAAGCTGGATATTGTGGACCTGAACCGTATCGACGCCCAGCGCTGGCCGGATATGGGCCTGAACATCTGGACCCGGATTCTGCTGCAGGACAGCTCCCGTAACACCAAAGAGCCGGTGCAGATCGTCTCTGATGTTGTCTTTCCGTACTATCCGGATCGGAACCAGATCACCGTCTCCAGCGGCATAGAGACTCTGCAGGAGCTGGTGGCCCGCACCGCTCAGAGCCTCCAGGATCCAAACGGCGAGCTCTGGGCGCAGATTAATGCAAGATCTTAATCCTACAAAAGGAGAAATGCAATGGCTGTATTGAAAAGCGAAATCGTCCAGAATATGGCACAGTCTGACACGAACCGCAGCACGTATGAGGCGATCGTCACCTCTGTAAACGATCTTTCCGGCAGCGTGTGTACTGACGTTTACGGTGTTGGATCCCTCGTGTTGTGCCTCGAAGACAACAAAGTCCGCATTAAGCTTCAGGACGGCACATGGGAGGAGGTATAGCATGTCTGCTTTGCTTTCTGCAATCATCGCCGGCCGCATGAGAGGCGGCTCCAGTGATAGCGGCGATTATGAGCGTAAATCGATCAAAGAGGTTATCAGCGGGACTGATGTGACCATCACTCCGCAGGACAACCATGAATATTTTTGCGAGTCGACGCTGACATCTCTGACGATTACCAATCCCAACACGGAAGGTTACTGGATAATCTTCTTCGAGACTGGCAATACCTTGCCCACTGTCACGATCCCCGCCTCGGTCAAATTCCCAATCAACAAAAATCTGGACCTCGAGAAGAACGCGGTCCATGAGCTGCATGTCTGGTATGGGCGTGCACTCTACCAGGCATGGCCGGTCGACGACTGAAAGGAGCTGCGAAAATGAGAAATATTCTTCACTGGAATCCCAATCGAAAGGACAAGTACACCGACGGCGAATGCAGTACCGTCGAGGAGCTGCCCGAGCACGTCCCCGGCGGCTCTGTCTGGCACGTCACCGAGACCGATAAGTATTACCTCATGCACCCAACCACCGGCAGCTGGATCGATGTGACCGCGGCCGCCAACTGCACGATCGACGATTAGGAGGAAGTCACTATGAACTATGTGAAACTGACGCCCGGCGGCTTTCTGAAGTTTGCGCCGAACCCCCTCAGAGTGGGGGACAACAACGTCTACAACGCCCCTGCTGAGGTCTATCTGCAGGACGGCTGGAAACCGCTGAAGGGGAACGCCTACCCCGAGGATGCCCCAGAAGGCTATCACTACGAGGAGAAGTACGTCGAGAAGGATGACTGCATCGAGCAGACCTGGGAGCTCGTGCAGGATCCTATCCCCTCCGACGATGATGAACTGGATCCCATGGAGGCCTTGAGCATCATCCTGGGAGGTGAGATTTAGTGATCAGAGGAAGAGCAAAACAGATCCGCAAATTCGTCGAGCAGCTCGCCTCGCATCTGACAGACGCTGAGGCTCTGGATGTGGTCGGATTTTTCCAAAATTGGGAGGCCGGCAAGGCCTACGTCAAAGGCGACAGGGTCCGCTGCGGCGAAGTCCTGTACTGCTGCCTTCAGGATCACACCGCACAAAGCGACTGGATGCCGGACACAGCGCACTCTCTCTGGGCCCGTGTGCTCATTCCGGATCCGACGCAGATCCCCGACTGGGAGCAACCTGACAGCACCAATCCTTACGCCAAGGGTGACAAGGTCCGGCATAACGGCAAGGTCTGGGTGTCCACCATCGACGGAAACGTCTGGGAGCCCGGAGCTCCCGGCGTCTACGTTTGGACGGAAGTCCAGGAATAGGAGGAAAAGAAAAAATGAATGCAAAAATCGTTATCCTGGGGATCCTGGCCAGCGTCGTGTCTGCTATCTTCGGCAGCTGGACCCTGGCCCTGGAAACCCTGGCCATCATCATGGTCATGGATTACGCCACCGGCCTGATCTGCGCCGGCGTATTCCATGCCTCTCCTAAGAGTGAGGGTGGCGCCCTGGAAAGCAAGGCAGCCTTCAAGGGCTTGCTGAGGAAGGTTGGTATTGTATTGATTGTGGTGGCCTTCCATCAGCTGGACAGACTCACGGGCAAGAGCTTTTTCCGGGACGGCGCAGCCTGGGCCTTCTTTGTCGAGGAATTTATCAGCGTGATTGAGAACCTCGGCCTGATGGGTGTTCCGCTGCCCAAATTCATCATCAAGAGTGTGGAATGGCTCCGCAAAAAGAGCGACACCCTGGCTGACACGATTCCGGATGATAAGCCCGCCGACAGTACGAAGCCTGATGATCTCGAATAGTATTTAGTCGAAAGGAGGCCCAAGCCATGAATTTGATCCCGGTCATTCGATATATGACCAAGAACCCATATTTCTCTGACGGGCGCTGGCTGACCGGCTCCGCTTTCAAAGGATTCTTCCTCCACAGCGTGGGCTGTGCGCAGCCGGATCCGCTTGTGTTCATTCGGCGGTGGGATCAGGACAGCCATACAAGCTCCGGGATCAACGGCTTCATCTACCCCGGCGGCGCCTATATCACCGCTCCTTGCCTTGAGACCAAGGGCAAGGTTAAACGGATGCCCCATGCCTGCAGCCCCGCGAACAACAACTACATCGGCTTCGAGATGACGGAGCCCTCCCAGCTCAAGTACAACACCCAGGGCAACGCTTTTACGGTGGACTCCAAAGATCTTCCTGCCGCCAAGGCTTTTGTCTCTGCCATGTATGTCAACGCTGTGGAGCTCTTCGCCATGCTCTGTATGTTCCATGGCAAGGATCCGCTGAAGGATGGTGTGATCCTGTCCCACCGCGAAGGCGCTCTTCGCGGTATCGCCAGCAACCACGGTGACCCTGAATTTCTGTGGAGGGGGCTTGGGATGCCCTATACCATGGACGGATTCCGGGCAGACGTGGCGAACAAGATCAAGGAGGAAAACAATATGACTGAAGCGCAATGCAAGGCGCTGATCGCTACGGAGCTTTTGCCTCTGAAGGAGACGATCGCCGCGCTGGAGAAGACTGTGGCGGCTCAGAGTAAGCTTCTGGCTGCGATCCCCGACACCATCGCAAAGGCACTGGACAAGGCCCTCGGCAAGGAGGTCAAGCACCTGGCCGACGCCCCCGCATGGATGCGGCCGCGGCTCCAGGAGCTCCTGGAGTACGGCGTTATCAACGGCGGCACGCCTGCTGAAGTGGACGCCCTGGACGTCAACAAGCGGGAAGCAATCCTGGAAGGCCTGCTCATGGCGATGGCCTGCGACCGCCGCTATTTCGAGTCCCTGCTTCTGACCGATCGCGATGAATCCGGGGAACTCGATCAGACCACCGAAGAATAAGAATCAAGAATACCGCCCTCCCGAATGAACGGGAGGGCGGCTCTTTTTTGCCATCAATTTGCCATCAAAAATAATAGTTTATAATCGTTTTTTCTCGTGTTTTTTCGTGACGAAAACGGGACAAAATGAGCATACGAAAAGCCCGGAACCCTTGATTTTTCAAGGTTTTCCGGGCCCTGGTGGGGGAAGATGGATTCGAACCATCGAAGGCAGTGCCAGCAGATTTACAGTCTGTCCCCTTTGGCCACTCGGGAATTCCCCCATATTCTTGACTGATTGTTCCACCCAGTCCGGTTCGTAAGGCCTTTTGGCTTTGCCGCGGAGCTGTGTGCCGCTGGAGTTGGTGGAGCTGGTAGACGGACTCGAACCCCCGACCTGCTGATTACAAATCAGCTGCTCTACCAACTGAGCTATACCAGCACGGCTCGAACAAGCATGGATAATTATAGCGGCAAGGGGGCAGTTTGTCAAGAGATTTTTTTGCTTTTTCGGAAATTTTTCTCTTTATCCGGGGAAAATCTGTGATATAATAGAGCAAAGGATGCGCGGCGGCCAGGCGGGGCCCGGCTCCGCGCGGGAACGTGAAACGACGGGAAGGAAAGGGGCGGCGGATATGTGGACAGAGGCGCGAATCAAGGAGCTGGTGGAGCGGCAGCGGCGGTTCTTCCGGTCGGGAAAGACGCTGGACCTGGACTGGCGGCTGGAGCAGCTGCGGCGCCTGAAATCGGCGGTGCTGGCCCGGGAGCGGGAGATCGAGGCGGCGCTGGCCGCCGATCTGGGCCGCGCCCCCATGGAGGCCTATTTCTGCGACGTGGGCCCGGTGGTCATGGAGATCAACGAGGCCATTCACGGCCTGCGGCGCTGGGCGAAGCCCGAGACCCGCTTCAGCGGTCTGGCCTGCTTTCCCAGCACGGTCACGAAGGTCTACAAGCAGCCCTACGGGGTCAGCCTGATCATCAGTCCCTTCAACTTCCCCTTCTATCTCTCCCTGGCGGTGCTGGCGGCCGCCATCGCGGGCGGCAACACCGCGGTCATCAAGGCCAGTTCCAAGTCGGCCCACAGCACGGAGCTTCTGAAGAAGCTGATCGCGGATACCTTCCCGGAGGACTTCGCGGCCCTGGTGGATGGCGGCCACGAGGTCGCGGAGCTCTGCCTGGCCCAGCGCTTCGACAAGATTTTCTACACCGGCTCGCCCCGGGTGGGCGTCCGGGTGATGGAGGCCGCGGCGAAGCATCTGACCCCCGTGACCCTGGAGCTGGGCGGCGAGAACGGCAACTGGGCCATCGTCCGTAAGGATGCGGACCTGCGGGACGCGGCCCGGAAGATCGTCTTCTTCAAGCTGCTGAACGCCGGGCAGATCTGCATCAACGTCAACCAGGTGGCCGTGGCGGAGGAGGCGGCGGAGCCCTTCCTGGCAGCCCTCCGGGAGGAGCTGCTGCGCCAGATCGGGGCCGATCCGCTCCACAATCCCGAATATCCCTGCCTGATCACCGAAGCCGCCTGGGAGCGCTGCGCCGCCGAGGCGGAGCGATACCGGGACCGGATCCTCTGCGGCGGGGCAGGGGAGAAGGAGAGTCGGAAATACGCCCCCACGCTCATCTATCCCGTCCGCATCGACGAGCCCCTGGTCCGGCACGAGCTCTTCGCCCCGCTTCTGCCGGTGGTTCCCTTCAAGGACGCCGAGATCGACGCCCTGCTGGAGACCGTGGCGGAGCGGGAGCACGGCCTGGCCCTCTACGTCTTCACGAGAGACCTGAATTGGGCGAGAAAAGTGATGTCAACGCAGCAATACGGCGGCGGCTGCGTCAACGAGGTCTGCCTGCACCTGATGGCGAAGGGCGCGCCCTTCGGCGGAGTCGGGCACTCCGGCATGGGAAGCTATCACGGCGAATGGGGCTTCCGGGAGTTCACCCACCCGGCCACCGTACTCTACGGCAGGACCCGCTTCAACCTCTCCCTGCGGGAGCACCCCTACACCGGGAAAGGCGCGGAGCTGAAAATGAAGCTGCTGCGGCTCTTTGAGCGTTGAATGATTGTACCGCTTGGAAAGGAACCTGAAACGCCATGATAAAACGAATCCTCTGTCTGCTGCTGCTCTGTGCGCTGCTGCTCTCCGGCTGCGGCGCGGGCAGGGAAGCGGAGACTGCCGCGGCCTCGTCCGCAATCGTGACCTCCGCCACCGCGGAAGCCGCGGAACCGCAATCGGAGCCGCCCGCAGAGCCGCCCGCGGAAACAGAGACGGAAGCGCCCTTCGAGACGCCGACGGACCGGGAGGCGGCCATCGCCCTGTTCGAGGGAGAGCCCTATGATTACACGCCACTGGAGCGTGAGGCGGAGCAGCCCGCGGAGCCCCTGCCGCCCGCCCGCTACAGCCTGGGCGCGGACGGAGTCTGGCGAAGCGACCGGGCGGGCGACGGACGGGCAGTGCTGCTGCTGACGGGGGATCTGATGTGCCAGACCCTCCAGCAGCAGGCGGCCCGGACCGCCTCCGGCTACGACTTCCGGCGCAGCTTCGACTTCGTCCGGCCCATCTTTGCCCGGGCGGATTTCGTGGTCGGCAATCTCGAAGCCGTGCTCAGCGAGCACGCCCCTTACATGTCGGAGCAGAAGGAGGTGGAGGAGCGGCCCCATCTCAACGCCCCGGCCAGCTTCCTGGAGGGTCTGCGCTGGGCGGGCTTCGACGCGGTGGTCATGAGCAACAACCACAACTGCGACGCCGGCGCCCGGGGAATCTACGACACGCTGGACCGGGTGGACGAATACGGGCTGATGCACACGGGGCTCTTCCGAAGCGAACGGGAAAGCCGCTGGACCCTGGCGGAGGTGGACGGCATCCGGGTGGGGCTGCTGAGCTACGCTACCTACTTCAACCGCAAGCAGCAGCATCTGAGCCCGGAAGGGCAGGAGCTGCTTCTGAACCGCTATTCGGCCCAGCGGGCGCGGGAGGATATCGCCCGGCTCCGGGAGGCCGGGGCGGAATTCGTGATCGTCTACGTCCACTGGGGCAAGGAATACACTAACGAGCCCAACGAGAAGCAGACGGCCATGGCCCTGGAGCTGGCGGAGGCCGGCGCGGACTTCATCGTGGGCTCCCATCCCCACGCCCTGCAGCCCTATGCCCGGATCGCCTGCGCCGACGGCCGGGAGGTGCCGGTGGTCTACTCCATGGGCAACTTCGTCTCCCACCAGAGCCGGAAGGTGTCCAAGGACACGCTGATCCTGCGGCTGGTGCTGAAGCGGGACAAGGCCGGAAATGCGCGGCTGACGGAGCAGAGCTATATTCCCTGCGAGGTCTTCCCATACTTCCAGGGGAAGGACTACGTGGTGGTGCCGGTGGTCTATCCCTATAATCTGGAGATGAGCTCCCCGGAATTCGGCCCCGCGTATCGGCGGATCACCGCCGTTCTCGGCCCGGAGCTGGAGGCGCTGGGGAAGCCGGAATAAGACCGTAAATCGGAACAAGGACATAAAAATCGCCCTTCCCGCGCAGCGGGAGGGGCGATTTTATTCAGCTTGGGTGAGATTACTTGACCTCGACCTCGGCGCCGGCAGCCTTGAGCTCCTCGGCCAGCTTCTCCGCGTCTTCCTTGGAGATGGCTTCCTTGATGGCCTTGGGGGCGTTGTCAACCAGCTCCTTGGCTTCCTTCAGGCCCAGGCCGGTAGCGGTACGGACGACCTTGATGACGTTCAGCTTGGAAGCGCCGGCGGCCTTCAGAATGACGTCGAACTCGGTCTTCTCTTCCACTTCGACAGCACCGGCAGCGGGACCGGCAGCGACAGCGGCAGCGGCGGCGGAGACGCCGAAGGTCTCCTCCAGAGCGTGAACCAGCTCGGACAGCTCGAGCACGGACAGATTCTTAACTTCCTCGATGAGGGCAGCGATCTTTTCAGACATTGTAATATCCTCCAGTTTTTAGTAATAGTTTTTTGTTTGTGGGATTACTCAGCGGGGGCTTCTGCGGGAGCGGGGCCGGCCTTCTGCTCGCGGATCTGGTCGATGACGAACGCCAGGGACGTGATGGGAGCCAGGAAGGTGCCGAGGACCTG
>JAFYAB010000037.1 GCA_017540945.1 Oscillospiraceae bacterium | reverse complement strand
GCCCCACCGGCGTGGGCAAGACCGAGCTGGCCAAGGCCCTGGCCGCGGACCTCTTTGACGACGAGCGCAACATCGTCCGCATCGATATGACCGAGTATATGGAGCAGTTCTCCGTCTCCCGGCTGATCGGAGCGCCTCCCGGCTATGTGGGCTATGAGGAGGGCGGCCAGCTCACCGAGGCTGTGCGCCGCAAGCCCTATTCCGTCATCCTCTTCGACGAGGTGGAAAAGGCCCATCCCGACGTCTTCAACATCCTGCTGCAGGTGCTGGACGACGGCCGCGTGACCGACTCCCAGGGCCGCACCGTGGACTTCAAGAACACCATCATCATCCTGACCTCCAACCTGGGCTCTCCCTATATCCTCGACGGCATCGACGAGAACGGGGAGATCAGCGAAACGGCCCGGGCCCAGGTGGACGCCCTGCTGAAAAAGACCTTCCGCCCCGAATTCCTGAACCGTCTCGACGAGATCGTCTTCTACAAGCCCCTGACCAAGGAGAACATCTTCAAGATCATCGACCTGCAGATCAACCAGCTGAACAAGCGCCTGCTGGACAAGCAGCTCCGCTGCGTGCTGACCGACGCCGCCAAGAGCTACATCGTGGACGCCGCCTTCGATCCTGCCTTTGGCGCCCGGCCCCTGCGCCGCTACGTTCAGCACACGGTGGAGACCATGATTGCCAAACGGATCCTCCAGGGGGATGTGGCCCCTGGCTCTGAGCTGGTGGTGGACGTGGTGAACGACGCGCTGATCATCCGTTGAGTTGCATATTTTGCATACAGAGTAAACAGCCGTGGAAGCTTCTGCGGCTGTTTTTTCTGTATTCTTTACAAAAAACGCAATAATTTGTAAATATTTTGATATTTTTGTTGCTTTTTATGACAATATCTGCTAATATATCGCGGGTCTGAAACAGACCGATTTTATTATTGGAGTGTTTGAATGCGAAAAATCATTAGCCTGCTGCTCTCTCTTCTGCTGCTGGGCTGTCTGCTGATCCCCGCCTATGCCCTTGAAGGCAGCGGCCGTGGGATCGAGGAGCCCGAGGAAGCGGAGCAGTCTGAATCCCTCGATCCGCGGATTGAGGCGATGCTTGAATGGGCTGTTGGGATCGCGGAAGATAATTCTCACGGCTACAGCCAGGCCTACCGCCTGGGCCCCTGCTACGACTGTACATCCTTTGTCAGCACAGCGCTGATGGAGGGAGGCTTCGAAATTGAGCACTGTCTCTCCACCGGCGGGATGCTGGAGGAGCTTCCGGCCTATGGATTCGTTGTCTACCGCAGAGGGGAGATCGAAGCGCAGAAGGGCGATATCCTGATCCTTCTGGGTACCCACGCGGAGATTTGCATGGGCGACGGCGGCTGTGTCGCGGCCCATCAGGACTACGACGGACGCTGGGGCGACAGCACCGGTCACGAGATCGAGTACCGGACAGGCGACGCCGCCTACGGCTGCCCGTTCTGCCGTTACCAACAGTACAATTACATCCTTCACTTTGAGGGGCTGGAAAGCCCTGAGACCAAGGGCTCCGATAGCAGCGCTCCGAATTCAGGCTGCTGGATCCTGCTGGTCAGCTAAGGAAAAGCTGCCCGGACGTTTCGACGTTCGGACAGCTTTTTTCGTGCGGCACCTTTCGGTGGATTCATCATATACTGGCTTGAGGAGATGAAGCGATGGAACCCACATATCTGCTCGTCGGCGGAGACCGGCGGCAATTCTGGCTTTCCCGGCTCCTTGTGCCCAGGGGCCGGGTTTTTACGCTGAGCGTTCCCGGCCTGGAGGATCAAAGGCCGACCGGACCCGTGGATGTGCTGATCCTTCCCACCCCCTGCATGGATGGCGCGGGGCTGCTGCGCCGAAGCGGGGAGGGCATGGACACGGGGGAGCTGCGCGGCTTCTATGACGCACATACCCGGATCTATGGCGGCGCCTTGCCCGCGGATTTGAACAAAAAGCTGCCGGGCAGCGGATGGATCACGGATTTGTTGGCGGATCCGGCCGTGGCCGCTGCCAATGGCCGCCTGACCGCGGAAGCGGCCCTGGCGCTGAGCGCTGAGCACCTGGAGGGCTCCTTATTTGACCTGCCCTGCCTGGTCTTGGGCTATGGCCGGATCGGGAAGCCTCTGGCTGCCCTGCTGGCGGCCCACCACGCGAAGCTGACCGTGACCGCCCGCCGACCAGGCGTCCGGGCGGAGGCGGAGCAGCTGGGTTACGAAACGAGGGACTTTCCGGAGCTGTCCGGCTCCTGGGCAGTGGTCTTCAACACAGTCCCGGAGCAGACCCTCTCTCAGTCGGCGCTTTCAGCGCTGGAGCGGGACTGCCTCTGGGTGGAGCTGGCATCCGCGCCCGGCGGGCTGCCCTCCTGCTGCAGTCCCGCGTTCCGGGTTCTGACAGCCAACTCACTGCCTGGCCGGCGTCTGCCCCGCTCCGCAGCCTCGGTGCTGCTGGCGGGAATTATGAGAAGGGAGGCCTGCTGATGCGTCCGGAACGGATCGGATTTGCAATGACCGGCTCCTTCTGTACCTTTGAGCCCGTTCTGGCTGCCCTGACCCGCCTGTGCCGGGAATTCGAGACGGTACAGCCCATCCTGTCAGCCGCCGCCGGCACCGTAGACAGCCGCTTTGGGGCTTCAGCGGATTTCCGCGCCCGGATCGAGGCTATTTGCCGCCGGAGGGTTTGGGACAGCCTGGCCCAGGTGGAGCCCATCGGCCCCAAAAAGCTGCTGGATCTGCTGATCGTCGCCCCCTGTACCGGAAACACCCTGGCGAAGCTGGCCGCGGGCATTGCCGACACCCCTGTGACCCTGGCCTGCAAGGCCCATCTGCGGAACGCCCGTCCCGTGGTGCTGGCGCCCTCCACCAACGACGGCCTGGCGGCCAACGCCCGGAGCATCGGAGTCCTGCTGGACAGAAAGCACCTGTATTTCGTTCCCTTCGGCCAGGACGACCCGGAGAAAAAGCCCGCGTCCCTGGTGGCCGACATGGCGCGAATCCCAGAAACCGTCGCAGCGGCCCTGGAGGGAAAGCAGATCCAGCCCATCCTGCTGCGTTGATTGCAGGAAGGTCCCCGCGCTTGAACTGCGGCTTCATTGCCTGCGGCAATGTCGGGAGCGATGCGGGCATACATTTGTGATGCTGCGAGTTCGCTCCCTGCGGCGCTATCGCGTGAAGATCCAATAGACGAGCCCGTAGACCACCGACGCCAGGGTGCCGTATACGATCACAGGCCCTGCGATGGTGAACATTTTGACGGCCATGCCCGTGACCCAGCCTTCGGTCTGAAATTCGACGGCGGGCGCGGCCACCGCGTTGGCGAAGCCCGTGATGGGCACCAATGTCCCGGCGCCGCCGTGCTTGGCCAGATCGTCATAGAGTCCCAGCCCTGTCAGCAGAGCCGAGAGGAAGATCAGGGTCACAGAGCAGAGCAGCCCCGCCGGCTCCGTCCCGGTGCCCAGGGACAGATACAAATTTTTGATTGCCTGGCCCAGGACGCAGATCCCGCCGCCCACGCTGAAAGCCTTGAGGCAGTTCAGCGGCGTATGGGATCTCGGCGCCAGCCGGTTCGCCAGCTGCTGATACCCGGCGTTTGAGAGTTCCATAAAAAACCCCTCCTTTTCGGACAGCTTGCCCGAAACAGGAGGGGTTTATGCGTCAATTCAGGGAGAACGGAAATCGTTCAACCGATTAACCGGCCCGCAGCACCACGGAGGTCTGCTCGCCCAGGGTCAGGCTGGCGCCCTCAAGCTTCGCTTCGCCCATGCCCACGAAGCCGCTGACCGTTGTGAATTCGCTCAGGTTCAGCGACGCCAGATCCAATGTTACGGACTTGGTGGTGGGGTTGTGGAGCACGCAGACCCGCTTGCCGTTCCACTCGGAGATAAAACCGCCTGCCTTCGTGTCGGTAAGCGTCAGGGCGCTGTAATCGCCCCGGGCGATCTCGGGATTGGCCTTTCGCAGAAGAATGACTTTTTTGTAGTGATTGTAGAGGCTGGTTTCCTTGGCGATCTGGGTAATGACGGGGGAGTCCGCCCGGTTGTCCGGATCATAGGTAGAGCCTTCGGGATCCTTGATGGTGTCGTCGTCGCCCCAGACCATGCGCAGCCGCCGGTTGGAGTCGGTGTTGGCGCTGCCACGGGAGCCGCGCATGCCGATTTCCTCGCCGTAATAGATAAAGGGGGAGCCGGGGCAGAGCAGCAGCAGGTTGGCGGCCATCTGCGCCCGTCCGCTGTAAGAGGGGAGATAGCCCGCTGTGCGGTCCGTGTCGTGGTTGGCGATGAAGGGGACATACATGGCGTCGGGGTTGGTGTTGGCGATGCTGTCCAGATACTTGTCCACATAGGCGGTGAAGCGGTTGGCGTCGCCGCCCTGTCCGGTTTTGGCGATCAGACCCTCGGTCTGGGCGGTGGTGAAGTTGAAGCAGTTCATGGCTGGATAGTAACGGGCGGTGATGCCGTCTCCGTCCCAGACCTCCGCCACGGTATAGAGGTCCGGCTTGATGGCCCGGAGCTCGCCCAGATACCAGTTCCAGAAGTCCACGCTGGCGGCGTGGTCACCGAAGTAGATGTACTTGGCCGCGTCGAAGCGGAAGCCGTCCACGCCCAAATCCAGCCAGAACTTTGCCACATCCAGCACTGCCTGCCGCACGGCTTCGTTGTCAAAGTTCAGCTCCGGCATTTCGGACCAGAAGTTGCCCTCGTAGTAGATATCGGTGCCGGAAAGCTTGTGGAAGGACCGTCCGCCGGGAGCGGATTCGCCCTCGGTGTAATAGCTGTAGAAGTCATAATAGGGATCGTCGGGATTGGCGTCCTTATGGGCTTTTGTAAAGTTCACGAACCATTGGTTGTTTTTGCTGGTGTGGTTGATGGGCAGGTCCAGGATCAGCTTCACGTTCCGCTGATGACAGAGCTCCGCCAGTTCCCGGACGTCCTCTGTGCTGCCGAAATCACTGTCCACCTCGGTGAAGTTGGTGACGTCATATTTATGATAGGAAGGGGAGCGGAAAATGGGGGTCAGCCAGATACCCTCAATGCCCAGGCTCTTTCCGGAGGCGTCGTTGCCGTCGTTGAGGTAATCCATACGGTTGATGATGCCCCGAATGTCGCCGACCCCGTCGCCGTTCGAGTCGGAGAAGGAGCAAACAAAAATCTCATAGAAGACCCGGGCGTTGTCCTCCGAGGGCGTCACACCCTCGGGAACCGGGACGGCCAGCTCGCCGGACTGGTCCTGCGATTCGGTGGTGGAGGGTTCGCCTGTGGAAGGCGCTCCGTTTGAAGCGGCGGGCTCTTTTTCTTTGCAGCCCATAAACAGGCAGAGAAGCATCAGAAGAGCCAGGGTCAGAGCAAGAATTCGTTTCATGGCACAATGCCTCCTTTTCTTTGATACTTCCATATTAGCGAATAAAAAATCGGATGTCAAGCCGTTTTTGGATTGAAAACAATTTCCCGCGGTGTTATAATCGTCGTAGTGAACGATCCGGAATTGTCATTCCCTACGATATGAATTCGACAAATACCGGTCATCAAATGGCAGGAGGGGAGAGAATGCAACAAAAGATTGTCGAGCTCTATGAGCCGGAGCGGGTCGCACGGCTGGAAAAGCGCTGCCTGATTGTGAAACGCCTGCTTTGGATCCTGGCTTTGACGGTGTTGGGCGTATGCATATATCTGAATACACGCGTCAACACCAGAAATATTTACCGATTGCTGCTGACCTGCATCTGCGTCAGCGTTCCTGCCGCCTGGATCATCCTCTATTTCGGGACCTTTGTGGTTCGGGACGGAAAACGGGAGCTGGCCCATATCGCAAATCTGGAAGGGGAGCCCCGGGAGACCGTAACGGGGAAGGTAACGCTGCTGAAACTCAAGGTTCAGATTCGCAACAGCGTCTCCCTGCGCAAGGTCCGCGTCGATACGCCAAAGGGAGTTGAGAATCTCAACATCCTGATCAACAGGGCCTTTGAGCTGCCTCACGCGGGGGAGCTGCTGCGGCTCTATGTGGTCCATGGCTATATCGTTGCCTATGAGGTGCTGTCGTCATGAGAGTATTAAAGAATATTGTTTCTCAGCTTCACCGTTATGTGATCTGGGCCATGCTGCTGACCTTCTTCTGGAGCTTTGTCTTTTCCCGGGTCGGAGACCGTCCGAGAGAGAAAAAGGTGGTTTTCTATACAGGCGCCTATGAGGCGGACGACCGGGGGCTCACGCTGTATATGGAGGAACAGGGCTTTCCCGAGGGGATCGAGATGATCCGGGCCCGCAGCGCCTCCTATGATCTCTTCGGCTCCACCAGGGACGGCGACTTTTATGTGGTGCGTGAGACAGATTTACGCGCCATGCTGACCGACGCTGCCGACCGGGTCGCGCCCATCACGGTCCCGGCGGGTATGGAGCCTTTCGTCTGGGAAGGCGTCACCTGTGGGATTCGGGTCTTTGACCCCGCCACCCAGAAAGGGCCTGCCATGGAATATATTCAGTACACGCCCGTACCGAATCCGGAGACGGACGCCTATTATATCGTGTTCGACGCAAAAAGCGTTCACCTGGCCTCTCTGCCGGACGCCGTGGACAACGCAGCATGGGAAATTGCTATGCGCTTTATGCAGATTAGATGATTTTTTCGCCCGCTCCAAATAAAAATGATCCATTATTCATAATATAATCAAGAAAAATGTGAAAAAAGTATTAAAAAAGGATTTACATTCAAGAAAAAGCGTAGTATAATGTAGTTAATAATTATGGGCAACACCATGATTACGTTATCCCCTCCGCAGGAGCGGAGAAACAAATCTATATTACATAGGAGGAAAAATCATGAAGACCAAGAGAATTTTCGCGCTGCTGCTTGCCGTGATTATGGTTTTCGCGCTGGTTGCTTGCTCCGGCACGGATAAACCCGGCAACGAGACCAAGGCAAGCGGCGAAGCTCCCGTTGACACTGGCTCCAGCTCCGGCGGCCAGCTGGCCGGCACCTACAAGATCACCGTGTGGACCGGCGAGGACGCTGTCGAGCTGACCAAGACCCAGATCGAGAACTTCAACAAAGAGAACACCGAAGGCATCAAGTTCGAGTATGACGTGCATCCCGTTTCTGAGGCTACTGCTGCCGACCAGATGCTGGTTGACGTGCAGGCCGGCGGTGACCTGTACTGCTTCGCGCAGGACCAGTTCGCTCGTCTGGTTCAGGGCAACGCGCTGAACGCTCTGGGCGCCAAGGCTGCCGAGACTGTCAAGGCTGCCAACGACCCCGTCGTCGTGGCTGCCGGTACCTCCGGCGACACCCTCTACGCTTATCCCATGACCTCCGACAACGGCTACTTCATGTACTACGACAAGAGCGTCATTCCCGATGCGGATGTCGACTCCCTGGAGAAGCTGATTGAGGACTGCGAGAAGGCCGACAAGTTCTTCGCTTTCGAGACCAACACCTCCGCCTGGTACCTGGCTTCCTGGTTCTTCGGCGCCGGCTGTGTCTCCGAGTGGAAGACCAATGACGACGGCGAGTTCGAGTCTGTCAGGGACGACTTCAACTCCGACAAGGGCCTGATCGCTGTCAAGGGCATGAAGAAGCTGGTTGACTCCAAGTGCAACCTGAGCTCCTCCTCCGCTGACGCTTTCGCCAACGGCGCTGCGATCGTTGTCACCGGCACCTGGGCCTTCGAGGCCATCAAGGACATCCTGGGCGACAACATGGGTGTTGCTGATCTGCCCTCCTTCGAGGTCGACGGCAAGGAGTACCACCTGGGCTCCTTCAACGGCTGCAAGCTGATGGGCGTCAAGCCCCAGGGCGATGATGCTGTCAAGCAGGCCGCTCTGCACAAGCTGGCTCAGTACCTGACCGACGAGACCCGTCAGATGGAGCGCTTCGACGCTCTGGCTTGGGGTCCCGCCAACCTGAACGCGCAGAAGAACGAGAAGGTCCAGTCCAACCCCGGCCTGGCCGCTCTGTTGCAGCAGAACCAGTACTCCGTGCCTCAGGGCCAGATCCATGGCTCCTGGTGGGACATCGCCAAGGTCATCGCTGACGACGTCAAGGCTGCCAAGGACGAGGCTGGTCTGAAGACCGCTCTGGAGAACTACTACAACAAAATCAACGCGCTGTTCACCATGTCCGAGGAAGACAAGAACGCTTGGGGCGTCATCGGCGGAATCTGCGGCACCAGCTGGGACACCGACTTCCCCATGAAAGCCGACGGAAACCTGTTCAAGTCCGAGCCTCTCGAGCTGAAGGCCGGCGACGAGCTGAAGTGCCGCCAGGGCGCTTCCTGGGACGTCAACTTCCCCGCCGACAACGTCAAGGTTGAGGCCGACGGCACCTATGTGGTCGTGCTCGATCCCGAGGCCGGCACTGTTACCCTGGAGCCCGCCGGCTAAACCGCGGTAATCCGCAAGCTCCCAAAGTGAAATAGTGAAATACTGAACTTTGGCGCAACCGAAATGATGCAAAATACTTGGTTGGAGTCAAGTTCGCTTGGCTCCAACCAACTTTTTAGTAAAAGGGGCGAAGTATGAATATTCAAGATGAAATGGAGTACTTGAAGCTCTCAAAAGGAAAAAAGTTCCTGTTCCGCCTATTGAGCTTCTTCAAGGCGATTCCCAAGAAAATCGGCAACGGCTTCCTTGGCATCGGCCGCTTCTTTAAGAACTTCTTCCTCGGCATTGGTCGGGGATGTAAGGACATCGTCACCACCTTTGTAAACGGTGACTGGAAGACCAAGATCTCCTACGTGATCATGGGCTTCGGCAACATTACAAGAGGACAGATCCTTCGCGGCGTGCTGTTCCTCCTGTTTGAGCTTGTTTTCCTGTACTACATGATTTTTGGCGGCGGCGCTTATTATCTGCGGATGCTGGGCTCCCTGGGTCTGCAGGGTCCCACCAAGACCTACGACGAGGTGCTGGACCAGTACATCGTGACCCCCCAAGACAACTCCTTCCGTATCCTGCTCTACGGCGTTTTGACGATTTTCTTTGTCATCGCCTTCATCTATACCTGGCGTGCCAACATTAAGCAGAACAAGATCGCGGAAGAGATCCTCAAGTCCGGCAAGCCCCTCCGGAGCGGCAAGGAAGACCTCCGCTCCATGGTGGACGACAACTTCCACAAGACCCTGCTGGCCCTGCCTCTGACGGGCATTCTGGTTTTTACGGTCATGCCGATCATCTTTATGATCCTGGTTGCCTTCACCAACTATAACGCCGCCAAAAACGACGGCTACAACAACGCCTTGTTCACATGGGTCGGCTTCGAAAACTTCAAGACGATCTTTGCGGGCGAGGTCAACGGCGTCAACTACTCCGCGGCTTTCGGTGAGATCCTGCTCTGGACCCTGATCTGGGCCTTCTTTGCCACCTTCACCAACTACTTCCTGGGCGTGTTTGTGGCTATGATGATCAACAAGAAGGGAATCAAGCTGAAGAAGCTGTGGCGTACGATCCTGATTTTGACCATCGCCATTCCGCAGTTTATCTCCCTGTTGTATGTATCAAAGCTGTTCGCAGTAAACGGACTCGTCAACGGCGCGTTGAAATCGTTGGGGATCATATCCAAAGCAATTGACTTCTGGGGTACCCCGACGCTCGCCCGGATCATGGTTATTGTGATCAATATCTGGATCGGTATCCCGTATCTGATGCTGATCGCCACCGGTATTTTGATGAACATCCCCGCCGACCTCTACGAGTCCTCCAAGATCGACGGCGCCAGCGGCTGGAAGCAGTTCTCCAAGATCACCCTGCCCTACATGCTGTTCATCACCGGCCCGTACCTGCTGACGAGCTTTACCGGCAACATGAACAACTTCAACGTTATCTACCTGCTCACCGGCGGCGGCCCCACGAATTCCAATCCGGCCATCTCCGGCGCAGCCGGCGCGGTAGGCTATACCGACCTGCTGATCACCTGGCTCTTCAAGATCACCACTTCCGGCGAATCCAAGTATTACCTGGCCTCCGTCGTCGGCATCCTGGTCTTCATCGTGGTCGCGTTGATCTCCCTGATCGTCTATGGCTTGCTGCCGTCAGTCAAGAATGAGGAGGACTTCCAATGAGTAAACAACGTGATGAAGCCCAGGCTGTTATGAAGCAGCATATGGGCCTGAAAGCCTCCGCTCGGATCAGCAACACGATCATTTACGTGCTCCTGATCGTCATGAGCATCATCTGGCTGATTCCCTTCGTCTGCATCGTGCTCCAGTCCTTCCGTGTTGAAAGCACCGGCCAGGTGGGCTATGTGCTCCCCGAGAAATGGGGTTTGGATAACTACAAGAGACTGCTGACGACCAACTTCCCCAAGTGGTATCTCAACACCTTCATTATGGCGCTGGTCGTTGCTGTCGTCCAAACCATCATTGTCCTGTGTATGTCCTACACCCTCTCCCGTTTCCGCTTCAAGCTGCGTACCGGCCTTATGAAGTTCATGCTGATTCTCGGTATGTTCCCCGGCATGCTGGCTATGATCATCCTCTATCGAGTGCTCGATGACCTGCATCTGTCCGGTCAGTACGGCAACTCCGTGCCCGGCCTGATTCTGGTGTATGTGGCTTCCTCCGGCATGGGCTACTACGTCTCCAAGGGCTTCTTCGACACCATTCCCAAGTCCCTGGACGAAGCTGCCCGCGTGGACGGCGCCACCCGTGCCCAGGTTCTGTACAAGATCATCCTGCCTCTGGCAAAGCCCATCGTTATCTACACCGTTTTGACCGCTTTCATGGGCCCCTGGGGCGACTTCGTTTTCGCGCGTTACGTCTCCCAGATGATCCCCAAGGCAATGAACGTGGCCGTCGGCCTCCAATCCTGGCTGGCAACGGATACCATGGTCCACAACAACTACACCATGTTCTGCGCAGGCGGTGTTGTGGTCGCTATCCCCGTGGCTGTTCTGTTCATGTGCCTGCAGAAATACTACGTTGAGGGTGTCACCGGCGGCGCCGTCAAGGGCTGATCCGGCGTACATGCTGTAAAAAGGAGAATCATAATATGGCAAGTGTAAAACTGACGAAAGTCAAGAAGATCTATGACAATAAAGTCGAGGTCGTTCACGGCTTTGACCTGGATATCAAGGACAAGGAATTCGTGGTCTTCGTCGGCCCCTCCGGCTGCGGCAAGTCCACCACCCTGCGTATGATCGCGGGCCTTGAGGAGATCTCCGCCGGTACCATCGAGATCGACGGCGTCGTTGTCAACGACCTCCAGCCCAAGGACCGCAACATCGCCATGGTCTTCCAGAACTACGCCCTGTACCCCCACATGTCGGTGTACGATAACATCGCCTTCTCCCTCCGGCTCCAGAAGATGCCCGAGGACCTGATCTACGAGAAGGTCACCAACGCGGCGGAGATCCTCGGCATCACCGAGTATCTGATGCGTAAGCCCCGCGCTCTGTCCGGCGGCCAGCGCCAGCGTGTTGCCATCGGCCGCGCCATGGTCCGCGACTCCAAAGTCTTCCTGATGGACGAGCCCCTGTCCAACCTGGACGCCAAGCTTCGTAACCAGATGCGTGCTGAGATCATTCTGCTCCGCCAGAAGCTGAACACCACCTTCATTTACGTCACCCACGACCAGACCGAGGCTATGACCCTGGCTGACCGGATCGTCATCATGAAGGACGGCTACATCATGCAGGTCGGCAGCCCCGCCGAGTGCTTCGATATGCCCGACAACCTCTTCGTTGCTGAGTTCATCGGCGCCCCGAAGATGAATATCATCAAGACTAAGCTGGTCAAGGAGAACGGCAAGTACTTTGTCACGCCGTTCGGCGTCAAGATCGAGGTCACCGGCGAGAAGGGCCAGGAGCTGGCAAAGCGCGGCATTGACAGCCGTGATATCCTGCTGGGTGTCCGTCCCGAGCATATCACCCTGGCCAAGGAAGGCCAAGGCATCCCCACTCGCCTGGAGGTCAACGAAATGATGGGCTCCGAGCTCCATCTGCACGTCTACACCGAAGACGAGACCCGCCTGATCGTCCGTGTTCCCACCATTGGCCTGACCACCGAGCAGCGCAAGGGCATGGTTTACGGCGCACCGCTGAACATCACCTTCGAAGGCAAGGTCATGCACTTCTTCGATCCTGAGAGCGAGAAGAACCTGCTCTGCGACTAAGCTGAAACAGAAAACCGGAACTCCAGTTATGGGGTTCCGGTTTTCTTGCTCTCCCGATATTCGCCGGGCGTCATTTCGAAATGCTTTTTGAAGATGGAGTAGAAATGCGTCAGGTTTGTAAAGCTCAAAGAGGAAGCGATTTCCATGATGGATTGATCGCTGTTTCGGAGCTGCTCCGCCGCAGCGTTCATGGTAAAGTCCATGCAGTAGTCGAATAAAGACTTTCCGGTGTGTTTTTTCACGATCCTTCCCAGATAGGTGCCGTTATAGTGAAGCAGATCCGCCAGATCCCGATTGCTGATTCTCCCGTGACATTGGCTGAGCACTCTGTCGATCCGGGCTAACAAGAGGGTTTCAACATTGGTATCCGCGCTCACATGAGAATACTGGAAGTAATCCCTGTTGCACAGCAGGGAGATCAGTCTGCTCATCAGGTCAAGAAGCCTGAAACTGGCGCCGACCGGTGCGTCGATCAAGGTCTCTGCGATCTGTGACAGGATGCTGTGGATCAGCGCTTCCTGTTCCGTGCCGGATATACGGGGGAAAAAATCCAAAAAATCCCGGTGCTCAGATTTCTCATCGCCTCGCACGGCGTCCATAAAATCGAAGATGGGATTTCGGGCGGCGAGCTCTTCGTCCGGGAAGAGAAAACCGCTTCCGAAGCAGCGCAGACGGTCCGCAAATTCCTCTGTCAGAGAGAGAAACACACAGGTATAGTCCGTGGTATCCTCCTCCGCGTGGAGCGTATTGCGATTCATCAGGCAGCAGCTGCCGGCAGGGTAGTAGAATTGCTTCCCGTTTACCAGCTGATAGAGGCTGCCCTCCAGCACATAAGTAAATTCAAAGCAATTGTGGTGATGCATCCCCGGCATCCCGTCGGAGAGCTCCGGCGGCAGGGGAGGAAGCCGGACTGACGCGCCCGGAATCAGGATCGTGAGCGTATTGCGCCGGGGCTCCGCCGGGCGGATCGACATCAGCGTAAACTGAAAGGGCGTCAGAACCTCATGGTAGTAATTTCCCGTTTCCGGCAGCTCACAGGTCCGCAGGATCCTGCGCAGGGCGGGATTCTTTACGGGATCGGTCAAAAACCGGTGCCTCATAGGACCACCTCCTCACCAATCATATCATATTTCGCCTGAAAATGGAAGATAGGCCAGTCACTTTTTTATTTATGTTATATATTTTGGAAAGAAAAATCGAAATATGTTATTGATGTTCTCCCAGAGAACCGATATAATGAAAGCAACGATACTGAAAGAGAGGACCCCCCAATGAAAAAACACCTTTGGCTGGCAGCGATTGTCTTGATTCTCTCCATTCTGGTCGGCTGCGCACAAAACGGAGGCAATTCATCCGCGATCGAGACGGAAGCGGTGGCGCCCACAGGGAAGCTGGAGGGCTGCTCCCTCTACGTCAAGGCCGTGGAGGGACTGCCCGAGGATTTCATCTTCGGCATGGACGCCTCCCAGGTCCCGTCCCTGGAGGCAAGCGGCGTCAAATACTATGACGCGAACGGAGAGGAAAAGGACGTCTTCCGGATCCTGGCGGAGAACGGCGTCAATTATATTCGTGTCCGGGTCTGGAACGATCCCTTCGACGCCGAGGGCCACGGATACGGAGGCGGCAACTGCACCATTGACACCGCGCTGGAAATCGGCAAACGGGCAACCAAATACGGCATGTCTCTGCTGGTGGATTTCCACTATTCCGATTTTTGGGCGGACCCCGGAAAACAGATGGCTCCGAAAGCCTGGAAGGATCTGGATCTGGATACAAAGGCCAAGGAGCTGGAGCGCTATACCCGGGAAAGCCTGCAAAAGCTGAAGGACGCCGGCGTGAAGGTGGGTATGGTCCAGGTGGGGAACGAGACCAACGGCGCCATGTGCGGCGAAAGGGATTGGCCATCCGTGGTCAAATTGATGAACGCCGGGTCGAAGGCGATCCGGGAGGTCTATCCGGAGGCCAAGGTCGCGGTCCACTTTGCGAATCCCGAAAACGGAAACTACTCGGACTATGCCGCCGCCCTGCGGGATAACGGCCTGGATTATGACGTTTTCGGGTCCTCCTATTATCCCTATTGGCATGGCAGCCTTGCAAATCTGACCAAGGTTTTGAAGCAGATTCGCCTGGTCTTCGGCAAGGAGGTCATGGTCATGGAAAGCTCCTATGCATGGACGACGGAGGACAGCGATTTCTCAGGCAATACCATCGGCGCGGAAAGCGCCGTGGACAAGCCCTACCCCTACTGTCTCCAGGGCCAGGTCAATAATCTGCGAGAAGTGACCCAGGCGGTACAGGATGCCGGCGGCATCGGAGTCTGTTACTGGGAGGGCACCTGGATCTCCGTGGGCGGGGCCTCCCGGGAGCAGAACCAGAAGCTCTGGGAGCAGTACGGCTCCGGCTGGGCTTCCTCCTACGCCGCAGAATACGACCCCGATGACGCGGGCAAATGGTACGGCGGCTGCGCCGTGGACAACCAGGCATTTTTTGACGCCAAGGGCCACGTGCTGGAAAGCCTGATGGCCTTCAATCTGATCCGGTATGGCAATGAGACGGAGCAGCGCGTACTGGAAGTGGAGGAGCTCCAAAGCATGATCGTTTTGGGGGACGATTTCAGCCTGCCGCAGACCGTGAACGCGGTGATGTCAGACAACAGCCGTCAGCCCATTCCGGTGTCCTGGTCGGTGGAGCCAAGCGAACTCGCAGAGTGGCTGAAATCCCCGGGCGTCCATGAGATCAACGGAGAAGCAGAGGGCATGCCGGTAAAGCTGACCCTGAGCATTCAAGGGGTCAATCATCTGAAGAACCCTTCCTTTGAAGATGGCGTGGATGCGCCCTGGGTAGTGGATGACATCGGCGGCTGCAAAGATCTGATGATCGAGAAAAAAGCCGGAGATTCCCGCACCGGCGACTGGCATTATCACTTCTGGTCCCCCGATGCAGGGACGGTTCAATTCACCCTGGAGCAGACCGCGGAGGAGCTGGAAAGCGGCCTTTACGACTACAGCATCTGGATCATGGGCGGTGATTGCGGTGATGCAGAGGTATATGCCTATGTAAAGCTGGATGGGGAGATCGTCGCAAGCGCTCCAATGGAGATTACCATTTGGAATGAATGGCATTGCGGCGAAATCACAGGCATCGAATACAGCGAAAATCAAACGCTTACGGTCGGCATCTCTGTCAAGACCGACGCAGCCGGCGCCTGGGGGAAGATCGACGACGCCAGCCTTTCAAAACGATAACGAAGCACGGAGGACGTCATGAATCAGTTTGTTGTGAATATTATCCACCGGCCAGAAATGGTCCCCGAGTACGCCGAAAAGGTCACCGGTCACGGCAAGCAGGAGGACCTGGGCCGTAAGGCCCTGCTCACCGAGAGCCTGGATATCTTCAAGACCCAGCAGATGCTGGCCCACAAGTACGGCCTCAAGACCACCATCCAGATGACCTACGCCTCGCTGTTCAACGCCGAGGCTGTGGAGCTGGCCAAGCAGCACCACGCCGAGTTCGGTGACGAGATTGCCCTCTCCCTCCTGGGCCTGCCCTGCGAGCAGTTCCGCCAGAAGTACAAGACCAAGGACTTCTGCATCTGGATGTTCTCGATGGAGGACAAGAAGGCCATCGTCCGCGACGTCTTCGAGAAGTTCCGCGAGGCCTTCGGCTTCTACCCCGAATCCACGGGCTCCTACTACATGGACGCGGATCTGATCAACTATATCAAGGCCAAGTACCCCACCGTCAAGTGCGCCGTGGCCACCTGCTGGGAGGAGGGGCCCAAGGCCTACCACACCTGCAACAACTCCTGGTACACCTTCATGGACGGCGGCCCCTGGGCTCCCTGGATCCCCTCCAAGGCCAACACCCACGCTCCCGCTGCCAACGAACAGGAGGACAGCGGCATCGTTGCCATTCCCCACCTGAGCCGGGATCTGCTGGCCTGCTACGACGGCAACGGCTCCAACTTCGGCACCCATCCCCAGAACGTGCTCCGGGGCATGATCTACGACACCAAGACCTGGGAATATCCCTATCTGTATAATCTGATCGACCAGTACCGCAGCCTGGCGAAGTACAACGACGGCTACGCCTATAACATGATGTTCGTGGGTCCCGGCTGGATGAACAAGCTGGGACGCTGGGAGCAGCCCTACGAGCTGCTGTACAAGTCCTACGAGGACGGCTGCGCCTACTACGGCAAGCTGAAAAAAGAGGGCAAGCTCGTCGACATGACCATGGCCGAGTTTGCCGACTACTACCGCTCGGTCAAGAGCTATACCACCCCGGAGTGCGCCCTCTGGCGGGACATCCTCTACGGCTCGGATAAGCAGCTCTTCTGGTACTGCGACCCCTACATGCGGGCCTGCGTCAACATGGACCAGGGCGGCGCCATCGTGGACCTGCGCCCCTACGCCGCCAAGCTGGAATGGCCCGTGGGCATCGGAACTCCCCATATCCAGGACGCCAGCTATCCCTTCCTGATCCAGGAAAAGTACCGGGCCGGCTACTTCACCCACTATGCCGGCGAGGGCACCGTCCGCTCTGCCAAGCTCTGCTGGAACGGGGAAGAGGTGGACCTCTGCCTCTGCCGCACCAAGGCCCAATTCAAGCGGGAGGGGGAGGATCGGATCCTGACCCTGGATCCTGTGGACGTAGCGTTTGCCGGCGGACTGACCGTGAAGCTGCAGACCGTGATCACCTTCTCCGAGGGCAGCTCCAATATCCGCATCGACCGGAACGTCCTGTCCCTGTCCGATCCAAACGAGACCGTCACCATAAAGGAATACATGGTGGGCTGCTACGGCACCACCGAGTACACCGAGGATATGTCCTCCCTGACCCTGCAGATTGAGGCGGGGGAGGAGGACTCCGTCACCATCCCCTATGAGTACAGGTGCAGAGAGGCCGCGGTTCCCGGCGCGGAGGAAGTGTCCTGCACCATCCCGCCCATCAAGACCCGGGTCTCCATGCTGGCCAACGGACGGAACAAAGTCGGCTTCGTCCGGGAGGGCTACGCCTTCAGCCCCATGTTCACCCTGGGCTGGGAACGCAAACTGAAAGAACAGGAGGTCTTCACCACATGGCTCAATCTGGAAAGGGCAGACTGAACTACCGCTGCCCCTCCTGCTTCATGCGGGACATCGACATGGATATGTTCTACGACAAAGAGAAGGACGAGTACTATTGCCTGCGCTGCCAGTACCGGGGCAATGAGGCGGACGTGCTGGCGAAAAACGAGCTGGCCCGATTCCGCTACGGCGCCATGTATCGGCGCTTCACGTTTGAGGAGTAAAGCATGGATTTTCGAAAAGAAATGATCAAAGGCGCGGATATTTCCTCGCTTTTGGAGGTTGAGGAGAACGGCGGAAGGTTCTTTGATCACGGGCATGAAATGTCCGCGCCCTTGATTCTCAAAAACCATGGCGTCAACCTGATCCGCCTCCGTTTGTGGAACAATCCCTATGACGCGGAGGGCAAGCCCTACGGCGCGGGGACCAACGATCTGCCCCGAACCATGGAACTGGCCCGCCGCTGCAAGGCGCTGGGCCTGCCTTGGCTGCTGGATCTCCACTACTCCGATTTCTGGGCGGACCCCGGCAAGCAGTTTCCGCCCAAGGCCTGGAAGGATCTGGACGCCAACGCTCTTGTGAAGGCGGTCAACGCCTTTACGCTGCAGACCTTGTCGACGCTGAAGGACGCCGGACTGCTGCCTGCTATTGTGGCTGTGGGCAACGAGATTTCCAACGGACTGCTGTGGCCTCTGGGCCGGGTGCCGGAGTGGTCCAACATTGCGCGCTTTGTTTCTGCGGGGCTGCGGGCCGTGAAGGCTGTGGATCCTGCCATTCAGACCATGATCCATCTGGACAACGGCGGCTGGTACGGTCTGTATCGAAGCTGGTTCGACAGCTATCGCATCAACGGCGGTGCGGACTTTGACTGGATCGGCCTGAGTTATTACCCCTTCTGGCATGGGACGCTGGAGGAGCTGCGGAACAACATGCACAAGCTGGCTGCCAGCATCGGCAAGCCCTTGCTGGTGACGGAGACCTCCATGGCCTTTACCCTGGAGGAGTGCAATCAGCTGGAAGGCCTGCGTTTGGACCAGAAACGGGGCCTGGCCGCCAATGAGAAGACCGCCCAAAACAGCTCCTATCCCTGTACGCCGGAAGGACAGTGCGGCTTCCTGCGGGACCTCTGGGAGGTCATCCGTTCGACGCCCAAGGATCTGGGCCGGGGCTTCGTATGGTGGGAGCCGGCCTGGCTGCCCGTCCCCGGTGCGGAGTGGAGCAAACCCGCCGGCTTGGCCTATGTTCAGGAACAGGGACCCGGCGGAAATGAATGGGCGAATCAGGGCCTCTTCGACTACAACGGCAGGGCGCTGCCTGCCCTGGATACAATCTCCTCGCTTTGATTTCCGTCCGAGAAAAAAACACCCCGACGCTGAACAGAACCAGATTGTGCAGACAGCACAATCTGGTTCTGTTCTTAGGCCGGGGGATCTTTATTTATGACATTTCTGCCAGCTCCAGACCCGGATTCTTCCGCTTCGTAAAGTCGATGGCCCAATAGGAGGAAAAGACCAGCAGTTTCCGGCCGCGGTAATCCTCCAGCAGCTCCGCGTCGGAGGACAGGTTCAGATCCTTCTCCGGCACGGGAGAAGCGGTGATGAAGCGCAGCTCCTCGTAGGGCAGGCCCTCCATACGCAGCTCCACGCCGTATTCGTTTTTCATGCGATACTGAAAGACGTCGAACTGCAGGGTTCCCACGACGCCCACGATGACCTCCTCCATACCGCTTTCCGGCTTTTTGAAGATCTGGATGGCGCCCTCCTGCGCGATCTGCTCGGTACCCTTGATGAATTGCTTCCGTTTCATGGTATCTCTGGGGCTGACCCGGGAGAAGTGCTCCGGCGCAAAGGTGGGAATGCCGGCGAAGCGGAACTTCTGACCCGGCACTGTGATGGTGTCGCCGATGGCAAAGATGCCGGGGTCGAAGACACCGATGATGTCGCCGGCGTAGGCCTCGTCCACGATCTCACGTTCGGAGGCCATAAGCTGCTGGGGCTGGCTCAACCGCATCTTTTTCCCCGCCTGAACATGATAATACTCGGCCTCCCGCTGGAAATGGCCGGAGCAGATCCGCATGAAGGCCAGTCGGTCCCGATGGGCCTTGTTCATGTTGGCCTGGATCTTGAACACAAAGGCGGAAAAATCCGGGGAGAAGGCGTCAATGACGCCGCAGTCGGCGCTGCGGGAGAGGGGAGGAGGCGTCATCTGCAGGAAGGCCTCCAGGAAGGGCTCGATGCCAAAATTGTTCAGGGCGGAGCCGAAGAACACAGGGCTGAGCTCGCCGGCCCGGACCTCCTCCATGTTGAACTCACGCCCGGCGGAGAGCAGCTCCACGTCGTCGATCAGCTGACTGTGCCTGGCGCTGCCCAGAATTTCATCCAGGGTGGGATCGTAGAGATCCACTTCCTGCTTCTCGGCCTTGTTTCTGCCGGAAACACCGGAGAAGAGCAGCAGCTGGCTGCGCTGGCGGTCGTAGACGCCGCGAAACTCCTTGCCGGAGCCGATGGGCCAGTTCATGGCGCAGGTCTCGATGCCCAACTCATGCTCCAGCTCGTCCAACAGGTCAAAGGGGTCCTTGGTCTCCCGGTCCATTTTATTGATGAAGGTGAAAATGGGGATATGTCGCATGGCGCAGACCTTGAAGAGCTTCCGGGTCTGGGGCTCCACGCCCTTGGCCCCGTCGATGACCATGACGGCGGAGTCCGCCGCCATCAGGGTGCGGTAGGTGTCCTCCGAGAAGTCCTGGTGGCCCGGGGTATCCAGAATGTTGATGCAGAAGCCGTTGTACTGGAACTGCATCACGGAGGAGGTGACGGAGATGCCGCGCTGCTTTTCGATCTCCATCCAGTCCGAGACGGCGGCCCGGGCGTTCTTTTTGCCCTTGACGGCGCCGGCCTGCGCGATGGCCCCGCCGTAGAGCAGGAATTTTTCGGTTAAGGTGGTTTTACCGGCGTCCGGGTGGGAGATGATGGCAAAGGTCCGGCGCCGGGAAATCTCCTGTTGTAAGGTTGACATAATTATTACCTCGGTACAAGTTGTAAGTTGAAAATGGAAGGTTGAAAATTTCTGACAGACATCATACCATAACAATTCGAAAAATACAAGGAAAAATCGGTTGCTTTTTTGAAGAAAAAAGGATACAATAACAAAGAATGAAACGCTGAAAAAATGAAAGGGGGCGTAAATATGGACCGCAATTCGCCCATCGTGGTCTTCGATTCCGGCGTGGGCGGCGTCAGCGTGCTGCGGGCGCTGGTCCGCGCGCTGGCGGAGGAGCGCTTCGTCTACTTCGGAGACTCCGCCAACGCCCCCTACGGCTCCCGCGGCACCGCGGAGATCCGGGCGCTGACCCTGAACAACCTGGCGCGGCTCAAGCGGGACTACGATTTCAAGGCCGCGGTCATCGCCTGCAACACCGCATCCAGCGCCGCCATCAACGAGCTGCGGGACGCCTACCCGGACCGGCCCATCATCGGCATCGAGCCGGCCCTGAAGCCCGCGGCGGACCAGCACCCCGGGGGCACCGTGGTGGTCATGGCCACTGAGACCACCCTCCGGGAGGAAAAGTTCGCCGCCCTGACCCGCCGCATGGAGGACCGCTGTCGGGTGGTGAGTCTGCCCTGCCCGGAGCTGGTGGAGTTCATCGAACGGGACGAGACCGACAGCCCGGCGCTGGAGGAATACCTCCGCGGGAGCCTGGCCCCCTGGCTGGAGGGCGGAGCTGACGCCGTGGTGCTGGGCTGCACGCACTATCCCTTTGCCGCCGGGGTCCTGCGGCGAATCCTGCCCCCCTCCACGGAGCTCTATGACGGCAGCCAGGGCACCGCGCGCAATACCCGCCGCCTGCTGGCCGAGTACGGCCTGCTGCGGGACAGCGGGCCGGGAGAGGTCCTTTTCCTCAATTCCAGTCCGGACGAGAACATGACGGCGCTCTGTCGCCGGCTGCTGCAAACCGAGCCCCTGCCGGAGCCCCGGGCTCCCGCCAATCGAACGACAAGGAGAAACACTATGGACAGCAAGGAACGCTTTGTTGCGATTTTTCGCCAGTATATCCGCCGGGAAGGCGCGGAGGAGCTGCTGAACTGGCTGCTCTCCACCGACTTTTTTGAAGCCCCGGCCAGCGCCCGCTATCACTCCGCCACCGCCGGCGGTCTGTGCCAGCACAGCCTCAACGTCTACGACTGCCTGCGGGCCTACCTGGCCCGGCCGCGGGTCCAGCAGATCTACGGCCTGACAGGGGAGGACTACAGCGAGGAGAGCGTCGCCATCGCGGCCCTGCTCCACGACCTGTGCAAGATCGGCTGCTACAAGCCCGGCTTCCGCAACGTGAAGGATGAACGCGGCGCCTGGCAGAAGGTGGCCACCTACAATTTTGACGATCCCTTCCCCTTCGGCCACGGAGAGAAATCCGTCTGGATGGTGATGAAGTATATGAAGCTGACGGATCAGGAGGCCTTTGCCATTCGCTATCACATGGGCTTCTCCGGCGAGGAGGACAGCCGTACCGTGGGCCAGGCCCTGGCCAGATTCCCCCTGGCCTTCGCCCTGAACGTGGCGGACTCCGAGGCCACTTATTTTCTGGAGACCACGCCCTGAAAAGAGTCAAACGCCCCCAGCCTTGAGGCTGAGGGCGTTTGCTTATGGGACAATCAGGGATCCGGGAAAAACACCAGATAAGCCGGCTTCTCCGAATTGGGGACGTAATCCTCGGCGGGGAAGAAGAGCTCCCAGTTTTCCGCAGCCCGGAACCGGGCAGCCCAATCCGTTGGCCAGGTCTTTGGCCAGGATACGGAAGTGACGCCGGGACGCCAGGCGATCACCCGGAAGAGACTGCCGCTGCCCGGATCCAGCTCTTCCATAAACTGGATCGTCCGGTTCTCGGCAGAGCGCTCGCGTTCAGAGAGGGACTCCGAACCGGGCAGGCTTTGCAGCAGCCATTCGTGGATAGCCAGGGCGCTGCCGCAGTCGGTCTCACAGAGAATCAGACCGTCTGTTTCCTCCGTGCGCAGATCCTCCACCAGGGCGTAGAGCTTTGGCTCGGCACGCTCCAGAAGGGCGAACAGAGAGCCTTTGGAGAAATCCGTATAGAGCAGAACCATCAGATCCTGGCGGACGCTCAGCTCCGCGCAGCGGTTGTGGAGAGCGTCGGAGAGAATTGGCTGCGCGGCCTGTTCGGATTCGTTTCTTCCGGCGTTCCCGGAGCTGCCGGTGCCGATGGAGCAGTTATCCTTCGATGGGGAATCGGTATTGGGTGCCAAAGCAGCGTAATTGTCGTTGGAATCGTGGAATTCAGAGGCTGGAAGCGAAGCCGCTTCCAAAGAGTCGGGTCTGTGCTCGACCGCCTCATTTTCGGGTGCCTGCGGTGCCGCGTCCGGGCTTTGCGACGTGGTCCTGTGATAGGAGGAGCCATCGAAATCGTATGTCTTTCGCTGCTTGAGTGGGATAACTCCCAGGCCCACCAACAGCACCAGCACCGCTGCGACGGCGCCGATGGCGGTCCCGGGACCGAACCAGCGCCGCTTGGGAGCCTTGGCCTTGCCTGTGGCCTGGTCGATGCGGTAGAGGACGCCCTTTTTCAGCCCTTCCGGGGCGGGCTCACGAAGCGCGGAGAGCTTCTGCTCCAGTCCCTTCATGGCCTCCATGACGCGCCTGCATTTCGGGCAGCGTTCCAGATGGGCCTGCAGGAGCGCTTCCTGCTCGGGAGACAGCGCGCCGTCCAGAGCCGCGCTCATCAGTTCCAGCGCTTGCTCACAGCTCATCGGACATCCCTCCTTTCTGAGGGAATAGACGTTTCTGTTTTCAATTTGTTCCCGTTTTGCAATAATTTATTTCGCAGGGCGTTCCTGGCTCTGGAGAGCCGGGATTTCACAGTGCCCTCCCGCAGCTTCAGAACCTCGGCAATTTCCGTATAACTCATATCGTTGATGGCCCGCAGCGTGAGGATCTCCCGGTATTCCACGGGGAGCTCGTTCAAAGCCCGCGTCAGCTCCGCCCTGTCCTCGGCGGCCAGCAGCAGCTCCTCTGGACTCATCCCCGGATCGGGGACGTCCAGCTGGAGCTCCTCGTCCTCGTCGTTGATCGTGGTCAGGGAGACCGTGGGACGCCGCTTTTTTGCCCGCAGCCAGTCCAGACAGATATTCACCGTCAGGCGAAAGAGCCAGGTGGAGAAGGAGGAGTCAAACTGGAAGCCGGGAAGATTCCGCCAAGCCCGGAAAAAGGCCTCCTGCGACAGATCAAAGGCGTCGTCCTGGCTGCCGCACATCCGCAGCGCCAGGTTGTAGACCTTCGTCTGGTATTCCTGCACCAGCTGACCAAAGGCGTCGTTGTCTCCGGCCAGCACCTGTTCAATGATCGATTTTTCGTCCATTATTCCAAATCCCTCTGGATCCCCCGGATGATCCGGTAAACGTCTTCCATGACCGCAATCCTTGCGATCTGCTGCTTATAATAATTGCTGAAGCGGACGCCTCGCAGATACCAGGCCAGCTGCTTCCGGGCCTCCAGGCAGGCAATGTGCTCGCCCTTGTCCGCTCTGGCCAGCTCGATCTGCCGCAGGGCGGTTTCCATCCGCACGGCCAGGGGCGGCCGCTCCGGGACGGGCTCGCCTGCCAGGGCGGCCTGGATTTGCTGGATCAGCCAGGGATCTCCGAAGGCCCCGCGGCCCACCATCAACGCGTCGGCTCCGGTGCGCTGCTTGCAGCGCAGGGCAGCCTCGACGGAGATGATATCCCCGTTGGCGATGACCGGGATGGAAACGCTCCGCTTGACTTCGGCGATTATATCCCAGTCGGCAGCGCCGGAATAGAGCATGGTCTTCGTCCGGCCGTGGACCGCGATGGCGGCGGCGCCGTTGTCAGCGGCGATTTTTGCCAGCTCCACTGCGTTCACATGGGACTTGTCCCAGCCCTTCCGGGTTTTTACAGTGACCGGGACCGGGACGGCGTCGGCCACAGCCCGGATGATCCGCCCCGCCAGCTGCGGATCCTTCATCAGCGCGGAGCCCTCACCGTTGTTGACGATCTTCGGCATGGGGCAGCCCATGTTGATGTCGATATAATCCGCGCCGGAGATCTCCAGCGCCAGCTGGGCGCCCCGGGCCATAATCTCCGGCTCGCTGCCAAAAATCTGGGCGCCGCAAAGCACACCCGGGTTGCGGCGGAGCAGGGAAGCGGTCTTCTTGTCTCCGTAGCAGAGCGCCTTGGCGGAGACCATCTCCGTAACCGTGGCACAGGCCCCCAGCTCCGCGCAAATCTGCCGAAAGGCGTAATCGGTAACGCCCGCCATCGGCGCGAGCATCACGCCGGCAGGCAGCTGTAGTTCCTTCATGGCTCCTCCCACAAACAATGTCTGTTTATTATACTATAACGGGACGTAAAATGCAAAGGGAATCCGAAAAAAAGGAAAAAAGAAAAATAATCCTTGACAAACTGACAGAATATCAATATAATAACAAAGCTGAAACGCATATCCGCCCTTAGCTCAGTTGGTAGAGCAACTGACTCTTAATCAGTGGGTCCCGGGTTCGAGTCCCTGAGGGCGGACCACACAAGCGATCGTGAATAGGCAGCCCCTATCCACGATCACTTGTTTCATCCAATCATTCCGGCCCGTTGGTCAAGTGGTTAAGACAGAGGCCTCTCACGCCTTTAACATCGGTTCGAATCCGGTACGGGTCACCAACAAAAAGACGCCTTGCGGCGTCTTTTTGCTTGCATCGCAAAGGAGCGCAAAAATGAAATACGCAATCTACGGCGCCGGATCCCTGGGAACCGTGCTCGGCGCATATCTGACGAAAAACGCGGTGGATATCGAGTTGATCAACCACAACAAGGCCCATGTGGAAGCTCTGCGGAGCAAAGGCGCCCATATTAGCGGCACTGTGGATTTTACCGTCCCGGTCCGGGCTATCTACCCGGAGGAAATGCAGGGGCCCTATGACGTGATCTTCCTCATGACAAAGCAGCTGCGGAACCCTGAGGTGGTGGCCTTTCTGAAGCCGCTGCTGCGTGAAAGCGGCGTGATCGTTACCCTGCAAAACGGCATTCCCGAGCCCGGTATCGCGGAGATCATCGGACGGAAACGGACCATCGGCTGCGTGGTGGAATGGGGCGCCAGCCTCGTGGCGCCCGGAGAGGCGGAGCTGACCAGCGATCCAGACAGCCTATCCTTCCACATGGGCGGCATGGAGGGCGTGTCCCGGCAGACACTGGAGCTGGTACGCGGTCTGCTGGAGAAGATGTGTCCGGTGGCGATCGAGGACAATCTGATTGGGGCCCGCTGGTCCAAGCTGCTGATCAATGCCACCTTTTCCGGCATCGGCACCGCCATAGGAGGCAGCTTTGGGGACGTGAGCAGCGTTCCGCTGCCTCGGCGCTTGGCAGTCCGCTGCATGAAGGAGTGCATTGACGTGGGACGGGCCTCCGGCGCAGTCTTTGCACCGGTTCAGGGAAAGGATGTCACCAGGCTCTTCTATTACCGCGGTCCGGTCAAGCGGAAGCTTGCGGAGCTCCTGGTCCCTGTCGCCATGAGGAAACACAAGGGGATCGTTCCATCCATGCTTCAGGATCTGCGAAACGGCAAGCCCTGCGAAATCGACGCCATCAACGGCGTGGTCTGCGCCTTCGGACAGGCCCACGGGATCCCAACGCCCATCAATGATCGGATCGTGTCTGTGGTGAAGTCCGTTCAAAAGGGCGAACGGGAAGCAAAGCCGGAGAATATTGCGCTCTTCAAGGATCTGATCTGAGAAGCAGGGAAAAGCTCCGCCTTATACGAATAACGGTTTATAACCGTTTCATCAAAGAATAGTATTAAGAATGACGGCTGCTTGAAAGAAATAACAAAAACAGCGATGGCATGATCTTCGGTTCATGCCATTTTCTGTTTGGTCATCAAATCCCGGGGGATGAAGCTTGCGAAGGCCTGGGGTTTCCAGATAACTGTGCGGGTATCGAATCGCAGACCGTTTTCAGGGGTAACCACTTGACAAGCGACCGATCGGTCGCTATAATAATATGTGACCGATCGGTCGCTCTTTACCTTGGGAGGCGCGCTATGGCAAAGGATACAAAGGAACGAATCCTCGCGGCGGCATTGGAGCTGTTTTCACAGAACGGCTATGCAGGGACCAACATCCGTGAGCTGACGGCGTCGCTGGGCTTGGGAAAGTCCTCCATGTACCGGCATTTTGAAAGCAAGGAGGGGATCTGGAACGCCCTGCTGGATGAAATGATCGCCTATTACGATGATCGCTTCGGTTCTCCGGCGCATCTGCCGCCGGTTCCGGATTCCCTGGAGGGGCTTGCGGCAATGACTGAGCGGATGGTGGATTTTACGGTCCATGATGAGAAAGTGGTCAAGACAAGAAAGCTGCTGACGATCGAGCAGTTCCGGGACGAGCGTGCCCGGGCGCTGGCCACGAAGCATTTTCTGACGGGCCTCACGGAGATGTTTACGTCGATTTTCGCCGGTATGATGGACAAGGGCCTGCTGCGCCGGGAGGACCCCGGGATGCTTGCCTTCGTCTACACTGCGCCGATCTCCGCGCTCATTCACCTCTGCGATCGCGAGCCGGAGAAAACGGAGGAAGCCATGGAGCGGATCGGAGCGTTCACCGGACATTTTATCAACACATACGGAGTGAAGGACCATGCATGAACCGTCGGAGCCGATCATCATTCGGCGTCTTCACAGAGAAGAAACGGGAGCCGCTCTCCGGCTCGCGTGGAAGGTATTTTGCGCCTTTGAATCCCCGGACTACGCACCGGAAGGCACTGCCGAGTTCAAAAAAACGCTGCAAAACGAAGCGTACCTGGCTGGGATCGGGTATTACGGCGCGTTCGATCATGGCAGCCTGATCGGCACACTTGGGATCCGGGAAGAAAATGCCCATATCTGCTTCTTCTTCGTAGACGGAGCCTATCAGCGCAGGGGTGTCGGTACCGGGCTTTTCGAGCGGATGAGGGAGGATTACCCGGGACGGACGATCACGCTCAACGCCTCTCCCTATGGCCTGCCCTTTTACGCGGCGCTGGGCTTTACGGCGACAGACAAGGAAAGGACGGTAAACGGGATCCGCTTTACGCCGCTGATTTTTCAACGTTAAAAGGAGATGTTCGGAATGGTAATCGGTATCATTGGTGAAAACTGCAGCGGGAAATCCACCTTGGCAAAACGAATCAAGCAGGAACTTGGCGGAGAAGTCGTCACAGGCAAGGACTATCTGCGGCTGGCGAGGTCCGAAAGCGAAGCTGCGGCCCTTTTCCGGGAAAGGCTGAAAAGCGCGGTATCCGGAAGCAACATGATCTATGTGATTTCGGAACCGGAGCAGGTACAGCTGCTCCCGGACGGAGCTGTGCGGATTCTGGTCAGCGCGGACATGGATACGATCAAGGAACGCTTCAAAGCAAGGCTGCACGGCAGCCTGCCTGCGCCGGTTGCCGGGATGCTGGAAAAGAAGCACGGCATATTTGACGGCGGCAGCTATCACTATCATTACGACGGAGTCAACGGCGATCCCGCTTCCCTGTGCGAGGCACTGAAAAGGGCCGCAGAAGAAAAAGGATCGTTTGGATGTGGAGATAACAGCCCAAAGGAAATGAAAGATGCGTGAAGAAATCAAAACAGCCAGACTGCTCCTGCGCCGATTCAGGGCGTCCGACTACGATGATCTGTTTGAATTCCTGTCGCAGTTTGAACAGGATGAATTTAAAGGCTATCCGGGAATCACCTATGAGAACGGCAAAGAGCATTTGAAATCAAGGCTTGATTCCGATGAATTCTATGCCGTCGAACTTATTTCGTCCGGGAAAGTGATCGGCAATATCTATTGCGGAGCAAGGGATTTTGCCGCGAAAGAAATCGGCTATATCATAAACAAAGACCATCAAAGACAAGGCTACGCAGGCGAAGCCCTTTCCGCGATCGTTCACAACGCGTTTCGGGAAGGCGTCCACCGGGTCTATGCCGAATGCGATCCGCGGAATGCTGCGTCGTGGAGGCTGCTGGAGAGCGTTGGCTTCCGGCGAGAGGCGCATCTCCGGAAGAATGTTTATTTCCATAAAAATGCTGACGGCACTCCGATCTGGAAGGATACCTATGTCTATGCGATCCTGGAAAGCGATGAAATCAATAAACTCTGTCGGGAAGCCTCAGCTGCCGGATCGCATACGCAGCGTACAAGTATCAATCCGATGAAGATTACATTGTGCAGACCGAGCAGCCGGTATGCCCGGCAGCTAATGGAATTCCGGGATGAATTAAGGAAAAACGGCGATGAATTCGATGGATGTGCAGGGCTGGAGGATTGCGCTTCCTTTGAAGAATGGATTCGATTTGAGGAGCGTCTGAGGGCCAGGTACAGGGAGGGCTATGTACCCTCCGAGGTCTTTCTGGCAGTCAGGGAATCGGATGACCGCTTGGTTGGGATCATTGATTACCGGCACCCTCTCACCGACGATCTGATGAGCTTCGGCGGCAATATCGGCTACAGCGTCAGACCATCCGAGCGCCGAAAGGGCTACGCTGCCGAAATGCTCAGATTGATGCTGGATATTTGCTGCTCTTATGGAGAAAAGCGGGTTCTGCTTACCTGCGACAGTGATAATACAGCGTCAAGGAAAACCATCCTGAAAAATGGCGGTGTCCTGGAAAATGAGATCGAAGACACCATGGGGTTGTGTAAATGCGGGAAAATCCAGCGATACTGGATTCCAATTGCTCCCGACGTCCGATCGGCCGGAAATGGCTGATTTTCTGGACGCAATTGATTGACACGCTTCGTGTCACGGATGTGACGACGCGGTTCTTTCCATGTTTTCAATGCTGTGCTACGATCTGCACAGGAAAACCGGAAAGGTGGAAGGAACATGAAGTATAATAAAAGAAGAGACCTGCGGCTCGGGGTCGGACTCCTGCTGACGTTTTCGCTCTGGACGTTTCTGGTCCGGCTGATCGACGTTCAGGCGGCAGGACCAAAGGGGACGGCAATCGGCTTAGCAAGCTTCAACCTGTGGGCCCATCGGTTGACCGGCGTACACATGGGCATCTATACGATAACTGACTGGCTCGGTCTTGTTCCGATCTTTATTTGCCTGTGCTTCGGCGGATTGGGCCTGTCGCAGCTCATCCGGCGGCGGAGCCTGCGGCGGGTCGACGCCGAGCTTTTGCTGCTGGGCGGGTACTATGTGCTTGTGATAGCGGCATACCTGATGTTTGAAATGATCCCCGTCAACTACCGACCGATTCTGATCGAAGGCAGACTGGAAGCATCCTACCCCTCGTCTACGACCCTCCTGGTCCTGAGCGTTATGCCGACGCTGCGCTACCAGATCGACAGGCGCTGCAGACACGAAAAGCTCAGCCGCTTCATCAACATGGCAGCCCTTCTTTTTTCGGTTTTTATGGTTGTCGGAAGACTGATTTCCGGAGTGCACTGGGCGACGGATATCGTCGCTTCCATTCTGCTGAGCGCCGGGTTGTTTTTGCTCTACCGCGCTGTCGTCCAATTCGCGGACGGCAAAAGGAGGAACGATGGAATTCAATGAGAAACTGCAGGAATTACGAAAAAACAAGGGGATGACCCAGGAGGAGCTGGCGGAAGCGTTGTATGTGTCCAGGACGGCTGTTTCAAAATGGGAGTCCGGACGGGGCTATCCCAACCTCGACTCGCTGAAGCTGATATCCCGGTATTTCGCTGTTTCCATCGATGAACTGATCTGCCCGGAGGAGATCATTTCCGCGGCAGATGAAGAGAAAAAAGCCTGCGTGGACAAGGTCCTTGCGCGGATCTGCGGCACGCTGGATATTCTGTCAGCCTTGCTGCTGATCCTGCCTGTTTTTGGAAACGGAGCGGACAGCCCGGGCTCGGCAGCGCTGTTTTCACTGACAACTGTCAATCCGTGGGTCAAAGCGTCGTTTATCGCCGTGATCGCACTGACGGTATTGAACGGGATTTGCGGCGTGCTGATCAGTCGTTTAGATCGTCCGGTCTGGGATCGGCATCGCTTTGTCACAGGCATGGTGCTGTCGATCGTGGGTGCGGCGATCTTTATCCTGACGCGTCAACCGTATGCGGGGATCCTCTGCCTGGCCATCCTGGTTGTGAAGGGATTCCTGATTGGAAAAGGAAAGGATTTGATTTGATGGAGAAAAACCGGATACGAATCTATCCCGCAGGCAGGGAGCAACTGGAGCGCATTCTGGCCGTCGAACAGGACGAGGAACTGAGGAAAGCGTACAGGGAAATGCTGGAGGGCAGCCTCTCCCATCCGGAGGAGCGGGATTGGTACGCCATGTGGATGATCGAGAAGCAGGACGGAACGCGGATCGGCGATCTGTGCTTCAAGGGCATCGAGGCAGGCCGGAATCCGGAGATCGGCTACGGGATCCTGGAAGCGTTCCGAGGGCAAGGATACGCGGCCGAGGCCGTCAAGCTTGCGCTTCAATGGGCATTCCGGCACCCGGAGGTACAGGCTGTTGAGGCGGAGACCGACCCGGGAAATACGGCCTCCCAGCGCGTTCTGGCCAAATGCGGCTTTCGCCCCATGGGGATCATGGGAGAAGAGGGCCCGCGATTTATCAGGGATAGGGAGATTGAAATGAACAGCAATGAAATCGTTCGTTCAGAAAAACCAGAGGAATACCGAGAGGTTGAAAACCTCGTCCGGGAGGCGTTCTGGAACGTCTACCGTCCCGGCTGCAGCGAGCATTATGTGATTCACGTGCTGCGAAACGATCCGGCCTTCGTGAAGGAGCTGGATCTCGTCATGGAGCTGGACGGGCGACTGATCGGACAGAATATGTTTATGAAAACGGTGATCGAGGCCGACGACGGCAGGGTGATTCCGGTGCTGACCATGGGGCCGATTGGAATCACCCCCGAACTCAAACGCCGCGGCTTCGGGAAAAAGCTGCTGGATCACTCCCTGGAGAAAGCGACTGAGATGGGCTTCGGCGCTGTTTTGTTCGAGGGAAACATCGGATTTTACGGAAAAAGCGGCTTCGACTACGCAAGAAACTTCGGCATCCGCTACCACGATCTGCCGGAAGGCGCAGACGATTCCTTCTTCCTCTGCAGGGAGCTGATCCCCGGCTATCTGAGCGGCGTCACCGGCGTGTATCAGACGCCGAAGGGCTACTACGTGGACGACGCGGACGTGGAGACCTTCGACAAGGACTTCCCGCCCAAGGAGAAGCTGAAGCTGCCCGGTCAGATTTTTGGATAAAAAATTAAAAAACCCTTGACTCTCCCACTGTGGCAGGCATTACAATGGACATGAGCTCAAAAACGAAGCAGCATCAGGAGGTACCGCCATGCTGAAAATCGGAGAATTTTCAAAACTGTCCAGACTCAGTGTCAGAATGCTCCGCCACTATGATGAGATCGGCCTTTTGAAACCGGCAGAAACGGACCGCTTCACGGATTATCGGTATTACAGAGAGGATCAGCTCCCGATCGCGGGCCGCATTGGCGCCCTGAAGGATATGGGCTTTTCTCTTGCGGATATCGTCAGGATCCTGGAAGTCTACGATGACCGGAAGAAGCTGGAGCAGTTCTTTGCTGTGCGGCGGGCAGAACTGGAGGCCCTGTCAAAGGAACTCGCATATAAGCTGACGCTTCTGGACGCAGCCGGAAAAAGGCTGAGAAAGGAAGAAAACATGAGTTATAACGTTACCCTCAAGACGATCCCCGCGCGCTATGCCGCCACTGTCCGGATGACCATACCCCGCTATGAGGACGAAGGCATGATCTGGGGCAGGATGGCGGAGGAAACCTGCCGGATGAATCTCGTGGAGGATGATCCCTGCCTGTGCGCGGTGACCTACCTCGACGGCGAGTACAAGGAAGAAAACGTCGAAATGATGGCCTGGAAAACCGTCAAGGGGAGCTATCCCGACACGGAGCACGTGAAGTTCCGCAGCTTGCCGGAGGTGACGGTGGCCAGCTGCACCTACCAGGGCAGCTACACCCAAATCACAGACGTCTATGCAGCGGTCATTGCGTGGATGGAGGCAAACGGTTACGAACCCGCGGAACCGATGTTCAACATCTATCACGTCAGCCCGCACGAGACCCGGAATCCGGATGAGTTCGTGACCGAGATCTGCTATCCGGTGAAGAAGAAATCAGATGCGGGGGGAGCAGACAATAAATAACGACCTTTTTTGACCGCGATCAGGAGAACAGATAGAAAAAACCGGGGTGCTGCGCACATTTCTGTACGCAGCACCCCGGCGGTTTGAGGATCAGAACAGGCTCATATAGAGCTCCATGTACTTTTGCGCCGGCTGCTTCCAGGAGAAGTCGACTTCCATATCGTGCTTCGCCAGCCGCTTCCAGCCTTCGGGATTCCCGTAATAATCCCCCAGCGCCCGGTCGATGGCGCCCAGGAAATCGTCGCCGTTGTAGCTCTGGAAGGTGTAGCCCCGTCCCTCGCCGGTGGAGGGGTCGTAGGGCAGGACGGTGTCCTTCAGACCGCCGGTGGCATTGACGATGGGCACGGTGCCATAGTGCATGGCAATCAGCTGACTCAGACCACAGGGCTCGGATTTGGAGGGCATCAGATACATATCGGAGCCCGCGTAGACCCGGGAAGCCAGGGCAGAATCGAATTTCAGGTTCATGGAGAACTTGTCGGGGTATTCGCTGGCGACGGACTGGAGGGCGTGTTCATACTTCGCCTCGCCGGTGCCCACAATAACCAGCTGGATATCCCGCTCCAGCAGACGCCGGAGGATGTAGCAGAGGATGTCAATGCCCTTGTGGGAGGCCAGGCGGCTTACCATGGAAAGGATCGGCGCATCGCTCTCCGCCAGACCCAGCTCCTTCTGCAGGGCCCTTTTGCAGGCCAGCTTGTCGGAGATGCTGTCGGCGCTGTAGTTCTTTGCCAAAGCCTTGTCTGTGGCGGGGTTGTAGACGTTCACGTCGATTCCGTTGGTGATGCCCCGGAGCTGCTCGCCCCGGGAGCCGAGAATACCGGAAAGGCCGTGGGCAAAGTAGGGATAGCGAAGCTCCGTGGCATAGGTCTCGGAAACGGTGGTGACCAGATTGGCCTTTACCGCGGCGGCCTTCATGAAGTTGATGCAGCCGTCGTAGGTGCACACTCCCCGCCAGAGATCGTCCAGCCCCAGAACCTCATTGAAGAATTCGGGACCGGCCTTGCCCTGATATTCCACATTGTGGATGGTGAAGACCGTGCGGGCTTCGGGAAGACGATCCCGGAACTCCGCCTCCAGATAGATGGGCACCAGGGCGCTCTGCCAGTCATGGCAGTGGAGGACCTCCGGCCGCATGCCGATCCGGCACATGGAAGCCAGGGCAGCCTTCGCGAAATAGGCGAAGCGCTCGCCGTCGTCGTAGAAGCCGTAGATCCCGTCTCTGCAGAAGTAAAACTCGTTGTCCAGGAAATAGACCTGCAAATGCTTCTGACTTTTTTTGAGCCGATAGAGTCCCACATACTGCTGCCGCCAGGTCAGATTCACGGTAAAGGCGCTGACCAGCTCAGTGTCCAGCTTTGGATTGTACTTGATTTTCTTATAGTAGGGAAGGAAGATTGAGACCTCGTTGCCCTTGATCCGGGCGAGCTCTGCCGGCAGGGCCTGCAGCACGTCCCCAAGGCCGCCCGTTTTGATGAAGGGGGCAGCCTCGGAGGCGATCAAGGCGATTCTCATACAACGTCACCCCGATTGAGGATCACAGGATGCTCCATGGTGCCGATCAGCTTGACGCCGGCGTTGATCTTGACGTCCTTGTCCAGAATGCAGTATTCCAGCTGCGCGCCGATGCCGATCTCGCAGTTGGCCATCACCACGCAGTTTTTGACCACCGCGCCGGTGGAGAGCCGCACGCCGCGAAACAGAACGGAGTTCGCAGCAGAACCCAGGAGCACGCAGCCGTCGGCCACGATGCAGTCGTCGATCTCGGAGTGCTCGCCGTAGTAGCAGGGCACCTGATCCCGGACCTTGGTATAGATGGTCAGGCCCTCGCGGTAGAGGCTGTGACGGATGTTCTTGTCAATAATCGCCAGGTTATTGCGGAAATACTCCTCGGTGGATTCGTTGAACAGAGCCACCTCGTCGAACAGGAAGGCGCCCACGGAGAGCAGGCCGTCAGCCCAATCCTGGAGGATGAACTCCCGCTCGAAGCGGTAGCGGTTGTGGCTGACGCATTCCTCCGCGGACCTCAGCAGCAGATCCTTGCGCATGATGAACATGCCCATGGACGCCAGGTAGTCCTCCGGCGCGGCGTAGTCCACGGCCATATCGGAGATCTCGCCGTCCTTGTCCAGCCGGACCGCCAGATCCAGCTGCTTTTTGCCGTTGGCAATGCCGTTCTTGAACACCACGGTCACATCCTTGCCGGAGGCAATGTGGGCCTGCATGACTTCCTCCAGGTTGATGGCGCAGATCACGGCGGCGTCGGCCAGGATGATATACTCCTCCTTGCCCTTGGCCAGATAGCTGCTGCTGGCGGCGGCAATGGCCTCCAGCTTGCCCCGGAAGGTGTTGGTGGCGCCCATGGAATAGGGCGTGATGAACTCCAGACCGCCCTCCTCCAGCTCCAGATCCCATTCCTCGCCGGAGCCGATGTGGTTCATCAGGCTCTGGAAGTTATACTGGGTGACGATGCCGATGTGGCGGATGCCGGCGTTGGCCATGTTGGACAGGGTGAAGTCGATCTGGCGGTAACGTCCGCCGTAGGGAAGGGAGGCCTGAGTGCGCTTATTGGTGAGCTGGCCCAGGGAGCTGTCGTAGATATTGGCGAAAACAAGACCCATTACGTTTTTCATTGTTCGTTACCTCCTGCCTCAGATGACTTCGCCGGGCTTGACGACTTGATTGACCTCGATGACGTGATCCTTGCCCACCACGGAGATCTGACGCTTGTCGCCCTTGCGGAAGGCGCCGCCGATCACGGCGCCGCTGCGGACGGTGCAGCCCTCGCCGATGATGGCGTTGCGGATGATGACGCCGGGCTCGATGATGGTGTTGGGCATAATGACGGCGTCCTCAATGAGAGCGTCCTTGCCTACTTTGCAGCCGGTGGAGATCACGCTGTGCCGGATAGACCCGTAAATTTCGCAGCCCTCAGCGATCAGACTGTCGATGTTCTTGGAGCCGGTGTCGATATAAGAGGAGGGCAGGGCATAATTCCGGGCGAAGATGGGGGCGGTGCCGTCGCCATAGAGATTGAACTCGGGATCAGTGCCCAGCAGCTCCATGTTGGCCTCCCAGAGGGAGCTGATGGTGCCCACGTCCTTCCAATAGCCCTCAAAGTCGTAGGCGAAGAGCTTGTGTCCTGCGTTCAAGATGGCGGGGATGATGTTCTTGCCAAAGTCGTTTTCGGACTTGGGATCCTCCTCGTCCTCGATCAGGAACTTCTTGAGAATGCTCCACTTGAAGACGTAAATGCCCATGGAAGCGTTGTTGGATTTGGGCTGCTTGGGCTTCTCCTCGAACTCGTAGATGGAGCCGTCGGGGTTGGTGTTCATGATGCCGAAGCGGGAGGCTTCCTCCATGGGGACCTTCCGGACGGCGATGGTGATGTCGGCGTCATGCTCCTCGTGGTACTTGATCATCTTGGCGTAGTCCATGCGGTAAATGTGGTCGCCGGAGAGAATCAGCACATTGTCGGGATCATAGCGCTCAATGAATTTGATGTTCTGATAGATGGCGTTGGCGGTGCCCTTGTACCACTCGGACTTCTTGGAGCGGGCATAGGGGGGCAGGACCTGGACGCCGCCGTGGGAACGGTTCAGACCCCAGGGCTGGCCGTTGCCAATGTATTCATTGAGCTCCAGGGGCTGGTACTGCGTCAGAATGCCGACGGTGTCGATGCCGGAATTCACACAGTTGGACAGGGGAAAGTCGATGATGCGATACTTGCCGCCGAAGGGGACGGCAGGCTTGGCGGTGTTCTCCGTCAAGACGTAGAGGCGGGTGCCCTGGCCACCGGCCAGCAGCATGGCGACGCAGCGCTTTTTCTGGAAGTTCATGATGTTCGGGTCTCCTTTTTATGTTATTCTGATTTTACTTTTTTGCGGGAATGCTTCGCGGGGATATAATAGAGCACGCTCAGGGGAGGCAGGGTGAACTCGCCGGAGTACTGAAGGTTGCCCCAGGGGCTTTCCTCGGCGACCACCGCGGGCAGCTCCGTGCCCCAGCCGCCGTATTTCTTTTCATCGGAGTTCAAAACCAGCTCGTAGGCGCCGGCCTTGGGCAGGCCGATCCGGTAGTGCTCCCGTCTGACGGGACAGAAATTGCAGATGCCGATAATCTCATGTCCCTTCTCGTCGATGCGGCGGAAGGCGATGACGGAGTTGTCCCGGTCGTCGCAGGAGATCCACTGGAAGCCCTCCCAGCTCTGGTCGTTCTGCCAGAAGGCGGGGGTGTTGAGATACAGGTGGTTGAGGTCCCTGACAAAGTCCCGCATCTGACGATGGCTCTCATAGTCCAGCAGCATCCAGTCCAGACCCTGGTTCTCGTTCCACTCGATGAACTGGGCGAACTCGTTGCCCATGAAGTTCAGCTTCTTGCCGGGATGACCGATCTGCCAGCCGTAGAAGGTCCGCAGATTGGCGAATTTGTCCACGTAATAGCCGGGCATTTTCTGGATCAGGGAGCACTTGCCGTGGACCACCTCGTCGTGGCTCAGGGGGAGGATATAGTTTTCGGAGTAAGCATAGGTCATGGAGAAGGTCAGACTCTCATGGGAATACTTACGATAGATGGGATCCTGACTCATATAGCGCAGATTGTCATTCATCCAGCCCATATTCCATTTGAAGAGGAAGCCCAGACCGCCGTCGGAGGTGGGGCGGGTGATGAGCGGGAAGGCGGTGGATTCCTCGGCCACCATTATGGGCTGATGGCGCACGGAGAAGGCCGCCTCGTTGAGCTTCCGCAGGAAGGCGATGGCCTCCAGATTTTCCCGTCCGCCGTATTTGTTGGGCCGGTAATTGGGGCGGTTGTAGTCCAGGTAGAGCATGGATGCCACGGCGTCCACACGGATGCCGTCGATGTGGTACTTCTCCATCCAGAAGATGGCGCTGGAAATCAGGAAGGAGGCCACCTCGGGCTTGCCGTAGTCGTAGATCCGGGTGGTCCAGTCCGGATGCTCGTTCATCATGGGGTCGGAGAGCTCATAGCAGCAGGAGCCGTCAAACTCAAACAGGCCGCTGATGTCCTTGGGGAAGTGGGCGGGGACCCAGTCGAGGATGACGCCGATGCCCGCCTGGTGCAGCTTGTCGATGAGCTCCATCAGCAGATAGGGCTCGCCGTAGCGGGAGGTGGGGGAGAAGTAGCCGGTCACCTGATAACCCCAGGAGGGATCGTAGGGGTACTCGGTGATGGGCATGAGCTCCACATGGGTGTAGCCCATCTCCTTGATGTAGGGGATCAGCTGGTCCGCCAGCTCGGAATAGCCGTAGGGGACGTTGCCCTCCTTGCGGCGCCAGGAGCCGAAGTGCATCTCGTAGATGTTGAGAGGCCGCTTGAGGATGTTCATCCGATTCTGGTTGGCCCGCCAGAGGCCGTCATGCCACTTGTGCTTGGTCAGATCGCAGATGACGGAGCAGTTGTCGGGCCGGTAGGTGGTGCGGAAGCCGTAGGGGTCGGTTTTATCCACCTCGCGGCCGTCGGCGCCCACTACGAAATACTTGTAGGAGCAGCCCACCCGGGCCCATTTGGAGAAGACCTCCCAGATGCCGTGGGAGATCTTGTTCATCGGCAGATCACCCTTGTTCCAGAAGTTGAAATCGCCGATGACGCTGACATAGCGGGCATTGGGCGCCCAGACGCGGAAAACGAAGCCCTCCTCGCCGTCCCGGTTCTCGGGATGGCAGCCCAACAGCTCATAGGCGCGGATGTTGTCGCCCCGGTGGAAGGATTCCACCATCTGTCTTACATGTTCGTCCATTTATCAGTCCTCCGTGCTTCCGGAACGCCGCGAGACGTTCCTTGTATAGATAACGTATATTATTCCATTTCTATTATACTGATTTTTCGGACAGAATGCAACGGTTTCCTTTTGGATTTATTGGACAAATTGCTATGCTGTTTTTTGGTTGTTTTGACATTTCTCAATTTCTCTGCGCCGCTTACCTGTTGCCAAAAATCAAAGGGTGTGCTATACTGTTACTATATTACAATGCAAAGGAGCGCGAACCATGAACGATCCCAAACGCTATACCGATTACGCTGTTGCGCAGGCCGCGGCGCTGCTGGCCATCGACAGCCCCACCGGCTACACCGCCGCCGCGGAGGAGCATCTGCTGAATGTTTTCCGGGAGCTGGGCTGTGAGGCGGTCCATACCGTCAAGGGCGGCGTCCTGGTGGACCTGGGCGGCGCCGACGCCGAAAACGGTCTGCTGCTGGAAGCCCACTGTGACACCCTGGGAGCTATGGTGGCGGAGCTGAAGGGCAGCGGCCGACTCCGCGTCGTCCCCCTGGGGGGACTGCCCGCTGTGATGGTGAACACCGAAAACGTCCGGGTCGTCACCAAATTTGACGGTATCTATGAAGGCACTCTGCAGATCTGCAACGCCTCCACCCACGTCAACGGCGAGCTGCGCAAGACCGTGCCGGACTATGACAATACGGAGATCGTCCTGGATGAGCCCGTCGGCTCCGTCGACGAGCTGAAGGCGCTGGGCATCGGCGTGGGCGACGTGGTCTGCTTTGATCCCCGTACCAAGGTCACGGAGAAGGGGTATATCAAGAGCCGCTTCCTGGACGACAAGCTCTCTGCGGGCATTCTGATCGCCCTGGCGAAGTATCTGAAGGACGAGGGCCTGCGACCCGCCCGCAGGATATACCTCCACTTCACCGTCTACGAGGAGGTGGGTCACGGCGGCGCAGGCTCCGTGCCCGCCGGCGTTACGGAGGCCATCTCCGTGGATATGGGCTGCGTGGGCAGCGGCCTGCAGTGCACCGAGCATCAGGTCTCTATCTGCGCCAAGGACAGCGGCGGTCCCTACAGCTATGAGATCGTCAAGAAGCTGATCGCCGCCGCCAAGGCTGAGAAGGCGGACTACGCGGTGGACGTCTATCCCCATTACGGTTCCGACGTGGAGGCCACTCTGGGCGCCGGCTGGGATCTGCGCCACGGTCTCATCGGACCCGGCGTCTACGCCTCCCACGGCTACGAGCGCAGCCACAAGGACGGGGTCGAAAACACCCTCAAAGTCCTGGTTGGTTACATTCAGTGAGAAGTAAAAAGTAAAAGATAGAATGCAGCGCGGGCAATCTGCCCGCCGTCTCCCCCGGTAGGGGCGGTCATCGTGTCCGCCCGCCCGTGGCAGCCCCCTACGGCGTGACGGGAAAGATAATTGTTTTCTGAAAAGGAGAATCGTATGGAACCGATTACACAAGGTGACCTTTTACAATACAAATTCCTCTCTGGCGTTCGTTTTTCTCCTGACGGGGAGCACGCCGCTTTTGTCGTCGCCAACTCCAACGAGGAGGAGAACGACTACGAGCGCCGCCTGTGGCTCTATGAGAACGGCGGCCTGCGTCAGCTCACGGATCTGGGCAAGGAGGGAAGCTTCCTCTGGCTGGATGATCACCGGCTGATCTTCCCGGCGGTGCGCTCGGCAAAGGAAAAGAAACGCAGCGAGGCCAAGGAGCCCTTTACCGCCTACTACGTCCTCGATCTGGAGGGCGGCGAGGCCCTGCCCTTCATAACCCTGCCCTTTGCTGTCCAGTCCATCCGCCTGCTGGACGAGGGCTGCTTTCTGGTCACCGCCGCGGTGGACAAGGACGCGCCTCTGCTCTACGCCGCCTCCGAGGAGGAGAAAAAGACCTACCGCAAGCAGAAGGACGAGGACAAGGACTATGAGGTCTTCACCGAGCTGCCCTTCTGGTCCAACGGCGCGGGCGTCGTCAACGGCAGACGCAGGCTGGCCTATCTGGTCCGGCGGGAGCCCATGGAGATTACCCCTCTGATGGAGGCTCCGGAGGACCTTTGCAGCATGACGGTCCTGAAGGATGAGGTTCTGCTGGCCTATCACAGCTGGACCGCCAAGCGTCCGATCCGCGGCTTCCGCCTTCGTGCCGTCAACTGGAGGACCGGGGCGCGCCGGGAGGTCCTGGAGCATCCCGGACTTTCCGCACACGCCATGGAGGTCGCGGGGGACAGGGTCTATCTTCTGGGCACTGAAGCCCTGCGCCATGGCATCAATGAAAACGCCTGGGTCTACACCGTGGATCCCGCTGTCGGAAGCATCGAGCTGCTGCGGCAGGAGGAGTACAACATGTACAATTCCGTGGGCTCCGACTGTCGCCTGGGCGGAGGCCGTCAGGCCGTGGGGGCTCCGGAGGGTATTTATCACCTGGCGACCCGGGAGGGGAACGCCGTGCTCCACCTGCTCCGCCCCGATGGCACGGATGAAGCGGTCTTTTCCGGCGAGGGCGCCATGGACTGCTTCGACGTGGCGAATGGGCAGCTGCTCTGCGTGGGCCTCTACGATATGCGGCCCCAGGAGCTCTACGCCGCGAAGCTGGGCGATACGAAACTGACCCGGGTATCCCACTTTAACGACGATGCCTTGGAGGGACGCTACGTGGCAAAGCCCGAGCCCATCACCATACAGAGCCGGGGCTGGGAGATCGGCGGCTGGGTCCTCAGGCCCAGGGACTTCGACCCGGCGAAGAAATATCCCGCTGTCCTGGACGTCCACGGCGGCCCCAAGACCGTCTACGGGCCCGTCTTCTACCACGAGATGCAGCTCTGGGCGTCGATGGGCTACTTCGTCTTCTTCTGCAATCCCATGGGCAGCGACGGCCGGGACAACAAGTTCATGGACATCCGCGGCCATTACGGTGATACAGACTATCAGAACCTCATGGACTTCACCGACGCGGTGCTGGAGAAATACCCCCAGATCGACAAGGATCGGCTCTGCGAGACCGGCGGCAGCTACGGCGGCTTCATGACCAACTGGATCATCGGACACACGGACCGTTTCTGCTGCGCCGCCTCCCAGCGCTCCATCGCCAACTGGCTGGGCTTCTACGGCATGTCGGATATCGGCTTCTACTTTGCCGGAGACCAGACCGACGGGGACATCTACGAGACCCCCGAAAAGCTTTGGGAACAGTCTCCGCTGAAATACGCGAAGAACGTGAAAACGCCCACCCTCTTTATCCACTCCGACCAGGACTACCGCTGCCCCATGGCGGAGGGCATCCAGATGTACGCCGCCCTGGTGGACCGCGGCGTGGAGGCCAGGCTCTGCCTCTTCCACGGCGAGACCCATGAGCTCTCCCGCTCCGGCAAGCCCAAGCACCGCCAGCGCCGACTCAAAGAGATCACCGACTGGTTCGAGAAGCACGCAAAATAATCGAGAAAACGAAAAAACGAAAAAGAGGCTCGAACGCCTCTTTTTCGTTTTTTCGTTTACTTAAGCAGCTTGAACCAATAGATCAGCGCTTCCCCGATCAGGCACAGCGGGATCGCCGCCAGGGCGTCCAGAACGGAGTGCTGCTTGACGAGAAAGGTCGCCGCGATGATGGTTGCCACGAAGATCGGCAGCAGAATCCTCCACCATAGCGCGGTATTCTTTCGGTGCTCGAAGACCGACAGGATGGCGATGGAGTAGGCTGCATGGAGGGACGGCAGGACCCCGGTGGGGGTATCGAAGGAATAGACAAAGGACAGCACCCAGGTGAAAAAGTTGTTCCGGGGCATGGTCTCGGGCCGCAGCAGCTGAATATTGGGCCAGAGGATGTAGACCAGCATGGCGCCCGCCTGGGTGATCATGATGTAGATGCAGAGCTTCCGGAAAGCCGGAATGTCGTAGAGCAGCAGATACAGCAGGGAACCCGCCACCAGGAAGAACCACAGCAGATAGGGAACCACAAAGAGCTCGCAGAAGGGGATCAGCTCGTCCAGACGGCTGTGGATCACATGGCAGCGCTCGTAAGGAATCAGATTCTCCGTCAGGAAATAGAGGGAGAAATAGACGATCCAGCCGCCCAGCAGCAGGACGTGCCGATATTCGGGGCTGGTAATGTTGGACAGGCGCAGCTGTTTGTAATCGACCGCGGGCTTCCTCATGCTTTCTCCGCCTCCTTTGGTCGATTATAGGGCCAGTTCTTTTTCGGCTGGGGCCGGTAGGGAACCACCCGATGCCGGGGCAGGGCGTCTGCCAGCGCCGTGATGCGTTCCGCCAAAGCCTGCTTGATCCGGACCCGCTCGGCGTCCATAGGCGCTGTCGGATCATAACGAACAGGCTCTCCGAAACAGACTTTACCCAGGGCGGGACAGATGTACATGGGCACAAAGGCCAGGGCCTTGCCGCTGCGCTTGTAACAGAGCTTTGCAAGATCGATGAAATGGTCCTGGAAATCGTCCAGAATGTGATTGAAGCGTACGTCATGCTCCGGGAAGATTAGCACGCTGGTCCCGGCCTCCAGGGTTTGGACCGTGGTCCGGAAGGTAGAAAGAACCCGGTTGTCCCGGTAGACCGGGATGGTCTCCGCGTGGTTGAACAGGAGCACCGACAGGGGAACGATGGAGTGGGCCAGAGCCCTGTAGAAGGGGTGGGTCCATTTGGGATTCTGGGACCAGAAATCCCGGAAGGCATATTCCGCCACTTTGTCCCGCTCCATCATCTCCGAAGCGCACCAGGTCTTGCGTGGGAAGGGAAGACGCAGCTCGCCCACCAACGGACCGTGGACCTGGCTGTGATTGCCCACAAGAATCACAGCTTCCGAAGGAAGGAGTTCCAATCCCTCGACGCTGTATTTTCGATAGAACAGATCGAGCGTGCCCTTGATGATCCGATAACAGCGCTCCGCGGCCTGTCCCATGTGATCGCCTCCGTTGGATGATTTCGTTAAATGCCATTATAGCGCTGATTTCTGAACGAAATCAAAACGAAATATGAATGAATTGTGAACAAACGGGACTTGCTCCGGCGGTCGATTATACATTGACTTGACAGCAAGAGGACTCTGGTTTATGATAGAATCGGTGATGATGATGAAGGAACACGATAAGCGTACAAGAATCCTGGTATCCGGCCTGCTGAACGTGGAGACCACGGCGGCGGTCAGAGGCTTTCCGATCCAATACTATCCCATCGATTATCCGTTTTTCGGCGTGGATTCGGCCGTCTCCGGCGTGGGCTACAATCTGGCCAAGGCCCTCGCGACCCTGGGCGATCAGGTGGAGTTGGTCTCCTGTCTGGGCCGGGACGCCGAGGGAAAGCGGATCCTGGAGCAGCTTCGGGAGGACGCCATCCCCACGGGGCGGATCTCTTCCGGCCTGCGCCGCACGCCGGTCTCCGTGGTGCTCTATGAGCCCCAAGGCCGTCGGCAGATCTACTGCGATCTGAAGGATATCCAGGAGCAAAAGCTGGACCCCGCTGACTTGGAGGAAACGCTGCTAGGCTGTGACATTGCCGCCCTCTGCAACATCAACTTCAACCGGGCCCTGATCCGGGAAGCCCGGCGAATGGGCGTTGTAACAGCTACGGACGTCCACGTGCTGGGCAGCGTGGAGGACGATTACAACCGGGACTTTATGGAATGCGCGGACATACTTTTCCTCAGCGACGAGGCCCTGCCCTGCGCCCCGGCGGACTTCCTCCGACGCCTGTACCGGCGTTATCACAATCGCGTGATCGTACTCGGCATGGGGGAAAGAGGCGCCATGCTCCTGGACGCCCGCAGGGGAGAGCCGCTGATCGTACCCGCCTGGAACGCCGGACCGGTTGTCAACACCGTGGGCGCAGGCGACGCCCTCTTTTCCGCCTTTCTGCACTACTATGCCAAGGGCATGGACGCTGAGGCGGCCCTGCGTCGGGCGGTGGTGTTCGCGGGCGTCAAAATCGGGTACAACGGCGCATCGAAGGGCTTCTGCACGGAGCGGGAGCTCGAAGCTCGGCTGGAGGAGGGGCAGGTATGAAATTCAGAGGCTTCCGGGATGGAGACTATGAAGCCGTCTGCGGCTTTCTGATCGCCCTGAACCGGGACTGCGGCGCCCATATCAACTGGAACTGGGCCCGCTTCGAGTGGATGTACGAACACCCGGAATTCAACAAGTCCGAAGAAGGCGCCATCGGTCTGTGGTGGGATGGAGATCGTGTGGTCGGGGCCGCCATCTATGACATGTACTTTGGAGAAGCCTTCTGCGGGGCGCTGCCGGGATACGAGGCGCTGTACCCGGAGATTCTGGACTACGCTTGGCAAGCCCTGCGGGACGAAAACGGCCTGGGGATCGCCCTAAGCGAAGCCGACAGGCCGGCGCTCGACGCGGCCCGGGCGGCGGGCTTTGTTCCGGTCGAACAGAAGGAACCAATGATGCGGCTTCCCCTGGACTGCGTCGAGCATTTGGCGCTGCCTGTGGGATATACCCTGACGGAGCCGGATCCGATCCGGGACGCGGAAGCAATGGCCTGGCTGTTCTGGCAGGGCTTTGATCACGGCTCTGACCGGGCGGAATTCGAGCGGCAGGAGCCCGTCGCGGCCCGGCTCCGCCCCCACTTCAACCAACAGCTGGGCTTGGCCGCCGTTTCTCCCGACGGCAGCCTGGCAGCCTGTTGCTGCCTGTGGCTTCATCCGGACACGGACTATGCCTATGTGGAGCCGGTCTGCACCGTCCCGGCGCACCGGGGCCGGGGACTGGCCAAGGCGCTGCTCTATGAGGCCGCCTGTCGGGCTCGGGCTCTGGGCGCAAGACAGGCCTATGTGCTCTCCGACCAGGAATTCTATCGTAAGCTTGGATTCGTTCAGGACCGGGTCTTCCGTTTCTGGTGGAAACGCGGCGGCGAGGCGTAAAACCCGGGAAAAATACGAAAAAAATTGATAAAAAACGCAAAAAATGATTTGACTTTTCGTTTGTCCTGTGTTATAATTTATGGGCCGCATTGAAAGGGTCTGAAGCAGAGGCGCGTCCTCTCACCCCCAGAGCGAGACTACAGAAAGGTAGAGAAACAAATGCAGGCGATTATTGTTACCGGTGGTAAGCAGTACAACGTCAGCGAGGGCGACGAGCTCTTTATTGAGAAGCTGAACGTCAACGCCGACGAGACTGTCACCTTCGATCAGGTGCTGGCCATTGTGGACGGCGAGAATTCCCGTTTCGGGACTCCCGTGGTGGATGGCGCTTCCGTCGAAGCCAAGGTTCTGAAGAACGGCAAGGCCAAGAAGGTCACCGTCTTCAAGTACCGTCCCAAGAAGGACAGCAAGTCCATCCGCGGCCACAGACAGCCCTACACCAAGGTCAAGATTGAAAAGATCCACGCGTAAGTATGACACACGTTAGCTTTTTCAGTCAAGACGGACGGCGGACCGGTTTTTCCGTCGTCGGACACAGCGAAAAGGCAGAGCCCGGCGAAGACATTGTCTGCGCCGCAATCACTGGGATTGTGCGCTGTGTGGAGGCTACGCTCAATGATGTATTGGGCGTCTGCGCCAAAACAAGGGTCGAAGAGGACAGTGAGAACTTCACCGCCTCTGTCACCCTGAAGCTTCCCGCACATTATGAGGAGGAAGATGCGGTCCAGGCCATTCTGGACGGCATGATGCTCACCCTCAGCACGCTGCGGGATGAAAATCCTGATTATATCGAAGTTATGGAGGTGTAACAAATGCTGAACATCGGTTTACAGTTCTTCGCTCACAAGAAGGGCGGCGGCTCCACCAAGAACGGCCGTGATTCCGAGTCCAAGCGGCTTGGCGTGAAGCGGGCTGACGGTCAGTTCGTCCTGGCCGGCAACATTTTGGTCCGCCAGAGAGGCACCCACATCCATCCCGGTCACAACGTCGGGATCGGCAGCGACGACACCCTGTTTGCTCTCATTGACGGTAAGGTCAAGTTCGAGCGCATGGGCAAGGATCGCAAGATGTGCTCCGTCTACGCAGAGCAGTAAGAACAGTCACAAGGCCGGAACAACAACTGTTCCGGCCTTTGGCGTATCCCTGACAAAGGAGGCGCAAGCAAATGTTTGTTGATAAAGTAAAAATCTTTGTGAAAGCCGGCGCCGGCGGCAACGGCGCGGTGGCGTTCCATCGGGAAAAATATGTGGCCGCGGGCGGTCCCGACGGCGGCGACGGCGGACACGGCGGCTCCGTGGTGGTAAAGGTGGACGACAATCTCTCCACCCTGATGGACTTCCGCTACAAGCGCAAGTACCAGGCGCCTGCGGGAATGCCCGGCGAGGGCGGCCGCCGGGCCGGCAAGCGGGGAGAGGATCTGATCATCAAGGTCCCCCGGGGCACCGTCATCAAGGATGCCGAGACCGGAGCGGTGATCCAGGATATGTCCGAGCTGGACGAGTACGTTCTCTGCAAGGGCGGCCGGGGCGGCTGGGGCAACAAGCATTTCGCCACGCCGACCCGCCAGGTCCCCCGCTTCGCCAAGGCGGGCCTGCCCGGGGAGGAGCACGAGGTGATCCTGGAGCTGAAGCTTCTGGCGGACGTGGGGCTGGTGGGCTTCCCCAATGTGGGCAAATCCACTCTGCTCTCCGTGACCTCCAACGCCCATCCGAAGATCGCCAACTATCACTTTACCACCCTCTACCCCAATCTGGGCGTCATCTGGGTGGAGGAGGGCGTTTCCTTCGTCATGGCGGACATCCCCGGCATCATTGAGGGCGCCGCCGAAGGAGCCGGCCTGGGCCACGACTTCCTGCGGCACATCGACCGCTGCCGCCTCATCGTCCACGTGGTGGACGTCTCCGGCTCCGAGGATCGGGACCCGGTGGAGGATTTCGAGAAGATCAACCGGGAGCTGGCGGAGTACAGCCCCGAGCTGGCCGCCCGGCCCATGATCGTGGCCGCCAACAAGCTGGACCTCCTGGCCCCCGACAGCGACAACCTGGCCCGGCTCCGCGCACATGTGGAGAGCCTGGGGCTGGAGCTTTATGAGATCTCCGCCGCCACCACCCAGGGCACGAAGCAGTTGGTCCGCACCATCGCCGGCAGGCTGCGGGAGTTGCCGCCCGTGACGGTATACGAGCCCGAGTATGTGAAGCCCCTGGCTGAGGCCGGTGAATCCGACGAGCTGGAGATCCAGCATTTTGGAGACACTTGGGTGGTCTCCGGTCCGTGGCTGGCCCGCCTCATCAACGATATCAATTTTGCGGACTACGAGAGCCGCAACTACTTTGACCGCCAGCTCCGCAAGTCCGGCCTCTTCGACAAGCTCGAAGGAATGGGCATCCAGGACGGCGACACGGTCTCGATCTACGATTTTGAGTTCGACTATGAGCGGTAATGCAGATCGGGATTTGCAGCTCCGTAGGGGACGGGTTCCCCGTCCCACATTCTCCATTTGCGATAGGATGGGCGGGCCGGGAGACCCGGCCCCTGCGGTTCAGCAAATCCGAATATGAAAACCCGGACCGGTTCAGAGCCGCCCCGGGTTTTCATTGTCACTTGCCACCTGTCACTTAATACGCCACGCCCCAGAGGATGCTCTTCACAGCCGGTCTGCCGCAGACGGGGCAGACCTCGTCGATGTGCTCCTGGGCAAAGGGCATGCAGCGGGAGGACATCCCGGCCTCTTCCTTCATCTTGATCTCGCAGGCCTCGTCGCCGCACCACATGGTCTTGATGAAGCCGCCGTGCTCCTCCTGGAGCTGCTTGGCCTCGGCCAGGCTGTGGGCCTCGTAGATGTGCTCGTCCAGATTTTTCTTGGCCCGCTCGAACAGTCCGTCATGGACGGCCTGCAGCAGCTCTTCCGCCTTGGATTCCAGCTCCTCCACGGAGATGACAGTCTTCTCGCCGTTGTCCCGGCGGACCAGGACGCACTGGCCGTTTTCCAGGTCCCGGGGGCCCATCTCCAGGCGCAGAGGCACGCCCTTCATCTCGTACTCGGCGCACTTCCAGCCCAGGGAGTTGTCGGAGTCGTCCATCTTCACCCGCACGCCGGCCTTCTGCAGGCGATCCATCAGTGCGGCGGCGCCCTCAATGACGCCGGGCTTGTGCTGGGCCACGGGGACCACGATGACCTGAACAGGGGCGATCTTCGGGGGCAGGACCAGACCGTTGTTGTCGCCGTGGGTCATGATGATGCCGCCGATCAGACGGGTGGACACGCCCCAGGAGGTCTGGAAGGGGTTGACCCGCTGATTGTCCTTGGAGGTGAAGGTGATGTCGAAGGCCTTGGCGAAGCCGTCGCCGAAGAAGTGGGAGGTGCCGGCCTGCAGAGCCTTGCGGTCGTGCATCATGCACTCGATGGTGTAGGTGGCCTCGGCGCCGTTGAACTTCTCCTTGTCGGTCTTCTGGCCCCGGGTGACGGGCATGGCCAGCACCTTCTCGCAGAAGTCGGCGTAGACGTTCAGCATCCGGATGGTGAACTCCTGGGCATCCTCGGCGCTGGCGTGCATGGTGTGGCCCTCCTGCCACAGGAATTCCCGATGGCGCAGGAAGGGGCGGGAGGTCTTCTCCCAGCGGAGCACGGAGCACCACTGGTTATAGAGCTTGGGCAGATCCCGGTGGGACTGGATGACGTTTTTGAAGTGCTCGCAGAAGAGCGTCTCGGAGGTGGGGCGCACGCAGTAGCGCTCCTCCAGCTTCTCGGAGCCGCCCATGGTGACCCAGGCGCACTCGGGGGCGAAGCCCTCCACGTGATCCTTTTCCTTCTGCAGCAGAGACTCGGGGATCAGCATGGGCATATAGACGTTCTCAACGCCGTTCTTCTTGAACTCGGCGTCCATGATTCTCTGGATGTTTTCCCAGATCGCGTAGCCGTAGGGCCGGTAGATGAACATGCCCTTGATGGAGGAGTAGTCGATGAGCTCCGCCTTCTTGCACACGTCGGTGAACCACTGGGCAAAATCCACCTCCATATCGGTGATCTGCTCCACTTTTTTGTCCATTTTCTTATCCTTTGCCATTTCCGTTTCTTCCTTTCAGACTGGCTTGATTTGCCCATATATTATAACACATCTGTCAAGCCCCCGCATAGGATAAATCGGGGACCCGCTGAGCCGGGTCCCCGATCGCTCTTTTTTGTGATCGACCCTCATGGAGGGAGGAAGATATGGTTCCATACATGATCCTGCTCGACGAGAAAACCGCCGAGTTTTACACAAAAGTCGCTGCGGAAGCGGAACGCAGGACGGAGACGGTACTGGCCGACGCCCTCTTCAAGTTGGCGGGAGAGTTGTCCCTGAACGCCCTGGCGAGGGCGGAACGGATGCGGGAAAGCAAGATGTAAAAGTATTGCTGAAGGGGCCGATGACCACATCGGCCCTCCGTGTCGTCCGGGGAAAGGGCCGATGTGGGCGTCGGCCCCTACGAACGAGGTCGAAGACCTTAAATCAAACCACTACCCGAAGGCTGCTTCCCTTGGGGCCGTTTTTGACGATGATCTTCTGGGGAATGCTGGCGCCCAATTTATCCACGTGGGAGATGATGCCGACCAGCCGGTCGCCGCGGGTCAGATCGCTGAGGACAGACAGCGCGTTGTCCAGCATGTCGTCATCCAGGCTGCCGAAGCCCTCGTCGATAAACAGGGCTTCCAGCCGGATCCCGCCCGCATGGCTCTGGACCACATCGGACAGGCCCAGGGCCAGAGCCAGGGAGGTGTAAAAGGCCTCGCCGCCGGAGAGACTGGCGGAGGGACGCCGCTTTCCGGTGGTCAGGTCCAGAATCTCGATCTCCAGTCCGGCTTTTGCGCTGGCCCGGTTGGCGGCCGTCTTGTGCTCCAACTGATAGCGGCCGCCGCTCATGAGATCCAGCCGGCGATTGGCCATGTCGAGGATTTCCCGGAAGACCGCGCCCATAACATAGCGCTCAAAGCTCAGCTTGCCGCCCTGTCCGGTGGAGCCCGCCGCCAGAGCGCCGAGACGGCTCAAACGAGTCCAGGCGCTTTCCGTGGCGCGCAGGGCAGACAGATGCTCCGCGACCCGGTCCCGCACCTGACTGCAGCTTTCCAGCCATTGGCTGTGACGCCGACTATCCTGACGCAGAGCCTGACAGGCAGCGTCCGTTTTTTGGAAGGCGGCGTCCAGAGCGTCCAGGTCCGCCCGACGCTGCCCGGCGGTCTGCTTACGCAGCTCCGCCAGGGTCTCAGACAGGGCTTTGCGTTCGTGCTCATAATCCGAAAGGGTATTCTGCTCCGCCTGCAGCCAGCGCTCGGGATCCGTGCCGCGGCAGAGAGCCAGAGCTTCCCGCACGGCTTCGAGGCTGGAGAAACCCGCATTTCGAAGAGCGTTTTCCTGCCCCAGCGCGGCGCTCACCACGGCGTCTTCCCGCGATTCCAGGCTCTGTCGGGCGCTGCGCAGCTGGCCTTGAACCTGATCCAGACGCTCCTTGCACTGGCGCTCGTGGGACTCGTGGGCGGTCAGGAGATTGCTGATCTTTGCGTTTTCGCTCTGCAGTGCCGAAAGCGCGTCTTTTGCGTCCTGCTCCGACTTATAATGAAGCTGCTGTCGCAGAACGGCGGCGCCCTGCTCAGCGGCGCCGAAGGCCTGCTCCCGCTGAGAGATCTCCGCCCGGAGCGTTTCCAGGGCGGCCCGCAGAGCGTCCAGCGTCTGCTCCGCGGCGGCGGAAGACTCCCGAAGGGCGTCCCGCTCCGCCACCTGCTCCCGGCGTTTCTGCAGAGTCTCCCGGGCGGCGGCGCTGCGTTGACGGGCCTGTTCCTCGATCCGGGGCAGGTAACCGGGAGCCAGGAGGGCTTCCCAGCTGTCACAGCCGGGTATGAGCTCCGTCGCTGTATGCAGCAGCATGTCCCGTTTGGCAAGCTGCTGATTGTGGGCCCGGTCCAGCTGTTCCTTCTTTTTCTGACGCTCCTGCTCCAAGCCTTCAGCCGTCGCCTTTGCGGTGTCCACGGCCTCCTGGCTTGGGGTCTCCGCGTTCTCCGGCGCCAGATGGCAAAGCCCGCTCCGGTCCAGTCTGCTGCCGCAGACGGGGCAGAGACCGAAGCCGGAGGCCTCTACATTCTGACGAAGCTCCGTAGCCAACAGGCCGGCCTGCCCGGAGAGGAAACGACTGTAAAGGAGGTCATAGCGTTCTTTTGCCTCCAAGACCCTCTCGGTGAAGGACTGGAAGGCTGTGTCGTTGGCCGTCAGGGCCTTCTCCCGCTCTGTCAGTTCCCGGACACGTTCCCGGATGCCGCCGACGCCGGCGATGGCGGTATAGATCCGACCGGCGTTCTCCGCCTCCTGCAGAGCCTCCGCCGCCAGACGATCTGCGTCCCGAAGGGCGTCCAGGCGTTCTGACACGGATCTGCGCGTCGCCTCTTTGTCGGCAATGTCCCGGCAGACAAGGTTTTGGCGTGCGAGACAGGCCTCCCGCCCGACCTGGGCCCGGACCCGCGCCTCCTCCGCCTGCTTCAGCGCGGAAAAGAGCTCCAGCTGCTTTCGGGTTTCCGCCAGCAGACCGGTGATCTCTTCCTTTCGCCGGACCAGAGCCTCGTCTCCGGTCCGGCTTTCCTGGGCCTGACGGTAGGCCTTTTCCCGCTCGTCGCTCCTGCGCAGAAGCTGGTCCAGAGCATCCCGGGCGGCGTCCCGCTCCCGGATGCTGCGCTCCGCTTCCCGAATGGCGGGCATGACCCGGTGCAGGGCGGGCTCCGCCCGTTCCAGCAGAGCCCGTCGCTGGTCCATGGCCGGGGCCTGGCCTTCCAGGACGGCGGCGCGGGCCTCGCAGTGCTCGAGTCTGTCCAAGGCGGCGTTCGTTGTCTTGCCGGCGGTCTTTTGAATCAGCAGGGCGTCCCGACTGCTTTCCGCCTCAGAGAGCTTCAGCTTCAGCTCGTCGCCGCGGCGCCGACCCTCCGTCAGCAGTTGATCCAGGTTCTCCAGCAGCGCGGGCTCTCCCGGAAGGAAGCGGGCAGGGTCCGCGTCCTCGGGCAGGCGCAGATTGTTTTCCAGCAGCAGCCGCAGCCGCTCCCGTTCTCCCAGCCGCTCCTGCTCCAGCTTTTTCCAGGCGCCCTCCAGCAGCCTTTGATACCAGACATAGGCGGAGCTGTCAAAAAGCTTGCCCAGGATCTCGGTTTTCTTCTCGCTGTCGGCCTTCAGAAAATCCCGGAACTCTCCCTGCGCCAGCATCACGATTTTGCGGAATTGCTCCGCGTTGAGACCCAGCAGGCTCTCGCAGGCGGCGCTGACGCGGGAGGCGCCTTCCACCGGCGTCAGACCCTCGCCGGTCAGAACGGCCTGGATGTCCGGCGCCCCGAAACCGCCCTCGACGCCCCGTTTCCTGGGGAAATGGATGCTCCGGGTGACGGTACAGACGCGGTCATTTTGGGAGAAGCGCAGGCTCACGACGGTATCCACCGACTTGTCCGTCAGATCGCAGTGCATCATTTCCGGCGAGCGGTCCTTGCCGCTGGCCTTGCCGTAGAGGGCGAAGACAATGGCGTCAAAGATCGTGGTCTTGCCCGCGCCGGTATCGCCGGTGACCAGATAGAGGCCCTGCTCCAGCTCGTCAAAGGGAACGACGGTAGGTTCCGCGTAGGAGCCGAAGGCCGTTAATTCCAGTCTTAGAGGTTTCACGTCACCCCCTCCTTTTTCGGTGCGCGATCACCCGCCAGCGGCCCACATTGCGCGCCATGTTCCGCAGCGTTACCGATGCGGCGCTCACTGTGCGCCGTTACGGCAGCGTTCACCAGCCGGGAGATCTGCTCTGCCGTGGGTTCATTTCGGTAGTCCGCATGCTCGGCCAGCTCGGCGGCGCTCTGCAGCAGGTGCAGCTCCGCCTGTTCCGGCTCGGCGCCTGCGTTTCGCTGGGCATAGAAATCCGCGAAGAGCTCCGCCAGCCCTTTTTCCCGGAGGGCGGCCGCGCTCAGCGTCCCCTCGCTCCGAGCCTCCTGCCAGGAGGAGCTCAGCTCCATCAAGAGGCAGCCCCGGGCCTCGCAGAGACTCCGCAGCTCCTCTGCCAGCTCCGGCGTCACCCTCTGGTCAGTCAGGGTCACACTGAGATAGTCCCCCGCTGCCTGGGGCGCTGCAGTTGCCAGCTCCGCACGGATTTCGTCGTATCTGCCCTCCATGGCCCGCAGGCGATGCAGGGGCTCGATGGGCAGCGGCCCGGTCCGGACCGGGGCCCCTTTCGGACCCAGCTCCACCAGCAGAGGAGCCTTGGCCGCCTGCCGGGTCTCGTTGAAGTGGTAGCAAAGGGGAGAACCGGCGTAGCGGACCTCAGCTCGTCCCACGGGATAGCCCGCGTGAATGTGGCCCAGGGCGGTGTAATCAAAGGCGTTGAAGGCTGTGAAGTCCACCTGGCCCACGCCGCCTACCATGGTCTCGGAGCCGCCGCGTTCACCCTCGGCTCCGCCGACGGTCACATTTTGGTGGGCGATCAGTACGTTCCGACGAGACTCGTCAATGGGCTGAGCGGCCAGCAGAGCCCGGACTGCCGTGTCATAGTCCCGCAGCTCCACCCCCAGAGCCTCGGAGGCCAGAGCGGGGAAGAGATAGGGCATGAGCCAGAAATCCACCGGCCCATATTCGTCCGTCAGCGTCACCCGGCGCAGCAGTCCGGGGGACTCCAACGGCGGGGCGATGTGCAGGCGCTCCCGGGCCAGCAGCTCCCGTCCGAAGGCCAGGCGCTGGGGGGAGTCGTGGTTGCCGGGAATCAGCAGCACCGGAATTTCCAGCTCCGCCAAGCCAGTGAGCAGACGGCTCAGCAGCGCCACCGCCCCCGCTGCCGGCGCTCCCCGGTCATAGACGTCCCCCGCGATCAGCACCGCGTCCGGCAGGACAGATTCTGCAAGAGCAAGAAAGCGATCAACCCAGTGGGGCTGATCCCCGGATTCCAGCAGGTTGACGCCGTGGAGGGATTTGCCCAGGTGCAGGTCGGCGATATGGATAAACTTCATTACGCATACCTCTGTGAATTGAGAATTGAGAATGGAGAATTAAGAATTGTGGTGTTTTGCAGATCGCCATCTGCAAAACGGGAATCAAATGGGGCGGGGGACAGGGTCCTTTGCTTGTATATTTTACCATATAATTATCCTGTACGCAAGCAACTTTCCTATTGATTTCCGACTGTCAAATGCTATAATTAAGGTAGAATAAGCATCGTTTTCCGTCGTTCAAATGGCAATTTGAACGACACCGACAATTCGCAATTCTTAGTTCTCAATTCTCAACTCCTCAGTACCTGGGGAGACGGCGGACAAGCAATGCTTGTCACTACAGAGGGAGGCTGCGACCATGCGTTCCATTCGTGATATCTACAAGATCGGCAAGGGTCCGTCCTCGTCCCATACCATGGGGCCGGAGCGGGCGGCGCGGATCTTCAAGGAGGAGCACCCCGACGCGGAGCGCTATCGGGTGGTACTCTATGATTCTCTGGCGAAGACCGGCGTTGGCCACGGCACCGACCGGGTGCTGCGGGAGGTCCTGGGACCCACGCCCACCGAAATCGTCTTTTCTCAGCAGGATCCCCCCGACCTGCCCCATCCCAACACCCTGGACTTTTTCGCTGTGGAGAACGGCGTCGAAAGCCCCCGAATGCGGGTTCAGTCTGTGGGCGGCGGTGACATCGTGATCGAGGGACGGGCTCCCGGCAAGGACGAAGAGGAGATCTATCCCGAGAACTCCCTAGCGGAGGTCATCCGCTTCTGCCAGTGGCGCAAGGTCCGGATCTGGGAATATGTGGAGATGACCGAAGGGCCGGAGATCTGGACCTACCTTGCCAAGGTATGGAAGGCCATGCGCTGGGCCATCGCGGACGGACTCCACGCGGAGGGCATCCTGCCCGGCGGCCTGCAGCTGGAGCGGAAGGCGAAGCTGCTCTATGAGCAGGCGACCAAGAACCAGATGGTCCAGATCAAGGAGACCCGCGTGATCTGCGCCTACGCCTTCGCCGTCTCCGAGCAGAACGCCGATAACGGCACCATCGTCACCGCCCCCACCTGCGGCAGCTGCGGCGTCCTGCCCGCGGTCCTGCGCTATATGCAGGAGGACCATGGCTTCTCCGACGAGAAGATCCTCCACGCCCTGGCCGTGGGCGGCATCATCGGCAATCTCATCAAGCATAACGCCTCCGTCTCCGGAGCTGAGTGCGGCTGTCAGGCGGAGATCGGCGCGGCCTGCTCCATGGCCTCCGCGGCCCTGGCGGAGCTCTGCGATATGAACCTGGACCAGATCGAGTTCGCCGCTGAAATAGCCCTGGAGCACCACCTGGGCCTGACCTGCGACCCCATCTGCGGCCTGGTGCAGATCCCCTGCATCGAGCGCAACGCCGTGGCGGCCATGCGGGCCATGAACTGCCTGAACCTGGCCTACTTCCTCTACGAGACCCAGTCCATCAGCTTCGACATGTGCGTCAAAACCATGTACCAGACGGGCATCAACATCGCCAAGGCCTTCCGCGAGACCTGAGGGCGGCCTGGCCCGTCTCTACCGCAGGCGGATATAGCTCTTTCCCTTGGGGAAGAGCTGTCCGGAGGACGGCGGCCTCGCGCCTGACAGTAAATTCTTGTGAAATCTCGTGCCGCAAGTCCCGCTTGACAGGAATCAAGCGGGATTTGCTTGCAAAACAGGCAATGATCCGATAAAATCATTCCGGAAGGAGGGAGCTCAATGACCCTTGGAGAAAAGCTTCTGGAGTGTCGGCGGCGGGCGGGCCTTTCGCAGGAGGAGCTCGGAAAACGTCTGCTGGTGAGCCGTCAGACCGTGAGCCTTTGGGAAACAGACCAGACGATGCCCACAGTGGACAATCTGCTCCGCCTGCGGGAGATCTTCGGCATTTCCGTGGATGCCCTCCTGGATCGGGAGAATGACGCTGTCGTGACGAGCGGAGACCCGGCTCCGCGAGAGGAAGCCATCCTGTTTGTCCATACCCCTGAAACCCTTGAACTGCTGATGCGCCACAGCCGCCGCCGCGTGTTCCGGCGGGGCGGCATCCTGTTGATCCTTGCTTTTCTGTTCGGCGCGCTCTTGGGGGCTGCCGGCGCGCCGGCGGAGAAGCGTGCGGAGATGGCGCTGGCCTTGGGTGCGGTCTTTGCGGCAGTCCTCCTGTTTTTCCTGTATCGGGAGCTGAGGAGGATCCCCCGTGATCTTGCGCAGCTGAAGGAAAAGCGCTATCGCTACTGCCTGCGGGACGGAGGGCTCTACGCTGAGATCCACAGGGACGGCGCCATGGTCAGCTCCGTTCTGCTGCGTCCGGAGTGCACCCGGAGCTGCGCGGTGTGCGAAAGCCTTTATCTGTTCACCCAGGACGGTTTGACTTACGCGGTGGACCGGGAGCTTGCAGAGGGGAATCCTGTGATCAAGGCCTGCTTCGGCGTCGGGAAGGTGCTGGATCGAGGCTTGTCCCCGGAGAATGAGATCCGCACAGCGTCCTTCCTGTTGGTCCTGCTCTGCATGGCGTCTGTACCGGCGGGGCTTTGGATCCTATCCCTGGCGAACGGGCAGGGCGGGATGCAAACCCGGGGCGCCTGGCAGCCCCTGCTCCTGCTGCCGATTCCCCTGGCCAGCCTGGTCTTTGGCGTCCATTTCCTGCGCCGGGGCTTCGAGGTCAGGAAAAACCTGGTATTTGCGCTGCCCGCGGCGGGGTTCCTGATTATGCTGGCTCTGCTGTGAGTCGTGAACCGGTTTTCACCCCCAAAAAGAAAAAATAAAAAACCAGCAAATTTCTATTGAAAAATTGCTTTTGGTCTGTTATAATATATTTCACAACAGACCTGCGGATATAGTTCATCGGTAGAACGTCAGCTTCCCAAGCTGAACAGGAGGGTTCGACTCCCTTTATCCGCTCCAGAAAACGCACGCCGCAGCGTGCGTTTTTCATTTCGGAGGCCGCTATGCTGATCCATCCCATTCCGCCCGTCTATGACGGGAATTCCCGCATTCTGATCCTCGGTTCCTTCCCCTCGGTGAAGTCCCGGGAGCAGGGCTTTTTCTATGGCCATCCCCAAAACCGCTTCTGGCGGGTGACGGCCGCCGTTTTTGAGGACGACGTTCCCGTAACGGTGGCTGAGCGCAGGGCCTTCCTGCTGCGTCATGGCGTTGCGCTCTGGGACGTGATCGCATCCTGTGAGATCAGGGGCTCTTCTGACGCCTCCATCCGCAACGTCGCCGTCAACGATCTGCGTCCCATCCTGGATTCCGCTCAGATCCGGGAGATCTTTGTCAACGGTCAGACTGCTGCAAAGCTCTATCACAGATACACAGAGCCTGTAACGAACCGCCCTGCGCTTGTGCTTCCTTCCACCAGCCCGGCCAACGCAAGCTGGAGCCAGGACCGCCTGATCGCAGCCTGGCAGGTCATACGGTGAAACCACGACAAATCCGGACTCGTATGGTCGCAGGGGCCGATTTGATTCGCCTGCGTAACATTTCTTTCACTTCGGCGTCTATAATAGTGAAAGGACCTTTCAAAGAAACGGAGGAACGGGAATGGAGGACACGTACATTCTGGAGCTCTATAACCGGCGGGATCAACGGGCCGTCACCGAGACCGCAGGCAAGTACGGCCCCTACTGCGCCGCTGTGGCAAACAATATCCTGGGCTGCCCGGAGGACACCGAAGAGATCCTGAATGACACCTGGCTGGCTGCATGGAACGACATTCCGCCCAGCCAGCCCGCATGTCTGCGGAGCTACCTGGGACGGATCACCCGGAACCTGGCCCTGAGCCGTTTCCGCTTTTTCCATACGAAAAAACGTTACCGGGAGCTTGAGATCCTGCTGTCCGAACTGGAGGACTGTATCCCCGCGGCCCGGAGCCTGGAACAGGAACTGGAAAGCCGGGAATTGTCTCGACTGCTGTCTGCCTGGCTGAACGAGCTGGAAGCAGAGCAGCGACAGCTCTTTGTCCGTCGCTACTGGCACGGCGTTTCGGTCAAGCGTCTGGCCCAGGAAGCCGGAGTTCGGCAGAACGCCATGACCTTGCGCCTCCTGCGGCTGCGGCAGAGTCTGAGAACCCGGCTGGAACAGGAAGGAGTGGAATTATGAATTCAGAAGATCTTTACAATGCGATCACGGAGCTTCCGGACGCTCAGGTTCTGGAGGGGGAGCGGAAGCTGCGGCGAACCGGCATCCGTTGGGTCCCCTGGCTCAGCCTCGCCGCCGTGCTGGCCATCGTGATCTTGGGCGCCGTGCGCTTTGCGAGGCGTCCATCAGTCGATCCTTCACAAGCTTCGTCAACGGATGCCGTCGCAAGCAGCGCCGCAAAACCCACTGACGCAGGTCCCCCGGCGGAGCTGCTGAGCTACACCTTGGCTGGAGCGGAATATCCAAAGATGGCGCCCTATGCCTTTCATAGTGATTATATAGAGGATGGAACGGGACGGCTAAATCAAAGCGCCTATCGCGACGCTTTGCAAAAGTGGATGGACAGCCGGATGGCGATGCGCTCTGATGCGGACTATACAGAAGGCTTGGACGAATACCTTCGTAACGCCGTGCCGGTTTTGCTGAGCGGTGCGGGCACGGAAAACCGGGTAGTATCTCCTATGAATGTCTATATGGCTTTGGCAATGCTGTCAGAGACCACGGCGGGGGAAAGCCGGCAGGAGCTCCTGACGCTGCTGCACGCTCCGGATATCCAGACCCTGCGAGCTCGGGCCAACGCGCTGTGGCGGGCAAATTACAGCGATGACGGTCGGCTTACTGCTTTGCTTGCCGCTTCCGTTTGGCTGCGGGACGATCTGAAATACGACCGACAGACCGTTGAAACGCTTGCGTCAAATTATTACGGCTCGGTTTTCTCAGGAGAGATGGGCAGTCAGGCGTATAATCAAGCGCTGCAGGCTTGGATGAACCAACAGACGAAGGGACTGCTTTCGGACCAGATTCAAGACATTAAAACCTCCGCGGATACGGTTCTGGCCCTGATCACCACCGTTTATTTCAAGGCAGCCTGGGAAGGGGAGTTTTGCAGATCCGTCAATCTCGTCTTCCACGCTCCGACGGGAGAGCAGGACTGCGACTTTATGTTGGAATCCACGCTGCAGGATTATTATGAAGGCGATGGGTTTGCCGCTGCCGGAAAGCGGCTCTCTGGCGGATCTTCCATGTATTTCCTTTTACCGGAGGAAGGGATGGATCCGGAAGCGCTGTTAGAGAACGAAAGCGTACTGGATTTTCTGAACGGTATTGTTGGAAGGGATGCTACACCCCATGAACAGGCCCTTGTGACACTGGCAATCCCGGAATTCGACGTCAGCTCCCAGCTGGACTTGATCGATAAGTTGAACATACTGGGAGTTACGGCAGTCTTCGATAAATATCGTGCGGATTTTTCGCCGCTCGTCGCAAATGATGAGAACCTCATAAGCGTTGATGAGGCAAAGCACGGGGCCCGGATCCTGGTCGATAAAAAGGGCGTCACCGGAGCAGCCTATACTGAAATTGAGCCGACTTACGCGGGTGTGCCCGAAGATCCATTGAGAGAAGTGGAGCTTATGCTTGACCGCCCCTTCCTCTTCGTCGTCACCAACGAGGACGGTCTGCCCCTCTTTATCGGCGTCGTCAATTCACCCAAGCCGTAACAGAAAACGGAATCCAAGCGTAAAAAACCACGAAAAGCCCTGTTTTTTCAGGGTTTTTCGTGGTTTTTTACGAAAAATAAAAGGAAAATGCTTGCAAAATTATGTCAACTGTGCTACGATAATAAAGATGTGTTTCCCAAATGAATCAGGAGGGTTTTCAATGATCAAGCGTTTTTCCGCGTGGATCCTCTGTTTTCTTTTGATTGCGTCTTGCTTGCCCGGCTCCGCTCTGGCCGCGGCGGATGCCGAGACGATGAAAGAGGAGGCAGTCCTGCTCCGCAACAGCGATGTCGAGACCGCCCATGACGGGGTCTGCTGGTACGCGGATAGCATGAACGGCAATGTGCTGACGTCCTCCCGGGTACAGTCCTCCAAACCCAGCTGCTCCGGAGCCTTTGACGACGAGCTGGTCATTACGCGCCTGACCGACTGGCCGGTGGACCAGCTGCTCTGGTGGGAGGGCAGCCTGCTGGTATCCGCCGGCGATAAGCTGATGAAGCTGTCCCCGGACACCGGCGCCGTGCTGGACACCATAGGTTTTGAAGCCCCGATCGCTCGTTTCGCCATGGGAGAGGAAGGACTCTATGTGCTTAGCGGCGCGTCTGTCCTGCTTCTGGTCGACGGGCAAAGGACTGTAAAGCTCTCCGGCGGCGTGGAGCAATTCTGGCTCGAGGATGCCGATACCCTCTGTTATCTGCGGGATCAGGAGACGCTGCACAGCATAGATCTTTCCACCGGCGTGGAGACCCTGGCGCCGAACCTGCATTCTTCGCTACCAGACGAGGCGGCGGGCGATGAGATCGCTCCCCAAGTCTTGGGCCTTTCCGGGCTGAAGTCGAAATTTCCCCATGGGAAATACTGGAACCACATGCCCAAGCGCGGCACCGGCATGAGCTACAACAACCAGAACGGCTGGACCAATCAGGCCTGCTACAAACACAACAACTACTGCGGCACCGCCTATCAGACCTGCAACGGCTATGCTCCCAACGGCAAAGAGCTGTCCTATCAATGCTGGGGCTTCGCCGATAAACTGGGCTACGACGCCACCGGTCGGGATCCCCAGAACAACCCCTCCTCCGGCTGGACCAAGCTCTGGTATTCCTCCAGCCTGAACAGCCTTAAGGCCGGCGATATCGTCCGTTTCAACAAGAACGGCAGCTCCGCCTACGCCCACAGCATCTATGTTACCGCTGTCAGCGGCGATACTGTGACCTACGCCGACTGCAATTACAACGGCACCTGTATCATCCGCTGGGGCCAGACCATCGCCCGCTCCACCCTGAAGGCCTGGTTCGTCTTTCTGCTGAAGGCGCCTTCTGCGCTGGCCCCTCAGCCAACGCCCACCCCGGATCCCAAATACGAGATCAACGTCAACGGCGTGTTGGACGGAACCGGTGCGGAAAAGACCGACGGATACGCCACCTTTGATGTCTGGATCAACGGCGCGCTCTACAAATCCAACGTGACCGACTTTAAGGAATCCCGGGTGAAGGGCACGAAATATGAGATCAAGAACATAAAGACCGCGGCGGGCGTGGACTATAACGCCGCCGCTAGCAGCAGCCTGTCCGGGACCCTGAGCGCGAATACAAAGCCCCTGGTGGCGCTGGACCACTACTGGATCAACAGTGCCGGGCAGCATGTAAAAACCAAATTGACGGATTTGCCGGCGCAATCCCACTGGTCCTACAAGTCCATCACCTGGGCGCTGGAAAACGGTATTGCCAGCGGTGTAAGCGAAACAAAATTCGCTCCCCAGGAGGAATGCACGCGGGCGCAGGTTCTGACCTTCCTCTGGGCCGCCCTGGGCCGCCCGGACCCCACGCTCACAGAGCTGAGCTTCGAGGATGTCTCGCCCAAACGCTATTACTACAAGGCTGTCTGTTGGGCGGTGGAAAACGGGATCACCGCCGGTTATTCCCCGGAACGATTTGGGCCGATGGAGCTCTGTAATCGGGCGCAGGTCATTTCTTTCCTCTGGTGTGCCGCCGGAAAGCCCACTCCGACAGTCCTGGCGGATCTGGAGGATCCAGCGCCGCCTCCCGAGGATGGGGAAACCCCGGACCCGGATCAGCCCCCCGAGGACGGGGAAACCCCGGACCCGGAGCCGCAGGAGCCTCTCAGCCCCTTTACCGATGTACGCGAGAACGCCTATTACTACAAGGCTGTGCTGTGGGCGGTGGAGAAGGGGATCGCAGCCGGCACCAGTCAAACTGCCTTCTCCCCCAAAAAGATCTGCACCCGGGAGCAGGTTTTGGGCTTCCTGCGAAAATACGTCGAGCTGGGATAGAGGGTTTTCGAAAAGATATAAATAATTTCCGAAAATACAAAATAAGTCTTTACTTTTTCAAACCGATCTGATATAATACTTGCGCAAACGCGCCGGTGGCTCAATGGATAGAGCATCAGATTCCGGTTCTGAGGGTTGGGGGTTCGAGTCCCTTCCGGCGTGCCAAAAAACGCAGATGTCCGTTTTGGACATCTGCGTTTTCTGCTGTAAAGCCGAAAAGAGGCTCGAATCGTATCATACCGGGATGAAAGCTGTTCAGAATGTCGCCACTTCCTGCGCGGGCGCTTCCGCCGGGACCACGGTGATCGCAGTCAGGATGGGCCCCTGACCCTTGAACAGAGGATGGTTCTTGATCTGGACCTTGGCGGTCAGCGTGACCCAGGAACGCATTTCCAGCTTCTTGCAGTCGGGGTATTTGCAGGGCAGGCCCATGAAGGTGATGTCCGCCTCGCAGCAGGTCATCACAAAGCGCCCCGGGGCAAACATGCCGGGCTTGTCGCTGCGGAGCCGGGCCACCTGGCCCTTGAAGCGGACGGTCTTGCCGTCGTATTTCTGGGGCTCCTCGGTGATGTCCCGGTAGAACAGGGCGTAGTCGTCGTCCTCCACCGTCACGATGGGGGCGTTGAGGTCGAAGGGAAGAGGATCGGGGATGTCGTCGAATTCCGTGGTGCCGTCTGAATAGTCGTAGACAATGTCGATACGGCGGTTGAGGGCCCGGGCCAGCTTGTGCAGGGGCATCTTGTCTGCCTTGGGGTCCATGCGGTTGAAAACCACCATCTCCGCGCCGGAGAGCTTGTCCACCACCAGAGAGCGCAGGTTCGTGTTGAAGCTCAGGATCGTGTTGGCGTCGGCAAACATGACCTCCTGGGCCAGCTCCCAGCCCTCAGGCAGTCTGCGGTAGAAGGGCTCGATCATCTGCATGCCGTTGAGCTCCAGAATGACGCGTTTGGCGTGATGCTTTTCCTCCAGGGCCTTCAGTTCCTCGGTGGTGACGGTTTCCTGGTCCACCGGCTCGAGATAGACGGACTTGTGGGGATAGCTGGAGAGATCGTACTCCTCCTCGCCCTCCTCGCAGATCAGCACCAGAGTCCGCTCGCCGCTGTTGAAGCGCTCGTCCTCCAGGGTTTCCTGGATGAATTTCGTCTTACCGGCGTCCAGAAAGCCGGTAAAGGAATAGACAGGAATGGGCATGGTCCCCACCCCTTACAGGCCGAAGAGCTCGGCGATGGCTTGCTCGTCGATCTTGGAGCCGATGACGCAGAGCTTGCCGATCACGTCCGCGGGACCGAAGCGTACGTCGATCTCGCCGGGTACGTGGTCGAAATGGATCCAGCGGCCGTCCGCAGCGGGCACGATGCCCTTTGCCCGCAGGATGATCCCGTACTCCAGCGCGTTGTCCAGCTGTCCCAGCGCGTTGCGGATCTCCTGCTCGGTGTACTGCTTCGTGGTCTCGCGGCCCCAGCTGGTGAACACCTCGTCGGCGTGGTGGTGATGATGGTGGTGCTCGTGTTCCTCATCCTCGCCATGATGATGACCGCATTCGCAGACGCCGTTTTCATCGTAATGATGGTGATGCTCGTGCTCGTCCTCATCGTGATCGTGATGGTGATGCTCGTCCTCGTCGTGATGGTGATGCTCGTGCTCTTCTTCATCGTCATGATGGTGATGATGATGCTCGTGTTCTTCCCCGTCATGCTCGTCATGATGGTGATGGTGGTGATGGTGCTCCGACTCGTGCTCGGCCTCTTCGCGCTCGTGGGCTTCGATCAGCTCCCGCATCATGTCATCCAGGGTGGGGTTGGCCTCCATGGCCTCCTTCAGCTGCTCTCCGGTGAGCTCGTCCCAGGGGGTGGTGACCAGGGTGGCGTGGTCGTTGTGCTGACGGATCAGCTCCACGGCGGCCTTCAGCTTGGCCTCGGGAACATTTTGGGTCCGGCTCAGAACGATGCAGCCGGCGGTCTCGATCTGGTTGTTGTAGAACTCGCCGAAGTTTTTCATATAGAGCTTCACCTTGGAGGCGTCGGCCACGGCGACGGTGGCGCCCAGTACGGCCTCGTGCTCGGCGGCCTTCTTCACGGCCACCATCACGTCGGAGAGCTTGCCCACGCCGGAGGGCTCAATCAGGATACGGTCCGGGTGATAGTCGTGGATGACCTGCTTCAAAGCGGCGCCGAAGTCGCCCACCAGGGAGCAGCAGATGCAGCCGGAATTCATCTCGGTGATCTGGATGCCGGCCTCTTTGAGGAAGCCGCCGTCAATGCCGATCTCGCCGAATTCGTTTTCGATCAGCACCAGCTTCTGGCCCTGATAGGCCTCGGAGATCATTTTCTTGATGAGAGTGGTCTTGCCCGCGCCGAGGAAGCCCGAATAAATGTCGATGACAGTCATAGAAAGATACCTTCTTTTCTAATATTTTCCATGCAATATTATATCATACCGTGTCAATTCCCCCGAAACGGAATTTATGGCTTTTTTGTAAATTTTCTTGACCGCCGGAACTTTTTTGTATATAGTACGTCTGTAAAGCAGAACCGGAGAAACAGGATTTGTCGGGCTGACATTCGAGGTGCAAATTCGCAGATCCCTTGAACCCTGCACCTTTTCATTCGACAGATCCGAATCTGAAAAAAGGAGTGACCCAATATGAAACGCAGACTTCTAATGATCCTCCTGGCCGCCTGCCTGGGCTTGACTGCCTGTCAGGGCCAGGCCCAGCCCGGGACCAATCCCAGCGCGCCTGCCGCCACCGATCAGCCCGCTCCCGCCGGCAATACCGCCTCTGAATTGACGGAGGGCAGGCTGGACGAGACGGTCTCCGAGCCCGCGCCCACGGTGCCCGTACCGGTGGTGCCCGATCTCCCCGCCGCCGAGGGTCTCGGCTTTAACGACCTCGACAACCGGCTGATCGCCTACCTCCGGGCCAACGGCATGGAGAACGAAAGCTTCACCGTTTCCTCCTTGTCCTTCAAGGCGGCCCTGGCTCTGACGGCTCTGGGCGCGGAAGGGGAGACCCAGCGCCAGATCCTGGACGCCCTGGGCTTTGAGACCGTGGAGGAGATGAGCGATTGGTACGCCTCCGTGCTGGTGGGCGTCGCGGATTTCGACGGCCGCATTTTCGGCAAGGACAAGGACGACTGCGCCTATCGTGTCGTCAACGCCATCTTCCACAACGCTGCCTGCGACGGCGAGTTCCGGGAGAGCTACAAGGAGCTGGTGGCCAGGACCCTGGCAGCCCAGGCCAGCTCGCATCCTGCGGAGGCCCTCACGGAAGCCATCAACAGTTGGGTCAAAGATCAGACCAACGGAATGATCCCCAATCTTGTACAGGATGCCTCCGACGCAGCCTGCGTTCTGGTCAACGCGCTCTATCTGAAGACCAAGTGGACCGAGCCCTTCCAGAAATCTGAGCTGACGGACTTCACTACCGCAGCCGGAAACACGGTTCATAAGGAATTCATCCAGAAAACCGAAAAATTCCGCTACTATGAGGACGAAGGCTGCCAGCTGGTGGTTATCCCCCTCCAGGGCGGCGTCAACATGGCCCTGATCCTGGGCGACGGGGCAAATATGAAGGAAAAGCTGGAATCCGCGCAGGCCCGAAAGGTCCATGTGTCACTGCCGAAATTTGAGGTAGAAACAGCGCTTGATCAACAGCAGCTGGTGGAGTACCTGAAGGCGGTCGGCTGCGGAAAGATGTTCATCGACAGCGTTGCCGAATTCGATCCCATGTTCACGGCGGGGATCTACGTAGACGACATTATCCAGAAGGCCAAGGTCAAGGTGGATGAGAACGGCTTGGAGGCGGCAGCGGCCACCGCGGTAATCATGATGCGCAACACCGCTATGCCCAATCCCGAGCAGCCCGTGGAATTCACCGCGGACCGTCCCTTCCAGTTCGTCATCTTCCGGGAAGACGCCGCTCCCGAGCTGCTCTTCTGGGGCCAGATTATGGACTGATGCAAAGGCGAGGCGGCCATCGGCCGCCGGCCTGGGGAACCATATGAACGAACAAAAGTCAAGACCATCGGTTCAGCCGGTGGTCTTGACTTTTGCCTTCATCATCGGGATGCTGCGCGCCCGGGGGCGGCCCCGGTGAGTATCCCGTTTTTCAAAACCGGCAAACCTGCGACCAGCACCGTTTCGATGCCTGTCGCAAAGCGCGCGGGATGCTCGAAGCTGCCGGCTTCGTGCAGAGCGGCCGGATCGAAGATCAACAGATCTGCGTCTGCGCCGATTTCGATCCGTCCCTTCCGCTTCAAGCCCAAAGCATCGGCAGGGGAGCGGGTCATTTTATGGACAGCCTCCGGCAGCGTCAACAGCTTCAACTGGTTGACATAACGCTCAATCATCCGGACAAAATTTCCGTAAAGCCGGGGATGGGGCTGTCCGGTGGAGGGGTAGGTGGCGTCGGAGATCACACTGACCATATCGGAACGCAGAATGGCCTGGATGTCCTCCTCGCAGGTGATATAGTCGATCATGGTGACGATGCAGTGCTCACTGCGAAGCAGGTCCAGGGTAAAATCCACTTCGTCCTGGCCTCGCAGCGCCGCGGCCTCAGGAATCCGAAGCCCCAGTACATCCCGGTTTTCCGGCTGACGCAGGGAAGAGACGATGATGTTCTCCCAGCCCACCAGCTTGGAGATATTGTTGTAATCCTCGCCCTCCGCCAGTCGTTTCCGGATGTGATCCCGCACAGTGGGATCGAAGAGCCGCCGGGTAAGGACCTCGGTGCCGCCCTCCAGCACCTCCGGGGGCAAAACATGCAGCAGCTGGGTGGAGCCTGCGGTATAGGGATAGGCGTCCCAGCGGACCCGCAGCCCCTCCCTTCTGGCCCGGGCCAAAACCTCTAAAACTGCGGGGATCTTGCGCCGCCAGTTCTCTGTGCCGATGGCCTTCAAGTGGCTGAGCTCCAGCGGACAGTTCAGCGCGCGGGCGACCGTGAGCATTTCCGCAACGGATCTGTCCACATTGGTGCCCTCGTCCCGCATGTGGACCGCGATCGGGACGCTGCCGTTGCGGAGGGGAGCCAGGGCTTCGATCAAGCCCTTCGTGTCATAGAAGCAGTCCGGCGCGTAGCCGAGGCCAAGGGAGATTCCCAGCGCTCCGTCCGCCAGGGCGGTTTCTATGCTCTTGTGCACATTCCGAAGCTGCTCCGCCGACAGGGGCCCTGCGGCGAAGCCCGCCGCGTCGGCTCGGATTACGCCGGAGCCGGCCAGCATGCCCACATTGATCCGGGGCTGTCTGGCGTTCACGGCGTCAAGATAGTCCGCCATGCTGTCCGGGCAGACCGGCGCGTCCGTCCCGATTACCGGGGAGAGGTAGCTGAGGATCTCCGTCCGGTGGCCCGGTCCGAAGGGAGCCGCGGACATGCCGCAGTTGCCGTTGACAATGGTGGTGAGACCCTGCCGCAGCTCCAGCTCACCGAACTCCGGCCGGAAGACGGCCAGATCTGCGTGCCGGTGGATATCCAAAAAGCCGGGACAGACCGTGCGCGTGGACGCGTCAAGGATTTCCCCGGCCTCTGTCTCATGCAGATCCCCCAGAGCCACAATCTTCCCGTTCCGGATGCCGACGTCCATCTGCCGCGCCGCGCCGAGGCCGCCGTCCAAAACCGTGCCGCCCCGTATGATCCGATCCAGCATACGCTTCATCTCCCGTGCGGATAATCCGCAAAATCTTGATCTCAGTATAGCACAAAACGGAATAAAAGCAAGGGAATTGAAGAAAAGATCCGGTCTCCAGGCTTGTTTCGAAGAATTCCAAGGGAAAAAGCTTGCAAAAAGAAGCAGTTATATATAATATAACAAGTTTATACACAAAAACTGAAGAAATGACAAACGTGTCCCGACGGACGCGAATGTCATACGCTCGGAGCCGTTCTGGAAAGGAAGTACGTTATGAGGAGAGCATGGAGACTGGCCGCTCTGCTGCTGGCGCTTTGTCTGCTGACAAGTATGGTTTACGCAAATCCGTCTGTGCAGCCTCGTGAAACAGGGAACGTGTCGATTACGGATACCGCCGACCCCACGGACCCCACAGAACCAATAGAGCCTACTGCGTATACGGAGGTCACGGAGCCCACGGAACCCACGGAGCCCACGGAGGTCACGGAGCCCACGGAACCCACGGAGGTCACAGAACCCACGGAGGTCACAGAGCCCACGGAGGTCACAGAGCCCACGGAGGTCACGGAACCCACAGAACCCACGGAGCCCACGGAACCTACGGAGCCTACGGAGCCGGAGCCCCGCGAGGACGAAATCCACGAGCCCTGCTTCAGCGGCTATACGGACGGAACCTTCCGTCCGTCCAAATCCGTCACCCGGGCCGAATTGGCTGTGATCCTCTACAAGCTGGGGGACTATCCGGAAGGCGAGCGGGTTTTTCCCGACGTTCCGGATGGGAAATGGTATTCCAAGGCTGTGAACGCCCTGGCCGCGGCCGGGATCCTGAGCGGCAATACCGACGGCAGCTTCCGCCCCTCTGATCCATTGACCCGCGCACAGCTTGCGGCGCTGCTGTACCGCGCCTCCGGGATCATATTTACGGAGACGCCCGATGGCTTCTCAGACGTGCCGACGGATTATTGGGCCGCCAAGGCCATTGCGGCAGCCAGGGAACAGGGCTGGGTCAGCGGCTATCCGGACGGGAGCTTCCGGCCGAAGCAGCCGGTCACCCGGGCGCAGACAGCGGTCATTCTGAAAAACTATCTGGGCAGAACGCCGGATCGCGCCGCCATCGACAGCGGTGTGAATATCCGCTTTTTCCCCGATGTGAAGCCCGGCAGCTGGTACTACTATGCCGTCATGGAGGCGACCGCAGAGCATACCGCTCATTACGACACGCCGGAATCCCCCGAGAGCTGGCAGAATGTTGTGTTTATCTCCGCCAATCTGAAGGACGGCTTTTACTGCATCGAAGGCAAGCTTTACGCAGCGCGGAACGGCGACTTCATGCACACAGCCCAGAGCGGAACCTTGAACGGTACTGCGTTTACCTGTACCGGCGCGAGCGGCGTCTGCTGCGTCGAGGGTCAGGTCCTGGCTCTGGCGGACGGCGAGCTGATCCTGTTGAAAGACGGGGAACCGCTTTACCTGCCCGGCAAGTATCTCAACGGATACTATATCCGCAGCGCAAAGATTTACGCGGCAGTAAACGGGAGCCTGGTTCATAAGGCGGTCAGCGGCACCCTCGGCGGCGTCAAGTATCAATGTAAGGGAAGCAGCGGCGTCTGTACGGTCCAGACAGAGCTGCTGCGGGATGTAAACGGTGACCGCTGGCATATCAAAAATGGACAGATCGATCAGACAGCCGGACTGTATGAGATCTCAGGCGCTTTGTATTATGCCGCCAAGGACGGCAAGATGCTTCGCAACGCTGATTGGAACACGCTGCATTTCGGCAATGACTGCAAATACAGCTCCGGCAACGCAACCATCGATCAATATGTGGACGCGATCATTGCGGAAAAGACGAACAGCAGCATGTCAAGAGAGGAAAAGCTGCGCGCCTGCTACAGCTATGTCTCCTACCACTTGGCGAATTATTACCCCAACAACAATCATGTGCCCCGCGGTCAGGACTGCAGCCTCTGGGCGGAGACCTATATGCTTCGCCTCATCAGCAACGGCAAAGGCAATTGTTACTGCTTTGCCTCCGAATTCTATTATCTGGCACGCCGCTTAGGCTATTGGCAGGCCCGGGCGGTCTCCGGCGGAATCTATGCCAGGAACTCTGATCATGGCTGGGTTGAGATCGAACAGGACGGAACTGTATACCTCTGCGATCCCCGCGCGGATTATTCCAATTATGTCAAAACCAGAGGCCTCGAGCCCGGAAATTTGTTCATGAAACCCTACAATCAAGTCTCCTGGCCATATTATCTGCCCTGAATGTTCCTGTAATGGAGGAATCCGACCATGGCCTTCAGTTCCCCGGCCTTTGTCTTTGTTTTTTTGCCGGTGGTGTTCCTGCTCTATCGGCTGATTCCCTGGCATAAGGGGAAAAACCTGCTTCTGCTGCTATTCAGCCTGATTTTCTACAACGCGGGCTCCCTGGTCCACCTGCCCCTGCTTCTGGGCGTCGCCCTGGTGAATTATCTGGCGGGGCTTTGGTTCCGCGGCCGCCGGCAGGGAAATCGTGTCGTCCTGATCCTGACGCTGATCCTGAATCTGGGCGCCCTGGCTGCCTTTAAGTATCTGGATTTCTTTGCGGGCACGCTGAACGACGTCTTCGGCTTTGGCCTGCCGCTTCCCGGTCTGGCTCTGCCCATCGGCATCTCCTTTTTTACTTTTCAGGGTCTGTCTTACGCCATCGACACCTACCGCGATCCGGATTCCGGCACCAGGAATTTCCTGGAAGCGCTGCTCTATCTCTCCTTTTTCCCGCAGCTGATCGCCGGACCCATTGTCAAGTACCACGATGTCGCCCAACAGATCCGCAGCCGCAGCACCACTGCGGAGGACAGCGCCCTCGGCCTGCGCCGCTTCCTGGTGGGCCTTTCCAAAAAGCTCCTGCTGGCGGACATTCTGGCTCTGGCGGTGGACAAAATCTACGGTCAGGCCGCTGTAAGCGACGTTCGGCTTTCCGCCCTCGCCATGATTTGCTACTGTCTGCAGATCTATTTTGACTTCAGCGGCTACAGCGATATGGCCATCGGCATGGGGCGCATGTTCGGCTTCCGCTTCCATGAGAACTTCAACTATCCCTACTGCGCTTCCTCCATCCGGGAGTTCTGGCGCCGCTGGCATATCTCCCTCTCCTCCTGGTTCAAGGAATACGTTTACATTCCCCTGGGGGGCAATCGCCGGGGCCAGGCTCGGACCTGCTGGAATCTGCTGCTGGTCTTCTTCCTGACAGGCCTCTGGCACGGAGCCAACTGGACCTTTGTGGCCTGGGGTCTATGGCACGGCTTCTGGTCCATCCTGGAACGTACCACCCCGCTGAAAAAGATTTCCGGGAAGGCGGTGGGCCATGCCTACACCCTGCTGATCGTTGCGATGGGCTTTGCCCTCTTCCGGGCGGATGATTTCAGCCAGGCCCTGCGGATCATCTGCGGCCTGTTCACGGGCTGGGGTCTGGACCGGAACGGGACGCTCCTGCTTCGGGCTGCCATGACGCCGAAGGTCTGGGCAGCGCTGGCCGTTGGCTGCGTCGCCGCGCCTGGTTTGCATAAGCCCCTGGCGGTGAAGCTGGAGCAAAGCGCCGCAGCCCGCACACTGAGCTACGCGGCCTGTTTGCTGCTGTTTGGCCTTTGCTGTCTGCGGCTGGCCTCTGCCACCTTCAATCCCTTCATTTATTTCCGGTTCTGAGGAGGGTGGTGCAATGAAAAAAACAGGAGCGATCCTTTTTATTGCGATCTTTCTTCTGATGGCGTTGGCACCCGCCGCGGGTATGCTGATTTTTGGCCCGGCGGAGCCCGCCGCGAAGGAATATCTCGCCCTGCCCCCGTCGCTGACGGACGGGGAGGGAAAGTTCAATCAGAGGGTGCTGAACGATGCTTCCGACTACCTGAGTGACCGCTTTTGGCTGCGGCAGGAGCTGATCACCGCCAACGCGGTGTTGGAGGCCGCGGTGTTCGACGAATCCGCCTCCCCGAAAGTGGTCCTCGGTCGGGAGGGCTGGCTCTTCTACGCTGAGACGCTGGATTCCTATCAGGGGCAAAACCAGCTGAGCGCCCGTCAGCTCTGGGCCGCCGCCCACAGCCTCCGTCTGATTCGCGATTACGCCCTGTCCCAGGGCGCGGAGACCTGGTTCATCCCGGTCCCCAACAAAAACAGCGTCTATGGCGAGTATATGCCGAAAAGCGCCGACAAAACCCAGGATCAATCGGATTATGACCGACTGCTGGACGCCTGCCGGGCGGAGGGCGTCGCCGTTGTGGATCTGCTGGAGCCGTTTTTGGACAAGAAAAAGGAGGTCCAGCTCTATCAAAGGCTGGATTCCCATTGGAACAATCTCGGCGCCGCTCTGGCGAACGACCTGATACTCGACGCCATCCAACAAAGCGCCGTAAAGACCGGAGCAGAGAAGCTCAGGCAGATCGGCGGCGCGGAACGGGCCTTTGATCCGACTGGTTTTCAGGCGGTACGGGATCACGTACCGGATCTCTACACCATGCTCTATCCCGCCGGCACGGAGCGAGATCTGCAATACGAAGCGCTCAGGGAGCCGCGCTTCAGCTATGTGCGGCCGATTCGCACCACAGAAGATCTGCGGATCAATACCAGCTGCGAGACCGGGAACGGAGCGCTGCTGATGTTCCGGGACTCCTTTGGCAATACGCTGCACAGCTTCCTGGCGGAGGATTTTGCCGAGGCCTGCTTCTCTCGCCTGATGCCCTATGATCTGCGGCTTTTTGAGGCCGCCCATCCCGACGTCCTGCTGCTCGAGATCACGGAGCGGCATCTGTCCTGGCTCGCCAAGCGCCCGCCGATCCTGCCTGCGCCGATTCAAAATCTGGAGCAGTCCGTGGCACGGACAGGGGAGACCATCCCCGTGACGGCGGAGGAGGACGAAACCGGCTTTTTCCGCGTGAGCGGCGAGCTGGCCATGAACCCGGATACCTGTTCGCCTGTATGGATCGAGGCGGATGGTACGGTTTATGAGGCCAGTCCCGTGGGGGAGACTGAGCGGAGCTTCACGGCTTATTTGCCCCAGCCCTCCCGGACGATCCGCGTCCTCTGTCTCACAGGCGGCGACCTCTGTGCTTCGCCGACGGAGCTTGTGACCCCGTAATTCAGCCCGCTGATCCGGGTATCGAACGAAGAAGGAGTACAATATGAAAAGATTGAACAAGCTGTTTGCTCAAATCCTTGTTCTGACGCTGCTGTTGTGCCTGCTGTCAGGATGCGGCTCCGCAGAGGCGGAGACCGGAGCTGTCACCACCGTTCCCGAAACGGACACTGCAATACAGACCACCGCGGCCGTGCCGGTTCAGACCACAGAGGAACCGGTTACTTCCACGGAATCCGCGGCGACAGAGGCAGTGACCACAGAGCCGGTTACGGAAGCGACAGAGGCGCCAACAGAGGCACCCACCGAAAAGCCCACAGAGCCCAAGCCCACGGAACCCAAGCCCACGGAGCCCAAGCCCACGGAGCCCAAGCCCACAGAGCCCAAGCCCACGGAGCCCAAGCCCACAGAGCCCAAGCCCACGGAGCCTGCACCTACACAGCCTGCAAATCCGATTGAGCAGGCAAGGAACTGCATCGGAAAGTCTGTCAATGAGCTGTATAAGCTGATCGGAAAGCCCAACGCTGCCAGCTACGCTCCCAGCTGCGAAGATCCTGACGCCGAAGACGGTTTGCTGGAATACAACGGATTTACGGTCTGGACCCTTCGCTACGCTGACGGCAACGAAGTTGTTTACGACGTATTTGACTAAGCATAACGGATCGAAGGCAGATCCTTTCGTTGGGAGCGCGGGGATGAAAGACGCCCCGCGCTCCCAATGCGAAAAACGGCAAAGCACAGGACAAATCAAATGCCCGGAAAAAACTGAAAAAAACAGTTGACAAACGGAAAAATCTGTGCTACTATATCGGGGCAGTCGAGAGATTGCGAAACGCGCGAGTGGTGGAATTGGTAGACTCGCTAGATTCAGGTTCTAGTGTCCACTCCGGACGTGCGGGTTCAACTCCCGCCTCGCGCACCAAAGAAAATGCCCGAAATCGTGAGATTTCGGGCATTTTTCTAACCTTTTGCCCGTTTTTTGAAGCGCAAACCCGGCCATTAGAACCGAGTGATAACAAAAATGATAACAGGATTTGCGCTTTTCCAGATATTGCTTTGTATCGAAGGTGTTGCGGGAAACCACAGGTCAAAACAGGGGTTATCCTGCCGCTGAGAGGAGCGAATCAATTGCCAAGGCCGTATCCATTCTGCTCTCGTTGTTCAGGTGGGTGTAGATGTCCAGCGTCGTAGAGGACTGCTCATGGCCCAGGAATTCCTGCACCTGCTTGACCGACTGACCCTGATTGATCAGCAGGCTGCCAGCCGTGTGCCGCAGGTCGTGAAAGCGAATCTTCGGCAGACCACGCCGTTCCAGGATTTCCCGGAAACGGACGCTGATATAGTCCGGATGATACGCTTTTCCGTCTGTCCATTGGCAAACATGGCTTTCCTCCGAGAACTCCAAGCCCAGGAAACTGTGATTACCCTTTTGCTTTTCTTTCAGGGTCAGCAGATAGGATTTCAAGCCAGATGGCAGAAACAGGTCCCGCTTGCTGGCTTTGCTCTTTGTCTTCTCCTGCTCTGAAAGTGTGCTGAACCGGACAATCGTATTGCGGATGTGTACCTGATCGTTGTCAAAGTCCACGTCCATCCAACGAAGACCGGCCACCTCTGAGCGCCGCAGGCCGAGATAGAGCCCCAAATAGACTGCCGGTTCGACAGGATCGCCTTCCACCGCTGTGAGCAGTTGGCGAGCTTCTTCCGCAGTGTAGGCTTGACCGCAGAACTTCTCTCCTCTGGAGGGGCTGATTCTGGAGCAGGGATTGAAGGTCAGCTCCTGCATCTTGATGGCGTCATTGAATACACCGTTAAGAATCACCAAGTGCTTCTTTACACTGCCTGGGGATTGCCCTTCCGTTTCTTTGGTGTCCACATAGCGCTGGATGATACGCGGCGTGACGTCGCACATTCGAAGGCCCTTGGGCTCGAAATACGGCTTAATGTGGCATTTGTAATTGCAGTAATATGCCTCATAGCTGTCCTGGCGCAGACTCCGTTTCTTCCGCTCCAGCCACTCTTCAATGGCGACAATCAACAGTTTTTGGTTAGCAAGGCCGAAATTCTTGGCCAGCTCCTCAATCCACTGTGCCAGCATTTTGTCAGCGGCCAGCTTATTGTGCCTGGCTTCCCTTTGGTTCTTGCCTTCTGCTTTGATTTTGGTCGTTTTGGATTTCTGCGTGTATCCGCCGTCCTCATTCGGAATGCGGACCATCATATAATAAGTGCCTTTTCTGATTTGCAGGCTGCCTGTAATATTCATTGAACCTCCTTTGCGTTCAGGCAGCCATCCACTTCGCTATGATTATACCCGCCGAGGCCGAGATAATCAAGCAGAGATTTCTTCGGAATGCGGATCGCGTTGCCGACTTTGATAGATCTGATTTGGCCGGAATTGACCAGCTCATAGGCTTTTGTGCGCCCGATGCAGAGCGCGGTTCTGAGATCATTGACGGACATAATGTCCGGGTATTGTGAAAACATAGATATCCTCCTTTGATAAAAAATTGGCGTGATGTTGCAAAAAGCCCGTACATCCGTACAAAGCGTACGCTGGAGCCTGAACACAAGGATTTTACAGGTCAAGACACAGAGAATCGGCGTTTGATGATTCCTGTACGGTTCCTTTTGTACGAACCCCGAAGGTCAGACTGTACATGGAAAGCGTACAAGCCCTGCTTTTGAGGACAAGGCTCAGGTCAAGACTTGATTATTCCTGTTTTCCAGTGGCTGGCGTACAGACCGTACGGATGTACGGGCAAAAGGGAAGTTCTCCCCACTTTTTCGCAGGGAGAACGCTTGTTCAGATCGGCAGCCTGTGGTCTGGCTCAATTCCGATGTAGCCGCGCACACGCCTGCCGTTGATATAGATGTTGTTGCTGTAGCGGATGTGATAGAGCTCCTGGTTCTCATTCAGGTGCCTGCTGAAGCTGCTGCAGGACAATGGCTTGAGCAAGTTGTCATCACACCACAGCTTATAAGCGGCATAGAGCTCCTTTGTGCTGGCTTCCGCTTCCGAAAAGAACGCGATATAGCCCTTGGATTGCATGAACTCTACCACGTTGTTGCCATCGGAAACTGCGGCGTCCATGTTGGCCTGCGTCTGCTCGCTGATCGTAAACAGATAGTTCTGTGTAATGAGGCTTTGCAGCCCGTAAAAGCACCAAAGAAAGAGCCCCTCCGGGTTTGCCGTCAGCTTCTCGGATAGGTTCGGATCGTCGATCCGGTTCGGGTCCTTCTTCTTGGCGGAAAGGATGATCTGCCGACGAAAGAAACCGTGGCTGCGGTCATACAACGCCTTGATGGTACCGTTCCCGAAACCGATGAAGCGTGCATAAACCTCACCTTGGTAACTCTGCTTGCCCTTCTTTTCCAGATCCAGCGGCAGCTCCGCGGTGATGATGAGCTTGAGGTAATTCGTGTCGGGCAGGGCTTCCATCTTCATGTCGTCGTCCACCATGACCAGAACGTGCTCCAAGTCAGCCCGAGCGAAGCGGTTGGTTTCCACTTTCGCCAGGTTGCCGTTGACCATGCTGTCCCCGAAGATGGCGCGCATGACCACGCCGACACGGGATTTCCCCTCGCCGCCCTGGCCCACGATCATCAGCATCTTCTGGGCTTTGGTGGTGGGAATGAGGCAGTAGCCCATGAACTCCTGCAGGGTGTAGATGTCCTTCGTCTCCAAGAGCTGATCCAGAAACATGATCCACTCCGGAGGGAAACAGGCGTCGGGATCATAGCGCACCGGAAGACGATTTCGGCAGTATTCTTTCTCCGTGGTAAAGGTTCCGTCCAGGAATAGGGTGCCGTTGGCGACGTGGATACGGTCTGTCTGAATGGGAAGGTCGGGCTGGTAGGCCTCCACCTTTAAGGTGTTCAGAAGCCCGTCTACCCGGCGGGAGAGCCCGGTTTTCACAAACGGACTTAGCTTTTCATAGATCTGCTTTCGCAGCCCTTCTTCGTCGGTAATTCTGCCATCCACGGTGAAGAAGCTGCCTTTGACGCAGATCATAGGGTGTTCCGTAAGAAATTCCTGACAGAAAGCAACTTCATCAATCTTCTTGCCATCGTACCAATCCGGCAGCTCCGCCGATCTGAGTCCGGTCGGCTGACTGCGCTGTTCAGCCATCGACCTCACTTCCTTCCTCTTTCAGACGGGTGTGGATGCCCTGCGCCTTTCCGCTTTCACGGAGCTGCCGCTTCCGCTTCTCAGAATAGGGTGCGGTCAGACGGAAGGCGCAGCGGCGCTTGTCAATCTCCACACTCATGCGTCCTTCGTCGATTTCGGTGATCCGGCAAAGGTCAGGGTGCTCAACTGCGAAGGCACGCAGCCGACGCTTGAGATCGGTGTTATGGGTGGTGATTTCCATCATAGGCTCGGCTTCGTTGAAGTAAGCCTGGGTGAACTTTTGCTTTTTATTCATTTTCATTTCCTTTCAAAAAAGTAGTGTTTTTCGGCCCTCTGCGTCCAGGTCAAGACCTGAAAAAAGAGGCCGATTTTTCGATAGAAGCAGCCCCAATGACCCGTTGTATCATTGAGGCTGCCGCTATTGGATAATTTGCGATTTTGCCAGATCAAAACGGGATTATCGGGCATCCAAATCGTACCGGGAACGGGCGGCACGTTTGGCAGCCTTTTGCGCTTCCTTTTCGGCCGCTCTGCGCTCCCGTTCAGCGGATTCTTTGGCCTTTGAGAGCGTAATCAACAGGTGAACCTGGTCGGGGCCGAGCTCCTGCTTCACGCGAGCATAATCCTGAAGCTCCGTTTTGAGCGTTTCGTTTTCTTCGCCGGCCTTTTCCCAGCGGCGTTTGTAAATGTCGCGGTCCCGGGAAACGGACTCAAACTTTCGCTGCAAGTTCTGGAAATCCCGGCGCAGATCCTGGAGTCTGTGATACAGGGACAGTGCCGCCTGCCACAGCTTTTTCAGAATCGGCATTGCCTTCTCCTCACGGTAATGGTTGCCGCGTTCGACCACGCTCGACGCTGGAAGCAGGGCCTCCGGTTTCCCGAGATGCTTTTCGATGAAAGCCTCCGCATCCTTGATCCGCGGCGTCAGGTCGTTCAGTCGATCCTGGGCGATGCTCACCTCCAGGTTGGTGTCTTCCAGTTCTCCCTCGGCCCGGGCTTTCAATTCCTCCAAGCCGAGGATGGCCATTTCCTTTTCACGGGATTCCGCCTGGAGAGAAGCAAGCCGCTGCTGTTCCTTTTCCACCTTGAACTGCGTCACGGTCAGATGCTCTTCGCTGCTGCCGCGCTCGCCTCGCTGCAAATCCGTGTACCCGGCGTTGTGCATGAAATTGTAGAAATCATCCTGCAACACGGAGTAGGAAGGCCGAAGAACCTTCTTGCCCTTGGCGTCGAACATGAGCTCCCCATTTTCGTCCACCGCCTGCTTGGAATCCCATTTCTTCGTGCGACTGACCTGGTGCTTCACTTCTTTGACCGTGCCGACCAGCGACGGGTCCTTGCAGCGCTTTGTCCAGCGGACCTCCTTTTCCACCACGGGAACGTAGACCACATGCAGATGATAATGGTAAACGTCCTCGCCCAGCGCCTCCGACATTCCCTTGTTCCGTTCATCTGCGTGCATGACGGCGGAGAGGATATACTGCTCGCCGCCGACGATTTTGATCGCCGCTTGATAAGCGTTTGCATAAAACTGTTTTGCGAATTCATACCCGCCGTGATTGTAAAAGTAAGCGGAATTGACGTCGAAGATCAGCTCGCACATTTTGGTGGAGTTGGGCTTCATACCCCAGGTGGAAATGACGTTTGCCTGTTCCAGCGCGTCGAAGGTTTCCTCGTAGGTGCCGGTCGGAGATTTGAAATGGACGTTCATGGGCGTGCGCTCTGGAATGATATTGAACGCACAATTGGAATGGCTGATTTATTTCATTTGGCTTTTTTGAGTGGCCCCATTTTGGCGATTTTCGCCGATCCCGAAATGGCGATTTTCACTGGACGCTAACAGGGGCCGCACTCCATGGCGTTGCAGGTGTTCAGCAGGACGATGACCTTGGAGTAGTTCTCACGGGCGGCCTTCAGGGCCAGCTCGGTGTCCTGGAGCTCCAGGTAGCTCTTGCCGGGGTCGCCGAAGCTGTTCTTGCGGTCGCAGAGATCGTCGCCGCCCAGCAGCTCGGAGTCGCCCATGTCCATGGGCAGGTCGTTGTTTTCGCCGCCCATACGGGAGAGGGTGACGATCGCGACGTCGCCGGCAGCGCCGCCGGACTTGAGGAGGTCCTCATACTCGTTGATCTCGCGGTCATAGATGGTGAAGTCGCCGCCGGTCATTTCGGACTGGCTTTCCTTGGTGTCGCGGTCGCCGAAGTTCTTGACGTAGTAGTTCTTCAGCGCCTCGATGACCGTGAAGCCGTAGTAGCCGAAGGCGTCGTAGAAGTCGGAGCGGTCGCCGGTGGTGTTCCAGCTCACGGAGCCCGCGCCGCAGTAGACGGGGTTGTGGGAGCCGTAGCCGATCAGGGAGACGCTGCGCTCGCTGTCCTTCAGCGGCAGGGTATCGTTTTTGTTCTCCAGGAGAACGACGCCCTCGTTGACCTGCTCGATGGAAACGGCGCGGCCGTTTTCGAGCGCGTCGTCAGCGCTGTATTCCGCTTTCGTCATGGGCTCGGTGAAGGTGCCGCTCCACCAGTAACTGATTTGTTCGGCATAGGTGTTCACCACGCAGCCGAACGCGATCATCACAGCCAGCAGAATGGCGGTCAATACCAGGCCGAGACCCGCTTTTCCTTTTTTCATGAGTTGTTTCTCCTTTTTTTGTTTTTTTCGGGGTCCGCTGCCTGCATTGTACCAGCTTTTCGGGCGGATGCCCGGCTGTTTCACAATTTGTCGATTTGATTTCCCGTTTTGCAAAAAAAGAAGGACTGTCTGCCGGGGAAAGGCAGCGCGGCCCGGCACGGAATCCTTGCTGCGGCATCATCCGGTCACAGAGCTTCCGACTTGTCAAGAATCCATGACGAGCTCTTTCATGAGATGCGTGACAGATCCCCGGCTCCCCCTGACAAATCAGCTTGCAGCGAAACCGGTATCACACATGCTCTGGCCGCTTGCAAGCCAATAGATCTACAAGCCCTTGTCTTTATGGTCCGGCTGAAAACAGGCTGTATGTCCGGCTGAAAAACCCGGCTTGCTTTTTCCCGTATTTATGATATAATGACATCGATTTCCGGGAGCGCGGCTTGGAGCCGCGGATGATTCGTTGATGCCTTGCAGAATGCCAAGTTCCCATTGCGATGCTTCTGCAGGAAGCGAAGGATCAATTCCGGAACCCGATCACGATGACGACGCAAGAGGAAATAGGAGGATACCAAAATGGCGGAACTCATGAAGGGCGCGCCGGTGGCAGCTGCGCTGAGCGAGAAGCTGACGGCTGACGTGGCTGAATTGAAGCAGAAAGGGATCGTTCCCGTCCTGGCGATCCTGCGGGTCGGACAGCGGGACGATGACCTGGCCTATGAGCGTGGAGCCATGAAGCGCTGTGCCTTGGTGGGCGTGGAGCCTCGGAACGTAGTGCTGCCCGCGGACGTGGACAGCGAGACCTTCTTCTCCACCCTGGAGGGCCTGAACGCCGACCCCGCGGTCCATGGGATTCTGATGTTCCGGCCCCTGCCCAAGCAGCTGGACGGCGAGAAGGCCCGCAAAATGCTGGCCCCGGAGAAGGATGTGGACGGCTGCACCGACGGTTCCCTGGCGGGGGTCTTTACCAATACGCCTCTGGGCTTTCCGCCCTGCACAGCCCAGGCGGCCATGGAGATCCTTCGGCATTACGGTGTTGAACTGAAGGGGAAACGGGTGACGGTGATCGGCAGATCTCTGGTGATCGGACGACCCGTTGCAATGATGCTGATGCACGCCAACGCTACCGTCACAGTTTGCCACACCAGGACCGTGGACGTTCCCTCCGTGACCCGGGAGGCCGATATCATTGTGGCCGCCTCCGGCCAGATGGAGAGCGTGGGCGCGGAGTACCTGCGTCCCGGCCAGACCGTCATCGACGTGGGCATCGGCTGGAATGAGGCCAAGCAGAAGCTCTGCGGCGACGTCCGCTTTGAAGAGGCCGAGCCAATCGTGGCAGCCATTACCCCCGTTCCCGGGGGCGTCGGCAGCGTCACCTCCGCCGTTCTCTGCAAGCACGTCGTGGAGGCCGCGAAGCGCGCAATCGCAAGGGAAAAGTGACAGGTGACAAGTGACAAATACGCCGTAGGGGCGCTCATTGAGCGCCCGCACGAGGAACGAAATCAAATGGCTGAAACCAATCGAAGCGAAGAACGCGCCAAAATCCGCAAAGAGAAGAAACAGGCCCGCAGCAGTCTCACGACCGCCGAGCGCGAGGAGAAATCCGCCAAGGCCGTGGACCGGATCGCCGCCTCCGAGGCCTTCCGCGCCGCGAACACCGTGATGATCTACGACCACGTGGGCGGCGAGCTCTCTCTGGATTCCCTGCTGACCCACCCCGCCGCCGCAGGGAAGCGTTTCTGCTACCCCCTGGTTGTGAGCAAAACGGAGATGATTGCCATGGTCCCCGGCGCCTGGAAGCCCGGCGCCTACGGCATCCGGGAGCCGGTGCGGGAGCTGTCCGAGGAGGTCCCGCCGGAGGAGATCGACCTGGTGGTCTGCCCCGGCACGGCCTTCGACCCAGCCTGCAATCGCATGGGCATGGGGGGCGGCTACTACGACCGGTATCTGCCCCGCTGCGTCAACGCTCATATCGTAATGGCCGCCTTCGAGATCCAGAAGGTCGACCGTTTACCCGTAGATCCTTGGGATCAATCTGTGGAAATGGTCTTCACGGAAGCTGCGGTCTATCAAAAGGAAATGTAATAACGGGTAAAGGAAAGTCGATACCGGAAATCGGTTGACTTTCCTTTCTTCTTGTGGTACATTTATCATAGTGCGTAACGGCGCAAATTAACAAAAACTGTATTGAAATCATCAAAACGGAGGAGATACCATGCTGAAAGAAAACCTGGACAGAATCGCTTGCTATGATCCCGAAGTCGGCGAGGCCATGCAGGCCGAGTTCGCCAGACAGAGCAGAAATCTGGAGCTGATCGCGTCTGAGAACATCGTTTCCGAAGAAGTCATGATGGCCATGGGAAGCGTCCTGACCAACAAGTATGCCGAGGGCTATCCCGGCAAGCGCTACTACGGCGGCTGCGAGTGCGTGGACGTGGTGGAGAACATCGCCATTGACCGCGCCAAAAAGCTCTTTGGCTGTGACTATGCCAACGTGCAGCCCCATTCCGGCGCCCAGGCCAATATGGCGGTCTTCTTTGCCATTCTGAATCCCGGCGATACCTTCATGGGCATGGACCTCTCCAACGGCGGCCACCTGACCCACGGCAGCCCCGTCAATATGTCCGGCAAGTATTTCAAGTGCGTCTCCTACGGCGTGGACGCCAACGGCGTCATCGACTATGAGGACGTCCGGAATAAGGCTCTGGAGCATCACCCCAAGCTGATCGTGGCCGGCGCCTCTGCCTACTGCCGCACCATTGATTTCCCCAAGTTCCGCGAGATCTGCGACGAGGTCGGCGCGGTGCTGATGGTGGATATGGCCCACATCGCGGGCCTCGTGGCCGCGGGCGTGCATCCCAATCCCTTCCCCTATGCGGATGTGGTCACCTCCACCACCCACAAGACCCTCCGCGGACCCCGCGGCGGCCTGATCCTGGCCAACAAGGAAGCTGCCGATAAGTTCAACTTCAACAAGGCCATCTTCCCCGGCATCCAGGGCGGCCCCCTGATGCACGTGATCGCCGGCAAGGCCGTGGCCTTCGGCGAAGCCCTCAAGCCCGAGTTCAAGGCCTACCAGGAGCAGGTGGTCCGCAACGCCAAGGCCCTGGCCAACGGCCTGATGGCGAGAGGCCAGAAGATCGTCTCCGGCGGCACCGACAACCACCTGATGCTCCTCGACCTGATCGGTCTCGAGGTCACCGGCAAGGAGCTGCAGAACCGTCTGGACGAGGTCTACATCACCGTCAACAAGAACACCGTTCCCGGCGAGCCCAGAAGCCCCTTCGTCACCTCCGGCATCCGCATCGGCACTCCCGCCGTCACCACCCGCGGCCTGAAGGAGGCCGATATGGAGAAGCTGGCCGAGCTCATCGACCTGGCCATCCGCGACTTCGAGAACCAGAAGGATTACATCCGCGCCGAGGTCGTCAAGCTCACCGAGAAGTATCCCATCTACCGATAATCCAGCCTAAAAGAACAAGAGCAGACAGGCAGCGCTTGCGCTGCCTGTCTTTTTTCGTCAATCCACACAAAAGCGATTATGTTTTTTTGGAGGGTTTTACAGGGCAAAGGCATTGCAAAACGATCCGTTTTCTTGTATAATATACATGAAGATTTGAGCGGCAGGGCTTGGATCCAATTGAATACGCAGCTGAAACGGAGTGCTTAGCGCACGGGCTGGAAATGAGGGTACTACCTGCGTTTCCGGCTTTTGTTTTTATACGAATATTTGATAAAAGAGTTCGATACTTTTTTATCCGGCATCCGCTTTCTGCGGATGCCGCCCTGGGCAAAGCCCAAGGAAATATGCCGTACAATATCTATGATTGCAAATCCAAATGGACTTGCGAACCGCAGCTTTGCTGCGGTTGATGAAAACGGATTATAACCGTTTCATCAAATAATCGTATTACAGGAAAGGAGAGAACTGTATGTATTTGCTCGCAAACGGCAGACTGATCACCCGGGACCCCGCCCGGGGCTACATCAAAGACGGAGGCGTCGCCATTGAGGGCAGACAGATCAAGCAGCTCGGGACCACTGCGGAGCTGCGGGCCCAATATCCGGACGCGGAATTTCTGGACGCCCGGGGCGGCGTCATCATGCCGGCCTTTATCAACGCCCATACGCATATCTATTCCGCCCTGGCCCGGGGGCTTTCCATCAAGGGCTACAATGCCACGAACTTCTACGAGGTCCTGGACGGCATGTGGTGGGCCATGGACCGAAAGCTGACCCTCAGCGGTACCTGCGCATCGGCCAACGCCCTGATGATCGACTGCATCAAGCAGGGCGTCACCACGATCTTTGACCACCACGCCTCCTTCGGCGAAATCCCCGGCAGCCTGCACACCATCGCCGAATCCGCCAAGAAATTCGGCATTCGCGCCTGCCTCTGCTATGAGGTCTCCGACCGGGACGGGGAGGAAAAGGCTCTCCAGGCCGTGCAGGAGAACGCAGATTTCATCACCGAATGCGAGCAGCGGAAGGATCCCATGCTGGCGGCCATGTTCGGAGGTCACGCCCTGTTCACCATCTCCGACAAGACCTTTGAGCGTATGGCGGCTGCCAACAATGGCCGCACCGGCTACCATATCCATGTGTCTGAGGGCATGAACGACGTCTATGACAGCCTGCAAAACTACGGCCGCCGTCCCGTCCAGCGGCTCCACGACCACGGCATCCTGGGGCCGAAAACCATTCTGGGTCACTGCATCCACGTGAATTCCGCCGAGATCGAGCTCATCAAGAATACCGGTACCATGGTGGTCAACAACCCGGAGTCCAATATGGGCAACGCCGTGGGCACCTGCCCCGTGCTCCAGCTCTACAAGAACGGCATCCTTCTGGGCCTGGGCACCGACGCCTACACCAACGACATGCTGGAGTCCGTCAAGGTGGCGCTGATCGCCCAGAAGCAGAACGCCTGTCTGCCCAACGTGGGCTGGTGCGAGGTCACGGACATGCTCTTCAAAAACAACGCGAAGATCGGCGGCAAATACTTCCCGGACGAGCTGGGCGTCCTGAAGCCCGGCGCCTCCGCCGACGTCATCGTCATGGATTACAAGCCCTTCACTCCCTTCTCCGACGCCAACATCGACGGACACATCCTCTTTGGCATGACAGGCCGCCAGTGCCGGACCACCATCGCAGCCGGAAAGGTCCTGATGAAGGACGGAGAGCTGGTTGGCATTGACGAGCAGGCCGAGAACGCCCATATCCTGGAGGACGCCTGCAAGCTCTGGGGCGCCCTCAACGGCTGCCGCTACGACGCGGACGGCGAAGTTTGAAACACAAGGCCTTGCGCTGAAAAAAATAGACGGAGGTTATTCCTATGTCAGAAACAATGTATCCCATTCCCTTTGACCGGCTGATGGGCTGGGTTTTGCAGGAGTGGAAACAGGAGGGCACGGTTTTCGGCGTCCGACGCTTTTACAGAGCCGATCCCGCCAAAACCCTTCCCATCTTCGGCGAGACCATCGAGACGCCCTTTGGTCCGGCCGCCGGGCCAAACAGCCAGCTGGCCCAGAACATCATCGCTGCCTATGTGGCAGGCGCCCGCTTTTTCGAGGTGAAGACCGTCCAGAAGATGGACGGCGAGGACCTGGCCCGCTGTGTGCCCCGTCCCTGCATCCTGGCGGACGACGAGGGCTACAATCAGGAATGGTCCACCGAGCTCACCGTAGCCCAGGCCCGGGATGAATATATCAAGGCCTGGTGCGCGCTGAAGGTCCTGTCCGGTCTGCTGGGCCTTGGCAATCCTGACGGCTTTGTGTTCAACATGTCCGTGGGCTACGATCTGGAGGGCATTCAGGGCGAAAAGGTGGACGGCTACATTGAGGCCATGAAGGACGCCTCCGGTACCGCCCAGTTCGCCCAGTGCAAACGGGTGCTGAAGGAGCTGTTCCCGGGTCATGACGCCTACATTGACGGGATCTCTCCCCATGTGTCCCGCTCCGTGACCCTGTCCACCCTCCATGGCTGTCCTCCCGACGAGATCGAACGCATCGCCACCTATCTGATCACCGAAAAGAAGCTCCACACCTTTGTCAAGTGCAACCCCACCATCCTGGGTTATCGCACCGCACGGGATACTCTGGACGCCATGGGCTATGATTATATCGTCTTTGACGAGCACCACTTCAACGAGGACCTGCAGTGGAAGGACGCCGTGCCCATGTTCCAGCGGCTGCGGACTCTGGCGGGGGAGAGGGGCCTGGAATTCGGCCTGAAGCTCTCCAACACCTTCCCTGTGGACACCACCCGGGGCGAGCTGCCCAATGATGAGATGTACATGTCCGGCCGCGCCCTCTTCCCTCTGACCATCGAGATGTGCAGCCGGATCTCCCGGCAGTTCGACGGCACCATGAAGATCTCCTTTGCCGGCGGCGCCGACTGGTTCAACTGCGACAAGCTCTTCACCGCCGGGATCTGGCCCATCACAGTTGCCACCACCATCCTCAAGCCCGGCGGCTACAATCGCCTGGCACAGCTCTGCGAAAAGGTCGAGAAGCTGCCCTTTACGCCCTTTGCCGGGACCGATACGGCGGCCATAGCGGCGCTGAGCGAGTCCTGCCGCAGCGATCCGCGCCATACAAAGGCTGTGAAGCCCCTGCCCAGCCGGAAATCGGAGGAGCCGGTTCCCTGGTTCGACTGCTTTACTGCCCCCTGTGAGGGCGGCTGTCCCATCCGCCAGGACATCCCCGAGTATCTGGAGCTCTGCGAGCAGGGACGCTTTGCGGAGGCGCTTCGGCTGATCACAGAGAAAAATCCGCTGCCCTTCATCACCGGCACCATCTGCGCCCATCGCTGCATGGGCAAATGCACCCGGAGCTTCTACGATGATCCCGTTCATATCCGCGCCGTGAAGCTGCTGGCCGCGGAACGGGGATATGAGGCGCTGATGGCCGCGATCCAAAGACCGGCGCCGGTTCCCGGCAAGAAGGCCGCCATCATCGGCGGCGGTCCCACCGGTATGGCAGCCGCCTATTTCCTGGGTCGGGCCGGCGTTGCCTGTACGATTTTTGAGCGCGGCGCGAAGCTGGGCGGCGTCGTCCGCCGGGTCATTCCCGCTTTTCGGATCGGGGACGAGGCCATCGACAAGGACGCGGCTCTGATCGCCGCCTACGGCGCGGAGATCCGTCTCAATACCGAGGCGCCCACCGTCGCGGAGCTCAAAGCCCTGGGCTATACCCATGTCTTTTATGCCGTGGGCGCCTGGAAGCCCGGCAGGCTGGATATCCCCGGCCGTGTACTGCCGGTCATCCCCTGGATGGAAGGCCGCAAGGCGGGAACAGACACAGAAGCTCTGGGCCATGTGGCCGTGATTGGCGGCGGCAACACCGCCATGGACGCGGCACGGCTGGCGAAGCGCAGCGGCGCCAAATCTGTCACCCTGGTCTACCGCCGCACCAAACGCTGGATGCCCGCCGATCCCCAGGAGCTGGAGCTTGCGACGGCGGACGGCGTCAGCTTCCTGGAGTTGGCCGCCCCTGTGAAGCAGGAGAACGGAAAGCTGCTCTATGAAAGGATGAAGCTGGGCGAGCCCGACGCCTCCGGCCGCCGCAGCCCGGTTCCGACGGGTGATTTTGCGGAGCTGCCCTGTGATCTGGTGATCTCCGCCGTGGGAGAGCAGATCAACTCCGCCGCCTTTGCCGCCTCCGGCGTGGAGCTGAACGCCAAGGGCCGTCCCGCCTTCCGTACCAATCTGGAGAACGTATATGCCGGCGGCGACGCTCTGCGGGGCCCCGCCACCGTCGTGGAGGGCATCGCCGACGCCGCCCGCTTCGCGGAGGAAGTGCTCGGAGCGCAGCACAGATATGAGATCCCCGACGCCGCCCGCCCCGCCCGGAAGCAAGCCGCCGCCAGGAAGGGGATCCTGGCAGCCGCAGGCGCCGCGGAAGCAGAGCCGGAGCGCTGTCTGCGCTGCAATACCGTCTGCGAAAACTGCGTGGACGTCTGTCCCAACCGGGCCAACGTGCCTGTCACCCTGGCGGACGGCTCCGTTCAGATCCTGCATCTGGACGCTCTGTGCAACGAATGCGGCAACTGCACCGCCTTCTGTCCCTACGCCTCTGAGCCCTGTAAGGACAAACTGACCCTCTTCCACACCGAAGCGGCCTTCCGGAACTCCGAGAACAAGGGCTTTGTCCTGCTCCCCGACGGAAAGATCCTGATTCGCCTGTTTGACGGTATCAGGGAGCTGGACGACGCCGCGCGGGAAACCGTGCCTGCGCAGCTTCTCGAGCTGATCGAAGCCGTTCGCAGCCGGTATGCGTACCTTGTGACAGCGTAACGCCGCAGCGTGAATAAATGGAAAGGAATCTGACATGGACAAAATCATAGAACTCTTCAAAACCTATACCGCCGCCCTGCCCACCTCTGTCATTGCCGTGATCCTGATCATCGTGGGGCTGAAGGTCGGCAAATCCATTCTCAAGACCGTCGGCTTTATCCTGATCCTTGCCGCCATCCTGTTCTTTGTCTTGAAGGTATAGGATCCAAATCCGAAAAAAACAGCTCGCGCTTCCCTTGGGAAACGCGGGCTGTTTTTGTGTGTTGGGAATATGCCTCAGTTGGTTTCTATGTGCCACAGGGAGGACGTGTCGTATTCCTCCGGCAGCTCGATCCACTCGCCCTGGGAAACCTCGATGAACCAGGTTCCGTTCTCATATTCCATCCAGCCGAAATCTCCGAAGTCGCCGGAAATGGGCGGGTACCAATACTGCCAGAGGGGCGGGTTTACGTCCGTGTTATACCACAGACTGTATTGGAGCGCTTCATCGAAATAGCAGTCCTCATTCGAATCCCACTGAATTTGCAGGTCGTAATCCTCCGTGTCGGTGATCCGATAGCTGAGCGGGTCGATGCTGACCAGGCGGATTGTCTCGCCGAAGAGCTCCGGATTGGAGCTGCTGCCGTCGGCTATGTGCCACAGCGGAGCGCTGTCATAGGAATCGGGAAGGGGGATCCAGTTGCTTTCCTCGGCTTCGATGTACCAGGTCCCGTCCTGATATTCCATCCAGCCAAAGTCTCCGTAATCCTGGGAAATGGGCTCGTACCAGTACTGCCAAAGAGGCGGAGAGACTTCCGTATTGTACCAGGCCCAGAGGTCAGAGGCTTGGTCGTGATAGCTCTGCTCCTCCTCATCCCAGACCAGCTCCCGGTCATGATCGGGGTCTCCGGTGATCACACAGAGCCCGGGCTTTATATCGTTCAGATAGATCACATCGTTGAAGAGCTCCGGGTTGCTGGGGGAGTCGCCGTTCTGTCCGTTGTTGGGGTTCCATTGGTGTTGGTTATCATCCCAGGTCCCATATTTGCCCCAGGCGCCGTTACCCAGGTAAACCCAACCATCCTCCGTACGATATCCCACATTGTAATCGTCATTGTGGGAAAAGGGTTCGGAATTCCGTTCCTTCTGTCCGGCGATCAGAGTGAAGATGGCAATGACAGAAACCACGATGATGGCGAGGAATCTGAAAAACGAGCTGATCGTCGTATCGATGTCTTCGCCGCTGTCGTCCTCTTCTCGGTCGGCATAATCCACGTAGTCGGCGCGGGTCCGGACCTTTTCATAATTGGGGTCCTGGGTGTACTCGTCCAGGGCGGAAACAATGGTCAGGGTACCGCCGCACTGGGGACATATCAGGGGACCGCCCTCTGTCCAGTCGATTTTGGTGATGGTGTCGCAGTATTCGCATTTGCAGATGACGTTCTTATAGGTCCCGTTGGTCCGGAATACGACGTTCTCGTAATATTTTCCTTCCTCGTCGTAGTATCCCTTTTTGTATTCCCGCCCGGAGGCTTCGTCGGTCCAACTGAAGGGATAATAGTAATAGTTGTGGTGGACACAGTAATGGGGAATCGGGTTGATGTTATAGTGATTGCCCGCGACATAACCCCGCGGCTGATTGTACCGGGTCCGGGGAATGATGCTGCCCGCCATGGAGCCGCTGCGAACGTAGCTGGAGCGGTATTTCGTCGCCGCGCTGCGGCTGCTGGAGCTGTGCCGGGAGGGGCCGGAGGAACGGCGGCCGGAATTGCTGCTGCGGGAGGAACCCCAGGAGGAGCTGCCGGAGCCGGAGCTCCAGCTGGAGCTGCCGGAGGACCAGGAGCTGTGAGAGCTGCTGGAATGGCTGGACGAGGAGTGGGAGGAAAAGCCTCCCGAAGAGTGCGAGGAGCTGGAATGGGAGCTGCTGCTGTGGGAGCTCCCGCTGTGCGAACTTGGCATGATTGAACCTCCAAGAATGTCATTCTGTTTGAAGGGAATTATTCCTGTTATCGAGCTCCGCGATCAAAGCTTCCGCGCAGAGCAGGCCGTCCACGGCGGCGGAGAGGATCCCGCCCGCGTAGCCGGCGCCTTCGCCGCAGGGATAAAGCCCCGGGAGACTGGGGGACTGCCTCCTGTCGTCCCGCAGGATGCGGACCGGGGAGGAGCTGCGGGTTTCCGGGGCGGTCATCACCGCGTCCGGATCGTCGTAGCCCTTCAGGAGCTTACCGAGGGCGGGAATCGCGCCTTCCAAAACCCGAGTCAGCCGTTCCGGCAGCAGCGCGTGGAGCTCGCAGGGGCGCACACCGGGGCGATAAGTGGGCTTGACGGCGCCCCAGGCCGTCGTAGTCTGCCGCGCCAGGAAATCCCCGATCCGCTGGGCGGGAGCGGCGTAATCCCCGCCGCCTGCGCGAAAAGCCGCGGCCTCGATCTCCTGCTGCCAATACATGCCGCCCAGAGTGGATTTGTCGGGAAAATCAGCGGGCTCCAGGGTCACCAGCAGCGCGGCGTTTGCGTTTTCACCCTCCCGGGCGAAGTTGCTCATGCCGTTGGTTACCACCCGGCCGGGCTCGGAAGCGGCCCCCACGACATAGCCGCCGGGGCACATGCAGAAGGTGTAGGCCGAGCTCCCGTCCGGCAGCCGGACGTTGAGCTTATAATCCGCGCAGGGGACTGGCTCTGTCTGCGTCCCATACTGTGCCGCGTTGATCCTGGATTGCAGATGCTCCACCCGCACCCCCATGGAGAAGGGCTTGGGCTCCATTGCGACGCCGAAGCCCTCCAGCATCCGGAAGGTGTCTCTGGCGCTGTGTCCCGGAGCCAGGATCAGCTGGCGGCAGGGGAGGAGTTCCGCTCCGCCGTCCCGGACATATTCCAGAGCGGCCAGAGCGCCGTCTTCGGCCCGGATGCCGGTAAGCTTCGCGCCAAAGCGTACTTCGCCGCCGAGAGCTTCCAGCTGGTGCCGAAGGTTTTGTACCACGTTCAGCAGCACGTCGGTGCCCACATGGGGCTTGGCGTCCCAGAGGATGCTCTCGTCCGCCCCAAACTGCACCAGCTGCCGGAGGATCCAGCCCTGACGCTCGTTTTTGGTGCCGGTGTTGAGCTTTCCGTCAGAAAAGGTTCCGGCGCCGCCCTCGCCGAACTGGACGTTGTTTTCCGGGTCCAGGGTCCCGGTCTGCCAAAAATGTTCCACAGCCCGGTGGCGGGTCTGGGCGTCCTGCCCCCGTTCCAGCACGATGGGACGCAGACCGGCCATAGCCAGGGCCAGGGCGGCGAACATGCCGGCGGGACCGAAGCCCACCACCACGGGACGGTCCGTGGGGATCGCCGTCGTCTTTGGCGGCTTGTACCACAGATCCTTCGCCGGTCCGACCTTCGGGTTCCGGCAGCCTCGCAGGATTTGCTTCTCACTCCTCCGGGTCGCCACGTCCACGGTGTAGATCCATCGCAGCTCCGGCTTTCTCCGGGCGTCCAGTGAACGCCTGCGGATCTTCAGCTCCGCGATCTGCGAGCTCTGAATCCCCAGTTCCTTCGCCGCCAGATAGTACAGCATCGACGGATCGGACTTGTACGGTAAAATGATATCACGTATCGTTATCATGGTTCATCCTTTTTGGCTCCCGGCCAATAAGCCGGAGGCCCAGGCCCACTGCAGGTTGAAGCCGCCGCAGTCGCCGTCCACGTCCAGCACCTCGCCCGCCGCGTAGAGTCCCGGAACGATCCGGCTCTGCAGAGTTTCCGGGTCGAATTCCATGGTGACGATGCCGCCGGCGGTGACCTGCGCTCCCTCCATGCCCATATTCCCGGTGATGGGCAGGGGCCATTCGTGGCAGAGCTCCACCAGCTGGGTGAGCTGTTTCCAGTTCAGGGAGCTCATAGGTGTGTCCTGACCGACGCCGCAGGCCGTGACCAGCATCCGGCCCAGCCGATTGTGGAGGATCCCGGTCAGCAGATCCCCGGCCTTCAGAGCAGGGAAGCGGGCGATACGGATGCAGAGGGCAGAAAGCAGATCCTCCACCCGGTAGCCGGGCAGCAGATCCAGATGCAGCACCGCGTCCTCCGCAGAGGCGGCGACCCGGGAGAGCTCAAAGACGGCGGGGCCGGAGACGCCGTAATCCGTAAATTGAACTTCTCCGTAAGCGGTGGCCAGCACCGCGTCGCGGACAGTCAGCTTCAATGCGGCGTTGGCCCGGATTCCCTTTAAGCCCCGAACCAAAACGGGTCTTGTTTTCAGCTGGACCAGAGAGGGATAGAGCTTTGTGCAGTGGTGGCCCAGGCTCCGGAGCAGCTGATAACCGGAAAGCCCCCCGCCCAGCTTTGTGCCCGCGGCGCCGCCGCAGGCCACGATCAGGCGTTCCGCCTCCCAGCAAGCGCCCGCCGTGTCCTTCAACAGAAAGCCCTCGGCGGTTTTCTTGACCCCGGCGATTTCGGTCCCGGTGAGAAGCTGAATGTTTTTCCGCTCCAAAGCAAAGCGCAGCACGTCCACCACGGAATTTGCCTGGTCGGAATAGGGATAGACCCGTCCGTTGTCCTCCGTCACGGTATAAAGCCCCAGGGTCTGGAAGAAGTCCAGCACGGAGTCCACCGGGTAGGCGTCCAGGGCGGGACGGACAAATTCCGGGTACGCGCCGTGGTAGCGGCCCGGATTTGTCTGGCGGTTTGTCAGATTGCAGCGGCCGTTGCCGGTAGCCAGGAGCTTTCGCCCCACCCGGGCCTGCCGCTCGAAGAGCAGGATTTCGTTGCGGCCGGAAGCTGCGGCGGTGATGGCAGCAGCCATGCCCGACGCACCGGCGCCGATGATCGCAAGTTTCATAGGCAGACCCTTCCTTTGCTTTTTTTTTATTATAAACGAAAAAAACCGCTGTGACAAGGGTGGAAATAAAATAATGCTGTTCTTTGAGACAAAAATATGCTATGATGGGAACAGAAAGCGAGATGATATCGCATGCTGACAGTTTATTACAGCCCGGATTGGAAAATGAATGCCCGCCTGGCCGTCGAGGCCGTCTGCGCGCTGCCGGAAGGCAGCCGCGGGATCCTGATCGTTCCGGAGCAGAATTCCTTCGACGCCGAATGGGAGCTCTGCGTACGGGGCGGGGATGGGATCAGCCGACGGGCGGAGGTCTTGAGCTTTACGCGGCTGGCTGCCCGGGTTTTCTCCGCGGTGGGCGGGGCCGCGACCCCCGTTCTGGACAAGAGCGGACGCCTGGTAGCCATGGCCGGCGCCCTGGAGCTGCTGCGGCCCAAGCTGCGGCTCTACGGCTCCCACATCGCCAAGCCGGAATTTCTGGAGCAGCTGCTGCAGCTGGTGGACGAGTTCCATGCCTACGGGCTCGACGCGCAGGCCGTGCGCCGGGCCAAAACAGAGCTGACGGATGCCCTCTCGGAAAAGCTGGAGGAGCTCTGTCTGATTTTGGAGCTCTACGACGCGGTCTGCGCCAAGGCGGCCCTGGACCCCTCCACCCGGCTGGACCGGCTGCGGGACGCGCTGGAAGAAAGCGACTATGCCAAGGGCCTGCATGTGGTGGTGGAGGGCTTTACGGACTTTACCGCGCAGGAGCTGGCGGTTTTGGAAGCCCTGAGCCGTCAGGCGGCACAGGTGACGGTCTGGCTCTGCTGCGACAGCCTGCGGGGCGGCCAGAGCGTTTTTGCCGTTCCCAGACAGACGGCGCAGAGTCTGCGGGATCTGGCGCGGCGGGCGGAGATCCGCTTTCGGGATCTTGCCCGGCCTGCGGAAAAGCATGGCGATTTGATGGAGCATCTGGCCCGCAGTCTGTTTGCGCCCCGGCCTGCGCCCTGGGACGAAGAAACAGAGCGGGTGAGTCTGCTGTCCGCGGCGGACGCCGTGGAGGAGTGCGGACTGGCCATCGGACGCATCCAGACGCTGGTGCGCAAAGGCGCCCGCTGGCGGGACATCGCCGTGGCCTATACAGACGCCGCTGTTTACGGACCCCTGCTGGAGACGCTGCTGGACCGCTGGCAGATCCCGGCGTTCTTTTCCGGCAGCCGGGATCTGCTGCGGCACGGGCTGATCCGGGCTGTGGTCTACGCGCTGGAAGCCGCGGCCTGCGGTATGGAGGCGGACGCGGTCTGCGAGTACCTGCGCTCCGGCTGCGCGCCGCTGACCCGGGACGAGGCGGACCGACTGGAAAACTATATCTATATCTGGGATCTGCGGGGCTCCCGCTGGGACGCGCCCTTTGACCGGAATCCCGACGGGCCCACGCTGGAAGCCTTGTCCCCGGAGCTGCTTTCAGAGAGGCTGGCGCCGCTGAAGAGGGCCCGGGAGGCCGCTGTGGTTCCGCTGCTGGAGCTTCGGGACGGACTCCGCGCCGCTGCGGATACCGCCGGTCAACTGAAGGCTCTGGAGGGCTTTCTGGAACGCATCGGCCTGGAGCAAAGACTGACGGAGCAGGCGAAGTCCCTGGCGGAGGCTGGGGACCGGCAGAGCGCGCAGGCCCTGACCCAGCTCTATGAGATCCTGCTGTCCACGATGGAACAGATTTATGGCGTGCTGGGGAAGGGCAGCCGGAGTCCGGAGGATTTCTGCCGCTTTTTCCGGGCGGCGTTGACGCAAAACGCCGTCGGCACCATTCCCGCCGCGGTGGACTGCCTGCGGGTGGGACAGTTAACGGATATGCGCCATATCAAAGCTGCCCATCTGATCCTCCTGGGGGCTTCCGACGGCCTGCTGCCAAGCTGGCAGGCGGGAAGCGGCCTCATCAGCGACGCGGAGCGTCGGCGCATGAAGGCCGCGGGCCTTCCCGCCGCCCCCAACGGAGAGGAACGCATCGACCGGGAGCTGCTGACCGCCTACACGGTACTCACAGCTCCGACAGAATCCCTGATGATCTGCTGCGACCGGCAGGCCCCCAGCTACCTTTTCACGCGTTTGGAGACGATCTTTCCCCATCGAAGCGACCCGAGGATCCTGCCTCTGCCCGCGAACGAGGCGGAAGCCGCTGCCCTTCTCATCGGGCAGGGCGATGCGGGCAGAGAGGCGCTGGACCAGCTGCCGGAGCTGAAGAGCGCGGCATGGGAGCTGCAGCGGCGGGCGGCCTATATTCCCGGGCGGCTGGACCGGGAGACCGTCTCCGGGCTATACGGAGACAAGCTGAGTCTGTCAGCCTCCAAGATCGACAAGCTGGCGGCCTGCAAATTCGGCTACTTCCTCCAATACGGCCTGAGGCTGCGGGAGCGGAAGCAGGCCGTGGTGGATCCCGCCATGTACGGCACCCTGGTCCACTATGTGCTGCAGCATACCGTGGAGGATGTGGAGAGCGAAGGCGGCTTTGCGGCGGTCCCGGAGGAGCGGGTTTTGATGTTGGCCAGAAGCTGGTACGATCGCTTTGTCAGCGAGGTCCTTGGAGGTCTCGCGGACTACACCAGCCGCGGCTCCTATCTGCTGGAGCGCAGCTTTGGCGAGGTGGAGCAGGTGGTACGGGATCTGCGCCGGGAACTGGCGTCCTCCCGCTTCATTCCCACCTACTTCGAACAGGCCTTCCGGGACCAGACCGCAATCCCCATCACCGGCAATCTGGCGGTGGGCGCTCTGATGGGTGTGGTGGACCGGGTGGACCTATACAGCACCGCCAGCGGAAAAACATATCTTCGGGTTGTGGATTACAAAACAGGCCGCAAGGATTTTGACTATACGGACATCCTCAGCGGCATGGGCCTGCAAATGCTGATCTATCTCTTTGCCCTGACCCGGGAGGCGGCCCACTACTACGGCCGCAGTCTGGAGCCCGCCGGCGTGCTCTATTTCCCGGCCCGCTACGACGTGGAGCAGACCAAGGGCCACGTTTCCCGGGAGGAGGCGGAGAAGCAGCACAGAAAGAAGCTGCGCCGCAAGGGACTGCTGCTGGACGACGAGGAGATCCTCCAGGCCATGGAGCCCGGGGACGAGCCGGTGTATCTGCCCTATAAGATCTCCGCGAAAACGGGGACCCGCTCCGGCGACCTGGCCGATCCCAGGCAGATGGATCTGATCGAGCGGCACGTGCGCCGTGCGCTGGGGGACCTGGCGGACACCCTTGTCTCCGGCACCATCGCTCCGGATCCCTATTGGCGGGGCGAGCAGCACAACGCCTGTCTCTGGTGCCCTTATCGGGCCGTCTGCCGGGTGGACAGCGGCGAGATCCCCCTGCGAAAGCTCCGCGCCGTCAATCGGGCGGAATTCTGGCAGGCTTTGGAAAAGGAGGCGAAGGACCGTGGCTGATACCTTGACAAGAGCCCAGGAGCTGGCGGTGGATCGCCCCGGGGGACCCATTTTGGTCGCCGCCGCCGCCGGCTCCGGCAAGACCAAGGTGATTGTGGAGCGACTTATGCGGCAGATCCTGCGGAGCGACCGGGAGTGCTCCATCAACGACTATCTGATCATCACCTTCACCAAGAAGGCCGCCGCGGAGCTGCGGGCCAGGATCGCCAGGGAGCTGGCGGCCCGTCTGGCGGAGGATCCCGAGAACCGGCATCTGCAAACGCAGCAGAGCCGCGTCTACCTGACGCAGATCTCCACCGTCCACGCCTTCTGCGCGGATTTATTGCGGGAATTCTCCTATGAGCTGGATCTGCCCGCGGATTTTCGCATGCTGGAGCAGTCGGAGGATGAGGAGCTGAAGGCCAGGATCGCAGACGAGCTGCTGGAGGACCGCTATGCCTCCATAGACAGCGACCGGGACCTGCGAAGGCTGGTGGACGGCCTCGGGGCCGGACGGGACGACAGGAGGATCCCAGAGCTACTGTTGAAGGTCTACCAGACCGCCCAGTGCAGCCTGGATCCGGCGGGCTGGCTGGATCAATGCGAGGCCATGCTGAATCTGCGAGAGCTCCGCGGCGCGGAGCAGACGGTCTGGGGGGACTACCTGATCCGCGGTTTGCGGGACTGCGCGCTGCGCTGCGCCGCGGCGCTGGAGGATGTCAAGCAGGAGCTGGATCACAGCGATACGCTGCAAATATACTGCCCACTCTACGGGGAGAACGCGGCCCGGCTGCGGCGGCTGGCGGCCTGCGCGGGCTGGGACGAGCTCCGTGCAGCCATCCCGGAGGCAACGGATTTCGGCCGCCTGCCGGTGGTGCGAAATTGCGATGACCCGGATCTCCAAACCAGGGCCAAGGCAGTGCGCAAGCAAGCCGCGGAGCAGATTCGCGGCTGGTGCGCGGAGTTTTACGGCCCCTCAGAGGAGGTGCTGGCGGATCTGTCCGACAACGCCTCCATGCTCCGCGCCCTCTTTGCTCTGACCCGGGAGTTTACCCGACGCTTTGATGCGGAGAAACGCCGCCTTCACGCGCTGGATTTCGGCGATTTGGAGCACCATGCCCTCCGTCTGCTGCTGGAACCCGACGGAAGGACCCCCACGGAGCTGGCCCGCCGGATCAGTGAGCGCTACCGGGAGATCATGGTGGACGAGTACCAGGACACCAACCAGGTCCAGGACGCCATTTTCCGGGCCGTCTCCCAGGAGGGCGCAAACCGCTTCATGGTGGGAGATGTGAAGCAGTCCATCTACCGTTTCCGGTTGGCGGATCCCGAGATCTTCCTGCAAAAATACAATCGTTATCCGGATGCTGAAACCACAGAGCCGTCCGGGCGTCAGCGGATCCTGCTGTCTCACAACTTCCGCTCCGGCGAGGCTGTGCTGGAAGCGGTAAACGCTGTGTTTCGCCTTTGTATGTCGAAAGAGGCGGGAGGACTGGACTATGGCGAGGACGAGGCGCTTCGCCCGGGGCGGAGCATGACGCCCCTGCCGCAGACCCAAGTGGAGCTGCACTGCCTCTGCACCCGACAGGAGGACGAGGAGCTGGAGACGCCGGAGAAGAACCGGGCGGAGGCACAGTTCGTCGCCCGCCGGATCCGGGAGCTGCTGGACGGCCCTGCGCTGGTCCGCGGCGAAAATGGCACGCGGCCGGTCCGGCCGGAGGACATCGTGATTCTGCTTCGCTCCCCCCAGAACACCGCGGGCTACTATCTGGAGGCGCTGCAGCGCCTGGGAATCCCCGCGGCCGGCGACGCCGGAGAGAGCATTTTGGACGCCGCAGAGGTCCAGGCGCTGATCTGTCTGCTGCGGGTATTGGACAACGCCCATCAGGACATCCCCCTGACCGGAGCCCTGCTGAGCCCCATTTTCGGGGTGGAGGCGGCGGCCCTGGCCCGTGCCCGGAGCGGCGGAAAACAAGGAGATCTCTGGGACGATCTTGCCGCTTCCCACGAACCGACCCTGCGGCAGGCGATCCAAACCATCACGGAGCTGCGGGAGGCCGCCCAGACCCTGCCCCTGTACAGCCTTCTGGAGCGGATCCAGCAGCGCGTGGATCTGGAGGCCGTCTACGCCGCTATGGACGGCGGCGCGGCCCGGGTCCGCAACCTGCGGGCCTTCTGCGCCATGGCCGCCTCCTGGTCTGAGGGCGGCGTCAAGAGCCTGCATCAATTTCTGAAGCATTTGGAGCAGCTGCAGGGGCGGGAGGGCCTGACGCTGCAAAGACCCCAATCCGACGCAGTGACGGTCATGAGCGTCCACAAGTCCAAGGGGCTGGAATACCCCGTGGTCTTTCTCTGTGGTCTGACCCGGCGCTTCAACCAGGAGGACCTGAAGACACCGGTCCAGTTCCACAGCCGCCTGGGGGCCGGCTGCGCGGTCTACGATCCCGAGACCCATACCCGCTTCAACTCCATCGCAAAGGCAGCCATCAGCCGCCAGACCAGGGCGGAGAACCTCTCCGAGGAGCTGCGGATCCTCTACGTGGCCATGACCCGGGCCCGGGATATGCTGATCATGAGCTGCTGCGGCGATTCTCTGGAAAAGCATCTGACGGATCTGTCCCTCTGCCTGACGAAGCGAACGGCGAAGCTCACCGCCGCCCAGGTCTCCTGTCCCGCGGATTGGATCCTGATGACCGCCCTGCTTCGGACGGAGGCCGGAGCCCTTCACGCCGTGGCGGGCAAGCCGGGGGACTGCGAACGATCCGAGCTGCCCTGGCGCATCGAATGGCACGATCTGACGGCGGACCAGACCGCGCTGCCGGTCAGGGCGGAGCAAGCCGCCCCGGTCAATCGGCCGGATTTCTCCGCGCTGAGGGAGCAGTTACAGTTCCGGTATCCCCATCCCGCGGCCCAGACCCTGCCCGCCAAGCTGACCGCAACCCAGCTTAAGGGGCGGCAGTTGGACCGGGAGGCGGACGACGGCGCACCACGGGAGGATTATTTCCGGCTCAAGCTCCGAAAGCCCGGCCTCATGGACGCGGAGCGGCCTCTGACGCCCGCCCAAAGGGGCGTGGCCGTCCACCAGGCCATGCAGTTCCTGGACTTTGGACGGACCGGGAGCCTGGATCAGATCAGGCAGCAGCTGAAGGAGATGGAGCGGGACGCCTTCCTGACCCCGGCCCAGGCCGCGGCGGTGGACCCGGAAAAGCTGCTGCGGGTTTTCCGCGGTCCTCTTGGTACGATGCTGCGGGAGGCGGACCAGGTGCTGCGGGAGTTCAAATTCTCCATACTGAGCGACGCAGGAGATTACGAGCCCGCCGCCGCGGGAGATCAGATCATGCTCCAGGGCGTCACCGACTGCTGCCTGTTCCGGGAGGGAGCCATCACGGTCATCGACTTCAAGACCGATCGGGTCGCGCCCGGCGGGGAAGCGGAGGCCGCGGCCCGCTACCGGCCGCAGCTGGACGCCTATGCAAGCGCCCTTTCCCGCATTTTCAGTTTGCCCGTGACAAAGCGGCTGCTGTACTTTTTTGCGACGGACTGCTTCATTGCGCTATAATAGATATTGTACGGCATAATTCCCCGGGCTTTGCCCGGGGCGGCATCCACAGAAAGCGGATGCCGGAAAAAAACTTCTGACCTTATTAACAAATATCCGTATAAGAAAAAGCGTCTCCAACAGGCTTTCAGCCCGGCGGAGACGCTTTCATAGATTGATATGAGGTTATCGGCGCAGCGCCCGAAGCCCCTCGGCGATCAAAAGGCTCAAGGCCAGCATCACCGCATAGGAGAGATACCATTTGCCCCCGACGTTGAAGCTGTAAAAATCCGGCCAGAGCTTCCGCACAAGGACCATCCACCCGTAAAGCGCTCCGTAGAGAGCCGTCGGGATCAAGGCCAGCAGGGTCCAGGGAAGGGCAATGGCGCCGCTTTGTTCCAGGAAGGCCCAGGAGAGCATGGCGGCCAGGGGGCAGAGGGCGTGCAGGAACAGATTCCGCCCCGCGTACATGAGCTTGAAATCGAAATGGGAGACGGGGAGCAGATATAGGATCACCGTCAAGAAGGTGAGGCCCACAGCGGAGGCGCCCATCAGCTTGAACAGATCCAGCCAACGGGGCAGGGCTTCGCCCCCGCGAAGGAGCGCATGGACGTCGAAAATGATGAGGCCCAGACAGGCGGCGGCGCAGAGGATGTTGGAGTCCACGGTGAAATACATAAAGGCGCGTTTGGCCGTTTCGTCCATATTGCCCTTGCCGCCGCGGACAAAAAAGGCGCCCACACAGACGACAACGGAAACAAGCACAAAGAGATTGCAGGCGAGAGAACATAGCAGCTTCGATCGGGTCATGAAAAAGCTCCCTTCCGTTTCATTCTGTCAGAGTAAAACTCAGATCCACCAGCTCCCGAACGGTTTCCGCCGGCGCCGAGCCGTCCAGCAAAACCCCCAGCCAATGGCTTTTGTTCATATGCCAGGCCCGGACGATCCCCGGCTGGCCCAAATAGGAACCGCCCAGCAGAGGACCGGTTTTCACGTCCAGAAGCCAGAGCTTCCCCGACCCCGACAGCCCCAGCTTGGAGCGTTCCACCTCCATCACCACGCCGAACCATTTGCGGTTTTTGGCATGGCGAAAGATAAAGGCCTTCGGGGAATCAGGCCAGAGATATTCTGGCTCGGCGCCGTAGGTCTCCCGGATCCATCCGGCCAATGCGTTCGGGTCCATTTCGTTTACCTCTCATAATTCGGATTTGTCGGGATCTTTCTTTCGTAGGGGCCGATGCCCACATCGGCCCTCACACCGATACGGGAAAGGGCCGATGTGGGCATCGGCCCCTACGGGCGTTTTCGCAACATCCCTACAAATCCCGATCTTCAAATCCATTATACCCCCCTCCCGACAGCCTGTCAAGTAAGCCGTGCTTATGACGGAATTCACAAAATGTTTTCCGCTTTCGCCTTTACTTTTGTAAAACATTCGTGTATGATGAGACTGAGAGCGGGGCATTTCCGGACTCCCAATACAACGAACACGAGGTGTGCAATTATGGCAAGAACAGCACAGGACATCATGAAGCTTATCCGGGACGAGGACATCAAGATGGTGGACTTCAAGGTTGTGGACATCAACGGTCAGTTCCGCCACGTCACCATTCCCGCGGTACATTTCAACGAGGAAACCATGGTCAACGGCATCGGCTTCGACGCCTCCAACTACGGCTACGCCGTGGTGGAGAAGTCCGACATGGTCTACATTCCCGACCTGGATACCGCCGCCATCGATCCCTTCTGCGAGGTCAAGACGCTCTCCATGATCGGCAACGCCATGATTATCGACTACCCCGAGAACCGGCCCCTGCCCCAGTATCCCCGCAATATCGTCAAGGCCGCCGTGGACTACATGAAGGCCACCGGCGTTGCCGATACCATGCTGATCCTTCCTGAATTTGAGTTCTATCTCTTCGACCAGGTGGGCTGGACCGTGGAGAACAATCGCGTCGCCTTCGCTGTGGACACCCAGCAGGCCTATTGGAACAGTGAGGTGGAGGGCAGCGGCAATGTGGTCCCCTTCCAGAAGAACTACCACATCGCCAAGCCCCTGGACACCACCTACGAGGCCCGCAGCGAGATGTGCATGGAGATCGAGAAGGCCGGCATTCCCGTCAAGTACCACCATCCCGAGGTGGGCGGCGCCGGACAGTTTGAGATCGAGCCCCTGCTGGGCGAGATGACCAAGATGGCGGACGGCTCCATGATGGTCAAGTATATCATCCACAACGTGGCCCGGAAGTACGGCCTGGCAGCCACCCTGATGCCCAAGCCCGTCTACGGCGAGGCCGGCAGCGGCATGCACGTCCACATGCTCCTGCTCAAGGACGGCGAGCCCGTGTTTTCCGACGACGAGGGATATTCCCATCTGTCCAAAGAAGCCCACTGGTTTATCGGCGGCCTGCTGAAGCACATCGCCTCCCTCTGCGCCATCACCAATCCCTCCACCAACTCCTTCAAGCGCCTGGTCCCCGGCTTTGAGGCCCCTGTCACCGTGGGCTACGCCACCTCCAACCGCAGCGCCGTCATTCGCATCCCCGCCTACGCCAAGAGCCCCAAGCTGCGCCGCTTCGAGCTGCGGAATCCAGACGCCACCTGCAACCCCTATTTCTGCTACGCGGCCATCCTCATGGCCGGTCTGGACGGCATCGAGAATCAGATCGACCCCCATGCCAACGGCTGGGGCCCCTACGACTGCAATCTCTTTGATCTGCCCGAGGAGGAGAAGGCCAAGCTGCATTCTCTGCCCACCCGACTCGAGGATGCCCTGGACGCGCTGGAGGCCGATCACGACTACCTGACCAAGGGCGGCGTTTTCCCCGAGGGCCTGATCCGGAACTTCCTGAAGCGTAAGCGCGCCGAATGCGGCGAGCTGGCGAAGATCCCCCATCCCGCCGAGTTCGAGAAATATTTCAATCTGTAAGACAGCAGTCAACAAAAAGCCAACGACAGCGATTTGCCGTCGTTGGCTTTTTGCATAGCCGGAGGATCACCTTGTCCCAGACCTGATCGCTGTGCCCGGAGCGCTGTCGGCCGTTTGCTTACAGCAGGTCCCGTCCGGTATAAAAGCGATAGAGATAGGAGACGATGGCTGCGCGGGTGCACTTGGTGTGGGGGTTGAATTTCCCGCCGGAGCCCTTCTCAATACCGGCCTCATAAGCCCAGAGTGCGGGCGTGTAATAATACTTGTTGCTGACGTCAGAATAGGGGTTGGAGATTTTCGGCACCGGGCGTCCCATGGCGTT
>JAFYAB010000080.1 GCA_017540945.1 Oscillospiraceae bacterium | reverse complement strand
CGAAGGCAGTGCCAGCAGATTTACAGTCTGTCCCCTTTGGCCACTCGGGAATTCCCCCATATTCCGTTCGTTTGCCCGCGGCCATCCAAAGACGCTTCCGCATCTTCCCCGCCGGAAAGTTGGAGCTGGTAGACGGACTCGAACCCCCGACCTGCTGATTACAAATCAGCTGCTCTACCAACTGAGCTATACCAGCACGGCTCGAACAAGCATGTGTTATTATAGCGAGCGAAGGGCTTTTTGTCAAGGGATTTTTTTGTTTTTTCGGAAATTTTCTATTTATCCGGACGGGTTCTGTGATATAATAAGAGAGGGGACAGGCGGCGCTTGTCCCGACAGATGCGGAAGGGAGCGAGGAATATGTGGACAGAGGAACGGATCAAGGAGCTTGTGGAGAGACAGCGCGGCTTTTTCCGGACGGGGAAGACCCTGGACCTGGACTGGCGACTGGAGCAGCTGCGGCGGCTGAAGCAGGCGGTCCTCACCAACGAGAAGGCCATCGAGGAGGCCCTGGCGGCGGACCTGGGCCGCGCGGCCATGGAGGCTTATTTTTGTGACGTGGGCGCCGTCGTCCTGGAGATCAACGAAACGATCCGGGGCCTGCGCCGCTGGGCCAGGCCGGAGACCCATTTCAGCGGGCTGAGCTGCATCCCCAGCACGGTGACGAAGGTCTACAAGCTGCCCTACGGCGTCAGCCTGATCATCAGCCCTTTCAATTTTCCCTTCCTGCTGTCTCTGGGCGTTCTGGCGGCGGCCGTCGCCGGGGGCAATACCGCGGTTATCAAGGCCAGCTCCAAGTCAGTCCACAGCACCGAGGTTTTGAAGCGGCTGATCGCCGGGACCTTCCCAGAGGAGTTCGTGGCCCTGGTGGACGGCGGCCACGAGATCGCAGATCTCTGCCTGGCCCAGCGCTTCGATAAGATTTTCTACACCGGCTCGCCCCGGGTGGGGGTCCGGGTGATGGAGGCGGCGGCGAAGCATCTGACCCCCGTGACCCTGGAGCTGGGCGGAGAGAACGGCAACTGGGCCATTGTCCGCAAGGACGCGGATCTGCGGGACGCGGCCCGGAAGCTCATTTTCTTCAAGCTGCTGAACGCCGGACAGATCTGCATCAACGTGAACCAGGTCGCCGTGGCGGAGGAGGTCGCCCCCGCTTTCCTGGAGGCCATCCAAGCGGAGCTGAAGCGGCAGATCGGCGCGGACCCGCTTCACAATCCGGAGTATCCCTGCCTGATCACCGAGGCCGCCTGGGAACGCTGCGCCGCGGAGGTCGAGCGGTACCGGGACCGGGTCCTGTGCGGCGGGGCGGGGGAGAAGGAGACGCGGAAATTCGCGCCGACGGTGATTTACCCCGTTGCAATCGACGAGCCCATCGTCCGGCATGAGCTCTTCGCGCCGATCCTGCCGGTCGTCCCGTTCAAGGACGCGCAGATCGACGCCCTGCTTGAGACGATCGCAGACCGGGAGCACGGGCTGGCCTTCTATATCTTCACGAAGGATATGAAGTGGGCGAAAAAAGTGATGGCAACGCAGCAATACGGCGGCGGCTGCGTCAACGAGGTCTGTCTGCATCTGATGGTGAAGGGCGTGCCTTTTGGCGGCGTGGGGCACTCCGGCATGGGGGCCTACCACGGCGAATGGGGCTTCCGGGAGTTTACCCATCCCTCCACGGTTCTGTACGGAAAAACGAAATTCAACCTGCCGCTCCGGGAGCACCCCTACACGGGCAAGGGCGCGGCGCGCAAGATGAAGCTGCTGCGGCTGTTTGAGCGCTAAAAAAGAACAGGGACCGCGGATCGCGGTTCCTGTTCTTTTCGTCGTGCTTTGGGTGATCTTACTTGATCTCGACCTCGGCGCCGGCGGCCTTGAGATCCTCGGCCAGCTTCTCGGCGTCTTCCTTGGAGATGGCTTCCTTGATGGCCTTGGGGGCGTTGTCGACCAGCTCCTTGGCTTCCTTCAGACCCAGACCGGTAGCGGTACGGACGACCTTGATGACGTTCAGCTTGGAAGCGCCGGCGGCCTTCAGAATGACGTCGAACTCGGTCTTCTCTTCCACCTCGACAGCACCGGCAGCGGGACCGGCGGCGACAGCGGCAGCGGCGGCGGAGACGCCGAAGGTCTCCTCCAGGGCATGAACCAGCTCGGACAGCTCGAGCACGGACAGATTCTTAACTTCCTCGATGAGGGCAGCGATCTTTTCAGACATTGTAATATCCTCCAGTTTTTAGTGTAGTTTTTTAGTTTGTGTTTGGCTTACTCTGCGGGGGCTTCTGCGGGAGCGGGGCCGGCCTTCTGCTCGCGGATCTGGTCGATGACGAACGCCAGGGACGTGATGGGAGCCAGGAAGGTGCCGAGGACCTGAGCGATCAAAGCATTCTTGGAGGGCAGCTCGCCGAACGCGTTGAGCGCGTCAACGGACTGGGGCTTGCCTTCCACGATGCCGCCCTTGATCTTCAGGACGTTCTTGTTCTTCTTTGCGAATTCGCTGACGATACGAGCGGGGGCAATGGGGTCGTCCGTGGTGGTGGCCATGGAAGTGGTGCCGTTGAGAACCTCGTCGAACTCGTGGAAGCCGACCTTGTTGGCGGCCAGACGGGTCAGAGTGTTCTTGACAACGGAGTACTCCACGCCGGCTTCGCGGAACTTGTTGCGGAGCTCGGTATCCTGAGCGACAGTGATGCCCTTGTAGTCAACAAAGACAACGGCGGTAGCCTTGCCGATCCGGTCGGACAGCTGGTCTACGATCGCCTTTTTGCTTTCGAGTACCTTTGCGTTGGGCATGTTTGGTTGTCACCTCCGAATAGAAATAAAAAATGTGTCCGTGCGGCCAAAGAACGCAAGGACACCGAAAAATGTCAGGTTTGCGGAACCTCGGCAGGATTTACGGACGGAAATCCGCCCACCTGCTGTCTTTGGCAGCCGCTATATATTAGCAGATAGAAAGCGATTTGTCAATAGAAAAAACGGGATATTTTGAAAAAAAACCTGGAGAAGCAGTTGGAAAAATCGGGATTTGGCGGGATCTCCGCAAAGCCTTCCCCTCGGGGGAAGGTGGCATCCGGCGTCTCACGGAAGCCGGATGACGGATGAGGGGCGCTGCATGTTCATTGCCCGTTGATGGGGAGCACTCTGTCGTCGATACCTCCCCTCATCCGGCGCTTCGCGCCACCTTCCCCCCAAGGGGAAGGCATCCCGCCAAATCCGAATCAGACAAAAATCGCCCCGCTCGGTTGACATGCAGGCCGGGGGGCTGTATAATTATATTGGAGAAAAATATTCAGCGGATGATTTCGGAACGTATCGACAAACAAGAATGATGGAAAAAAGGAGGAACCCAACATGAAAATCTCCAAACGAATTCTTTCCCTGCTGCTTGCCCTGGCTCTCTGCCTGGGCCTGGCGCCGCTCCTGCCCCGGGCGGAGGCGGCCGGCGTGACCATCAATTCCACCAACTTTCCGGACGCAAACTTCCGGTCCTACGTATCGTCCAACTT
>JAFYAB010000036.1 GCA_017540945.1 Oscillospiraceae bacterium | reverse complement strand
CGGCGTGGACGTGGAGACCAACGTGGTCATCGGCAAGACCCTGACCATCGACGAGCTGTTCGAAGACGGCTACGAGGCGGTCTTCGTGGGCTCCGGCGCGGGCCTGCCCAACTTCATGAACATCCCCGGCGAGAGCTATAAGGGCGTCTACTCCGCCAACGAGTTCCTGACCCGCTCCAACCTGATGAAGGCCTACAAGGACGACCCCGTGACCCCCATCATGAAGGGCGGCAAGGTGGCCGTGGTGGGCGGCGGCAACGTGGCCATGGACGCGGCCCGTACCGCCCTGCGCCTGGGCGCCGAGCACGTGTACATCGTCTACCGCCGCTCCATGGAGGAGCTCCCCGCCCGTAAGGAAGAGGTGGAGCACGCCATCGAGGAGGGCATCGACTTCCGTCTGCTGCAGAACCCCATCGAGGTCCTGGGCTACCACAACCCCGAGAACCCCCGGGACCCGAAGAACGGCTTCGTCACCGGCCTTCGCTGCATCAAGATGGAGCTGGGCGAGCCCGACGCCAAGGGCCGCCGCCGTCCCGTTCCCATCCCCGGCTCCGAGTTCGAGCTGGAGGTGGACACCGTCATCATCGCCATCGGCACCTCCCCCAACCCCCTGATCAAGTCCACCACCAAGGGGCTTGAGGTCAACAAGCACGGCGGCATCATCGTCAACGAGGACGGCCTGAGCTCCCGCGAGGGCATCTACGCCGGCGGCGACGCGGTCACCGGCGCGGCCACCGTCATCTCCGCCATGGGCGCCGGCAAGGTGGCCGCCAAGGGCATCGACGAATACCTGATGAACAAGTAAACCGCGGGACGCCCCGCGGCGTCTCCCACCGGCCCGGCTGCCTCCGCAACCGGGTCGGACAGAATGAACCAAACCGGAGGGGAACCCCATGGAATATACGGAATTTCTGCGGCAGACCGAGGAACGGCTGCTGCGCTACGCCGCCGTCACCACCCAATCCAGGCATTCCGCGGGCGTCTGGCCCACCACGGACTGCCAGCGGGATCTGGCGAAGCTCCTGTATGAGGAGCTGCTGGACCTGGGACTCCGGGCGGAATACGACGAGGCCCGCTGCGTGGTCTACGGCTGGATCCCGTCGGCCCACGTGAAGCAGGATCGGCCCATCGCCCTGGTGACCCACATGGACACCGCCCCCGACGTCCAGGGCTGGGACGTGAAGCCCTGGGTCCTGCGGAATTATCCCGGCGGGGATATCGTCCTGAACGAGGCCAAGGGCATCGTGATGCGGGCGGCGGACTATCCCAACCTGGCCCAGTACATCGGCCAGGATCTGGTGCTCACCGACGGAACCACCCTGCTGGGGGGCGACGATAAGGCCGCCGTGGCGGCGGTCATGACCCTGGCCGCCTGGTACGCGGCCCATCCGGAGCTGCCCCACCGGAGCATCAGCCTGGCCTTCACCCCCGACGAGGAGGTGGGCGGCCTGGCCCGGGATCTGGATCTGGACAGGCTGGGAGCCAAATTCGCCTATACCCTGGACGGCGACCACCTGGGCTGGTATCAGGATCAGACCTTCAACGCCGCGGCGGCCACAGTGACCATCACCGGCCGCAGCGTCCACCCCGCCACCGCCAAGGGCATCATGATCAACGCCGTGGACCTGGCGGCGGAGTTCCTGCACCGGCTGCCGCCCAGGGAGAAGCCCCAGTACACCGCAGGCGTCGAGGGCTTCTACTACGTCAACGATCTGCGGGCCGACTGTGAGCACGCCGAGATCCGCCTCATCATCCGGGACTTCGACCGGGTGAAGTTCCAACAGCGGCAGGACGCTCTGCTCTCCCTCGCCCGGGAAATGAACGAGGCCCTGGGGGAGGAGCGGGTCCGGGTGGAGCTGGTCCAGCAGTACCGCAACATGGGCGAGATCCTGGCGCAGTACCCCTTCCTGGTCAGCGACCTGGAGGCCGCCATCCGCGCCGCGGGGCTGGAGCCCAAGTCCGAGCCCTTCCGGGGCGGCACCGACGGCTCCGCCCTGAGCTTCCGGGGCCTGCCCAGCCCCAACCTCTCCGCGGGCTACGAAAACGCCCACGGGCGCTTTGAGTTCGTCCCCGTGCCCTCCATGGCCAAGAACGTGGAGATCCTGATCCACCTGACAGAAAGCTGAGGACCTTGCCGTGGCAAAGAAAAAAATGCAGAGCGAAAACGTCCGCTACGCGGTCAACAAAAAGGCCCTGAAAAACGCCAGGGCCCAGACTGCCCTGGAACAGGCTCAGCTGGAAAAGCGGCAGGCCAACCGGGAGAAGAGCCGCCGGATGAGCACCGCCTTTTTGCTGGGCGTGCTGGCTTTGATCGCCGCCTACTGCCTCTACGCCCTGGTGCGCACCCTGTTCTTCCGCCGGGCGTCCTCTCTGGAGGATCTGCGGGCGAGTCTGCTCTTCGTCAGCACCGCCGCCATCCCCTGTTTGCTGGGCTTCGGCGCCTATCTGATCCACCGGCTGCTGAAAAAGCGGCGGGAGGGCTGGTCCGACCAGGCCAAACGGCTGGGCAGCTTCCTGCTCATTCTGTTTTGCGCGGCAGCCTTCATCCTCTTCGGCGTACAGCTCCGGGGCGGCCGCCGCGACGCCTCCGCCCAGCCGCCCTATGCCGACACCGCAGCCGCCCTGAAGCGGAGCGGGCTGGCGGTCAGGGAACCGGAATCCGTGGAGAGCGTCCGGACCCTGCTGGAGGAGGCCATCTGCACGGAGCTGCGCTGCGGAGAGACCACGCTGCGGCTGAACTACCACGCCGACGGCTCCGGCCGCATCCCCAGGCGCTTCCTGGACCAGGCCGCCCGGGACTATGCGCGCTTCCCGCAGACGGAGCCCGCCGCCGGCGTGACGCTCTGGGGACCCGCGGAAAGCGACGGGACCGCCCGGGCGGCCCTGGCAGAGCTCCGGGACGGAAAGATCCTCATTCTGGAGCTGAGCGGCCCCAAAGCCGAGCTCGAAGCCCTGATCCCCCTGCTGACCGCCTCCCTCGCCCCCTGAGCTGCAAATCGGGATTTGTAGAGCCGTAGGGGCCGATGCCCACATCGGCCCTTGCCCCGGTCGGCAGAGAGGGCCGATGTGGGCATCGGCCCCTACGGATGAAATCGCCAAATCCGAATCCTGACCGGCTTTGCCGGTCCTGCAAGGAGGACACAAGAATGGAACCCCAAGACCTGCTGAACGCCCTGCATGTGGCCGAGCGGCTGAAGGACGCCACCCGGCACTGTTATACCTCCGGCGGCCGCCATGAATCCGTGGCCGAGCACAGCTGGCGCCTGGCCCTGATGGCCTACTGGCTCCGGGACGAGTTCCCGGCGCTGGACATGGATCGGGTGATCCGCATGTGCCTGATCCACGATCTGGGCGAGGCCTTCACCGGCGACATTCCGAGCTTCAACAAGACCCAGGCCGACGAGGCCCGGGAGGAGACCCTGCTCTTTCGCTGGGTGGACAGCCTGCCGGAGCCCTTCCGGGGCGAGATGCGCGCCCTGTATCGGGAGATGGCCGCCCGGGAGAGCCCGGAGGCAAAGCTCTTCAAGGCCCTGGACAATCTGGAGGCCGTGATCCAGCACAACGAATCGGATCTGTCCACCTGGTCGGAGAACGAGTTCTCGCTGAACCTGGTCTACGGCTATGACAAGGCCGCCTGGTCCCCCGTCCTGCTGGCCCTGCGGGACGCCGTCCGGGAGGAGACCGAGGCGCGGATCGAAGAATACCGAAAGGAGCAAGCGACATGCTGATCGTCATTGCCGGAGAGCGCTGTACCGGCAAGTCCGCCCTGGCCCGGGCCATCATGGAGAAGATCCACGCGGAATTCTTCGCGGGCCGGGACTATGTGCGTCTGGCGCCCACGGAGCCCGAGGCGGTGGACCGCTTCCAGCTTCTGCTGGCGGAGAAGCAGCGCTCTGAGGATTATGTGATCTTCCTGCTGACAGAGCCGGATCTCTACAATCTGGTGCCCCCGGGCAGCTTCGTGGTGATGTGCCGCTGCCGGCTGGAAACCAGCAAGGCCCGCTTCGCCCGGCAGATGCCCGACGGAGAGCTCTCCCCTTCCATCGCGGCCATGCTGGAGCGGCAGCGGGGCAGCTTCGACCACATCCCCCACAGCCTGACCCTGGACACCGACGGCGCGGATCTCTCCCTGCTGGCGGTGGAGGTGCTGGAGCAGGCGGAGCTCAGCCGCCCTTGACCGCGGCAAACGCTTTATAACAAACCGGAGCGGTTCCGTTCGGGAACCGCTCCGGTCTTTGTATCAGGTCTTCTCTCAGTCCGCTGCGCCGAGCCCCAGGTTGATGGTCTCGTAGAAGTAGGCGGGACCGGCCAGGGAGGGGATCGGCGCGATGATCATGATTTCGCCGTCGGCGTTCGGATAGGCCAGAACGTCGTCCATATTCGCATAGTCCGGCAGGATGGTAAGGGCGTCGTAGTAGCCGAGCTGCTTCCGCTTCTTTTTCGGGATCTCTTTGTAGGTCTCGATGAAGGTTTCCCGCATCTTTTCCTCCGCGGCGCTCAGGAACTGCTCCTCGGTGACCCCCATCCGTTCCAGCAGCGCTTCGGTGCTGAGCCGCCGTCCGGTGCCGACCTCATACAGATAGACGCAATAGTCCGTGTGGCCGTCGATGTAGAAGTCCTTCGACACGATCACGCTCAGCACGTCCTCCCAAGCGTCGCTGAAAAAGCTGATATCCGTGACCGCGATGGATTCGTTCTGCTCCATATCCGCATGCGCCTCGCGAATCGTCTCCACCACTTCGGCGTCTATGGCGTCGTTGATCTCCATCGCGCCGTCCTTGCCGCCCCGGATGCGGGGTACTTCATAGTAATACTCGTACTCATTGTCGTACCTGTCGATGTAAACGCCATCCTCGCAGCTCAGTCTCTCCACGAAGCTGAGGGGGTCTGACTCCAGGGTCTCCTGGGGGAAGCCGGGCTCCGCGGGATCGGTCTCAGGCTCCTCCGGGTCCGTCTCCTGCGCTTCGTCGGTATCCGCGGACTCGTCGGCGGGGGCCGTCTGCTCCCTCTCCCGCGTATCGTCGGCGGGGGAAGCCGGGTCTGTCCCCTGCGCATGCTCAGACTCCGCGGCGTCGGAATTCACCGGGGCGCCGGCCTCTGTGGAAACGACGGGGATGGTTTTGTCGCCGGGCGCTGTGACGGCGCGGGTGAAGCTGTTGCCCGCACAGCCCGCCAGAAGCAGCAGAACAGCCGCCAGGAAGCATGCGATCATCTGTTTCATCATGGGTTCCTCCTTCTGTTACGTCTCGAGTGTCTGTCTTCTGTACGTTCTTCCCGTCCGCGGCTTCATCAGCCACCGACGTACACCCACGCGTTGGGCAGATGGCGGCCCTGGGGGATGGCCGCGTTGGAGCAGCGGATCAGGGGCTCGCCCCGATACCAGAGCATGGCGGTGGTGCCGCCGTCGCAGTTCATAGCGGTGATGCCGTCATGCTTCAGCAGGATGTCGGCGCAGACGGTGACGCTGCAGCCGGGGGAGGCCAGCGTCCGGCCCTCCACCGCCAGCATCAGGATCTCGCCGCGCTCGGACTGACCGATGCAGGCTCTGGGGTTCTGGCTGGTCCAGATGCCGGGATCCAGCTTCTTGCCGTTGATGATCATGGCGGGGCTGAACTCCATGGCGTCGGTGGTGTCTTTGTTCACCTTGTCAAAGGTGTCGGTGATATAGAACCAGTCGTTCTTGCGCAGCTCGATGCGCTTGTAACCCCAGCCGAAGGGGGCGCCCTTGTGCTCCTTGCCGTCGCACATGGCGTAGCCGGCCACCAGGCCGCCGTTGCCCACGCCGCCGGGATCGTCAAAGCCGCTGCCGGTCAGGGCCATGATGCCGCCGTTGCGCTCGGCAATGGAGCCCGCGGTCTCGCCCATGTAGGGGAGGTTCTTGGCCGCGTAGAGGTGGAGCCGGGAGGGCAGCTTGGCAATGGCCAGCACGCCCCGGGAGCCGTCGCAGTCCACCTCGACGATCAGGATCTGGTTCTCCGCGTCGATGGCCAGCACCTTTTCCCCCAGCTTGGTCTGGATGCTGGTGCCGTTTTTGCTGAGGGCGGCCTCGTTCACCAGCATGTGCATATAGCCGTTGGTCAGGGCCTTGGGGTTGGCCGCAAAATAGGCCTCGGCGCTGTCGCGGTCCAGCTCATAGAACAGGCCGTAGAACTCCTGCTGCTCCGGCGTCAGCTCTGAGAAGCCGGTGTCCTGCTCCGCCAGGCCGTGGGCCTTCTCCGGGTCCAGCCACTCGTGGACGTCCGCTTCCTCGTTGAAGCTGTCCTGGGTGTTCTCGCCCACCTGGGCGTCACGGCCCTCCTGCTCCCGCTCGGTGACCACCTTCACCACGGAGGGCGGGAAGTAGTAGGTGGCCAGGCCCTGGTGCCGCATGGTGGACCAGGCGGTGGAGATCCACATCTCCCGGTATTTCTTGATCAGCGGCAGGTCGGAGAAGACCACCGTCAGATAGCAGATGCAGAAGATCAGAAACAGGCAGAGCAGCCGCTTCCAGGCGCGGGTGCGCAGGATGCCGTAGATCAGGGCGATGGCACCGACGGCGAAGAGGACCAGCAGCGCCCAGTTGACCGTGGAGCTGGCCTCAAAGGCCTTCTGATGGTGGGTCAGCTGCATGGCGATGGTATAGAGCAGGAACAGATCCAGCAGCAGCAGCACGGAGAGCAGGATCTGAATCCCGGCCCCTGACTGCTTGCGTTTCCTGCGATGGCCGGCGGCAAAGCGGCCGCCGTTGGCATTTCCGTTGAATGTGCCCATTCGGGTACCTCCTTATTGTCTCATGGGATCCCGGCCCTCCGAAGAGGCGCCGGATCGTTGTATGTTATAACAGCTCGCCGCCGCCCAGGACCGTGTCGCCGTCGTAGACCACGGCGGACTGGCCGGGGGTGACGGCCCGCTGGGGCTCGTCGAAATCCAGGCGGACGCCGCCTTCGGCCAGCGGGCTCAGCAGACAGGGCTGCTCCCGGTGGCGGTAGCGGATCTTGGCCGCGCAGCGGATGGGGCCCGCAGGGGGCTCCCCCGCGATCCAGTGGAAGCGCTCCACAAAGGCCGTCTTCGTAAACAGCGCCTCCCTGGGGCCCAGGGTCACGGTATTGGCCTTCGGATCTATGCGGACTACGTACCAAGGCTCCCCGAAGGACAGGCCCAGGCCCCGGCGCTGGCCCACAGTGTAGTACAGGATGCCCCGGTGCCGGCCCAGGACCTTGCCCTCCCGGTCGATGAAATCCCCCGGCCGGGGCTCCAGGCCTGTCCGCTGACGGATCACCCGGGCGTAGTCCCCGTCGGGGACGAAGCAGATGTCCTGGCTGTCGGGCTTCCGGGCGTTGACGAAGCCGTGGGCCTCGGCGATGGCGCGGACCTCCGCCTTCCGCAGCGTTCCCAGGGGGAAGCGGGTCCGGGCCAGCTGCTCCTGACTCAGATTGTAGAGCACGTAGCTCTGGTCCTTATCCGGGTCCAGGGCCTTTTTCAGCAGCCAGCGGCCGTCCTCCTCCACGATGCGGGCGTAGTGGCCGGTGACAACGGCGTCACAGCCCAGCTCCCGGGCCCGGAGCTCCAGCTTGTCGAACTTCAGCCAGTGGTTGCAGTCGATGCAGGGGTTGGGGGTCCGTCCCTCCAGATAGGAGCGCACGAACTTATCGATGACCTTCTCCCGAAACGCATCGGAGAAATTGAAAACATAGTGGGGAATGCCGAGGCGGTAAGCCACGGCCCGGGCGTCCTCCACGTCGTCCAGGGAACAGCAGCTCCGGTCTCCGGGGAGCCCGGCGTCCGCGTTCTGAAAGAGCTTCATGGTGCAGCCCACGCAGTCCCAGCCCGCCTCCTGCATCCGCAGGGCGGCCACGGCGGAATCCACGCCGCCGCTCATGGCGATCAGAGCCTTCATGGGCGGGGCCTCCTTTGGACGTCGGCGCGGCGGGATTTGTTCCCGCCGGAGCGGAGATTTGTGTTCTGCCGGGCGGAGCCGCGCCGACGGGCAGGCGGCGCCGTCCGGGTGGAGACGGCGCGGTTCCGGCTTGCCGGGGGCTTCCGCTGGGCGCCGGGGTCCTTTTCCCCCCGCAGACCGGCCATCAGCCGGCAGTAGCGCTTGTAGAAGCCGGGCGCAGTGGCGAGGCGCTTCCCCTCCCAGAGCAGCCAGCCGCAGTCCTCCATCCGGGTGCGGTCCAGGCCGCCGGCCAGGAGCTTGCCCGCCCGCAGGGCGTCGGCATAGGGCAGGACCCGATAGAAGAACTGGGGATCATGGGCCAGGTGCTCGTTCAACTGCTGGCCGGAGGCGGAAAGGAGCCAGCGCCGGTAGCCCAGCAGCTCCGCGGCCAGGGCCGCGCCTTCCGCCGTCCGGCGGCCGCCCAGACGCAGCAGCAGGCCCACGCCCAGCTGCAGCGCCAGATTCAGCAGCATCAAGCCGGTCAGGCCGCTCTTCCGGCCCGCCAGCAGCAGCCCGATGGCGGACAGCAGACCCAGCGCCGTCGTGCGGAGGCTGTGCCGCCGCAGCAGGAAGCCGCCCATGGCCTGCAAAGCCAGGCAGGCGCCGCCGCCCGCCAGGGTCAGCGGGACGATCAGGAACCAGCGCCAGCTCTTGGAGGCCGTCAGCAGATCGAAGCAGGCCAGGCAGAGGGCCAGGCCGGCCCCCAGGGCCAGCAGCCGCAGCAGGAAGGGCGCGCCGGCCTTGGGATCGTAGATCCGGTCCCGCCAGTAGTCTCTGGGCTTTTCCTGGGAGAGGCGGCGGGCCTTCAGGTATTCCGCGCTGCGGACGTCGCAGTGGTCTCCCCGGGCGAAGAGGGCGTTGAAGATCTCCCCCTCGCAGTGCTTGCGTTCGGTGCCCATGTCGATCTGGCGGGTCAGCCAGATCCGCCCCTTGCGGCTGCGGGTCACGGTCAAATAACCCAGGGAGGCCCACTGGACCACCATCAGGGCCAAATCGGGGGAACGCCCCGTGAGTAGATAGGGGATCTCGCCCGCGTTGCTTCCCTCCGGCGGCATCACCTGCCGCTTGGGCAGGATGGGCAGATTCCGCAGGAAGATCAGCCAGTAGAGGGCCGCCAGGGCCAGAAAGCCCAGGAACAGCAGCCGGTCCACCCGAACGGTTTTGCCCGCCAGGAAGCGCAGATCGAAGAAATCCCGGGGCAGCCGGAGCTGCAGGGTCATGGCCTCGTGGTCCTGGAGGGTCTGCTTGGGGTTCAGCACCGCGTGGATGTCCCCCTCGTTGATGGAGATCTGCATATAGTTGTCGATCAGATCCCCGTAGTAGCCGGAGAGAAAGACCGGCAGCGCGTCGAAGCTCCCGGGCAGATGGACGTCCACTGAGTAGCCGCCGATGGCGCAGCTCCAGGCGGGATAGAGCAGCTGGACCGAGAATTCCTGGGCCGTGCCGTCATCGGTGACGGTCTCCGCCAGCCGGTAGGAGACAGTGATCCGGTTCTTCCCGGTATTGTTTCCGGTCAATACCAGAAGCTTGCAGCCGTCCCCGCTGCGGAGGCTGTAGGCCGCGGAGCAGCTGATCTCCTTCGCGGCAGGCGAGATGGGGACCTCAAAGTCCCCGGCATCCGCCGCAAAGTCGGCGGTGAATTCGATTTGAACGGTGCAGGCCCCGTCCCGCTCCACGCTGCATTCCGTGTGCATGGCGGTGACGGTGCTGCCCTCGGCGGAGACCGCCGTCGTCAGGACCAGCAGGAGCAGCAGCGTCAGCGCCGCCCGCAGCAGATTTCGCACAGGGTCTCCCCCTTTCCCGGCCTCATATTGTTCTCCAATAGAAGCCTTTCAGATCTTTGCGATCAGAATCGTGTCATACGTCGTTGTCGTCCCTGCCTGGCGTCAAGCCTGCCTGCGTCCTCCGTCTCGTCGGACGCAAATCTGCCTCGCAAATCCTTTTTATCATTTTATTGGAGAACAGTATCAGGCCGCCAGAATTCAATTTATCATATCACATCAAGGCGGAAAAAGCAAGAAAAACCATCGTCAGGCACAAAAAACCGTCGTCGGAGCAAAAAAAGCCGCCGCCCGGGATGGGCGGCGGCTGGGTCAGCGCGCTGTGGCTTCGTTTCAGTCTTCCTTCTGCAGGCGAACCACGATGCGCTCCTCGGGATCGTCGATGCCGTTGTCCTGGAGGGCCTTGGAGCAGTTCTCCACCAGGTTGAAGTAGGCGTCCCAATAGGTCGCGGTCACGCACCAGCCGCGGACCGTGAAGATGTAGGTGTCGTCGTCCACGGCGGTCATGCGGGTGAAGGGGGCGGGATCGGCCAGGATCAGGTCGGTGTTGGCGCAGGCCTCAAGCAGGACCTGCTTGACCTGCTCGGCGTTGGCGTCGTTGGTGATCTTGTAGTCCACGTCCACGCGGCGGATGGGCTCTGCGCTGTAGTTGGTGATGGTGGCGTTCATCAGATCGCCGTTGGGAACCAGGACCTTCTTGTTATCCAGGGTCAAAAGGGTCGTGTAGAAGATGCTGATATCCTTGACGACGCCCTGGACGCCCGAGCCCTCGACATAGTCTTCCAGTTTGAAGGGCTTGAAAATCAGGATCATCAGGCCGCCGGCCAGGTTGGTCAGCGCGCCCTGGAGGGCAAGACCCACAGCCAGGCCGCAGGAGGCGAGGATGGCGATCACGCTGGACATGGACACGCCCAGGATGTCCACCACCGCGATGATGAGCAGGACGTAGAGCAGGCCCTTGATAAACTTCACCAGGATCTTCTTGACAGCCAGGTCCAGCTTCGTCTTGTTGATGGCCTTCTTGATGCCCTTGGTCAGGAGCTTCACCACGAAGGATCCGACGATCAGCACCGCAATGGCGGCCAGGATTCTGCCGCCGAAGGTGGCGATCAGCTCCTTGACCTTGTCCCAGAAGGCGGAGGTGGGGTTCTTCTCGAGGATGGGTTCCGCAGCCTCGGCGGCTGCCAGGAAAAACGCTTTGCCAAACATGCTTGTTTCCTCCTTTATCATATCACGTATTGTGGGGGGCAGATGCTTCTCACAGGATAATTATACCATACTTTTGAATAATGTCCAGCCCTGAATGGGCGAATTCCGGCCCTCCGGCGAAAAAAACAGACTTTCCATCCCGGGGAAAGTGTGCTATAATAGAAAAAAACGAAACGGAGCTTCCCATGGACATTCAGATCTTACAACTTTTGGAGGGCGCCCGGCAGGCGGAAGGCCTGACCGTGGTGATCGACGTGCTGCGGGCCTTCTCGTTGGAGTGCTTTCTGGCCCAGTGGGGCGCGGCGGAGCTGCGGCCCGTGGGCGCCCTGGAGGAGGCCTTCGCCTGGCGGGAACGGGATCCGTCCGCCCTGCTGATCGGGGAACGGGGCGGGGCCAAGTGCGAGGGCTTCGACTTCGGCAACAGCCCCACCGGCATCCCCCCGGAGGCGATCCGGGGCCGGCGGGTGATCCACACCACCAGCGCCGGGACCCAGGGGGTGACCGGCGCCGTCCACGCCACGGAGATCCTCACCGGCAGCCTGGTGAACGCCGGAGCGGTGGCGGCCTACGTCCGGCAGCAGAGCCCGGCCCGGGTCAGCCTGGTCTGCATGGGCAACGCCGGGGTCCGGGAGGCCCCGGAGGACCTGCTCTGCGCGGAATATATCCGTTCCCTGATCCTGGACGAACCCATCCCCGATCTGGAGGCACGGATCCGGGCCCTGCGCTGGCACGGGGGCGAGCACTTCTTCAATCCTGCCACCCAACACATCTACCCGGAGCCGGATTTCTGGGTCTGCATGCAGCGGAACATCTTCCCCTTCGTGCTCCGGGTCCGGCGGGACGCATCGGGCCTGTATATGGAAAAGGTGCGTCTATGAAAAAGATCGAAAAAACCAACGTGATGCGGATCCTGGACCAGCAGGGGATCCCCTATCAGAGCCACTGCTACGAGGGCACCGGGGCCGTCTCCGGCGCGGAGGTGGCGGCGGTGCTGGGCCAGGATCCGGCGCGGGTCTTCAAGACCCTGGTGACGGTGGGCCGTTCGGGCCGCCATTACGTCTTTGTGATCCCCGTGCTGCAGGAGCTGAATCTGCGGCTGGCGGCCGCGGCGGCGGGGGAAAAGAGCATCGAGATGGTGAAGTCCAGGGAGCTGCTGCCCCTGACGGGCTATATCCACGGGGGCTGCTCCCCCGTGGGCATGAAAAAGCCCTTCCCCACCTTCCTGGAGGAGACTGCCATCCTCTGGGACGCCATCCTGGTCAGCGCCGGGAAGATCGGCTGGCAGATCGAGCTGGCCCCGGAGCAGCTGGAGAAGCTCGTGCCCTTCCAATACGCCTTCCTCTGTGATTAGCGCCTCCCCCTTGCGAAACGGCGGGGGCGTGGTATGATAAATCCATCAAGGAAACAAAAAAGGAGGACTCCGATATGAAATACGCGTTCGGCGTGGATGTGGGCGGCACCACGGTCAAGCTGGGATTCTTCACCCGGGAGGGTGTGCTGATGGAGAAGTGGGAGATCCCCACCCGGATCGACAACGGCGGCTCCGCCATTCTGCCGGATATCGCCCGGTCCATCGACGACTGTCTGGCCCGCAGGAGCGTCAGCAAGGCGGACGTGCTCGGCGTGGGCATCGGCGTCCCCGGCCCGGTGGACGACGACGGCAACGTGAACCGCTGCGTCAACCTCAACTGGGGCGTCTTCAATCTGCACCAGACCCTGGGCGCCCTGAGCTCCCTGCCCGTCAAGGCGGGCAACGACGCCAACGTGGCCGCCCTGGGCGAATACTTCGACGGCGGCGGCCGGGGCAGCCGCTCCATGCTGATGGTGACCCTGGGCACCGGCATCGGCGGCGGCTTCATCTGGAACGGTCAGATCCTCAACGGCGCCCACGGCGTGGGCTGCGAGATCGGCCACATGACCGTGGACCGGACGGAAAACGCCCTGGCCTGCACCTGCGGCAAGCGGGGCTGCGCCGAGCAGTACGCCTCCGCCCGGGCGGTGGGCCAGCTGGCCACCCGGATGCTGGCCCTGGATCCCAGACCTTCTCTGCTGCGGGCCTACAACCACGTCACCGCCCGGGACGTCTTCCACTGCGCGGCGCAGCAGGACAGCCTGGCCCTGGAGGTCCTGGAGCAGGTCTACGACGTGCTGGGCCTGACCATCGCCATGGGCTGCTGCATGGTGGACCCGGAGCTGGTGGTCCTGGGCGGCGGCATGTCCAAGGCCGGACAGGTGCTGCTGGAGGGCGTCATCCCCCGCTTCGAGCACCATATGTTCCACGCCTGCAAGGGCACGAAATTCGCCCTGGCCCAGCTGGGCAACGACGCCGGCATTTACGGCTGCTTCCACCTGGCGCTGCAGGCTGGGGCAAGGGACAGGTGACCGGGAAGCAGTCGTCGGCAATCAGCTCCTGCTTCGTTTGCTGATTGCTTGTTCCGGCTTGTCTCCCGCCGCGGGCGGGCCGTCGGCCCCACGAAAAAAGCACCCTTGCGGGTGCTTTTTTCGTGGCTTTGCAGTACGCTGTGCTGCCGGATCAGCCGCCGAAGACCTTGAGCAGGAAGCCCGCGGCGATGGCGGAGCCGATGACGCCGGCCACGTTGGGGCCCATGGCGTGCATCAGCAGGAAGTTCTTGGGGTTGGCCTTCTGGCCCTCGATCTGGGCCACGCGGGCCGCCATGGGAACGGCGGAGACGCCGGCGGAGCCGATCAGGGGGTTGATCTTGCCGCCCGTGACCTTATACATGATCTTGCCCACCAGCAGGCCGCCGGTGGTGGAGAAGCAGAAGGCCAGCAGGCCCAGGACCACGATGTAGATGGTCTCCAGGGTCAGGAAGCGGGAGCCCGCCATGGTGGCGCCCACGGAGATGCCCAGGAAGACGGTGATGATGTTCATCAGGGCGTTCTGGACGGTGTCGGAGAGGCGCTCGGTGACGCCGCACTCGCGCCAGAGGTTGCCCAGCATCAGGCAGCCGATCAGGGGGGCGGTGGAGGGCAGCAGCAGGACGCAGAAGATGGTGACCACGATGGGGAAGATGATCTTCTCGGTCTTGGAGACCGGGCGGGCCTGGGTCATGACGACCTCCCGCTCCTTCTTGGTGGTCAGCAGCTTCATGATGGGCGGCTGGATCATGGGGATCAGGGCCATGTAGGAGTAGGCCGCGATGGCGATGGCGCCCAGGAGCTCCGGGGCCAGCTTGGTGGTCAGGTAGATGGCCGTGGGGCCGTCCGCGCCGCCGATGATGCCGATGGAGGCGGCCTGGTTGCCGGTGAAGCCGATCAGGTTCGCGCCGAAGAAGGCGAAGAACACGCCAAACTGGGCGGCCGCGCCCAGGATCAGGGAGGAGGGCCGGGCGATCAGGGGACCGAAGTCCGTCATGGCGCCCACTCCCATGAAGATCAGGGAGGGGTAGATGCCGGCCTTGACGCCGATGTAGAGGATGTCCAGGAAGCCGCCGTGGGCCAGGATGTGGCCGTAGTCATGGTAGAACTCACTGTTGGCGTCCAGGAAGTTGGACCACAGCTCCGGGTGATAGAGGGCGTCTGCCTCGGTGAGGTTCACGAAGTAGGAGACGTTGACCAGCAGGCAGCCGAAGGCGATGCCCACCAGCAGCAGGGGCTCGAACTTCTTTTTGATGCCCAGATAGAGCAGAACGCAGGCGATGACGATCATCAGCGCATTCTGCCAGCCGCCGTTTTGGAAGAAGCCGGCGAAGCCGGATTCCCCCAGCAGCTTTTTCAGGGTTTCAACAATATTCATGCCCTGCCCTCCTTATGCGAGGACCACCAGCGTGGCGCCGGTATCCACCTTCTCGCCGACCTTCACGACCACCTGGGCCACGGTGCCGGCCTTGGGGGCCACGATCTCGTTCTCCATCTTCATGGCCTCCAGGATCACCAGGATCTGGCCGGCCTTGACCTTGTCGCCCTTGTTGACCTCGACCTTGAGGATGTTGCCGGGCATGGGGGCGTTGACACGCTCGCCGGCGGCGATTTCCGCGGCGGAAGCGGCGGGGGCGGGAGCCGCGGCAGGCGCGGCGGCGGGCGCGGCGGCGGCCGCGGGCGCAGCGGGAGCGGGGGCGTAAGCCTCGTACTCGTCCACTAAAATGGCCTTTCCGGCCTCGACCTCCACCTCGTAGGTGCGGCCATTGAGCGTAACCTTATATTTCATTTGTCTGTGACCTCCTTAATGGACTTGAAGCGCAGCTCGTTCAGAGGCTTGCCCATCTGACTGGCAACAATGGCCATGATCATAGCGGCTTCCTTGTCGGATACGTTGTAGAGCTTGATCTCGCCGGCGGAGCCGGGGGCGGGCTCGCCCTCGGGCTCAGGCTCCGGGGCCGCCTTCCAGGACTTGGGAAGCGAGGCGGCGGGCAGGGGCTTTTCCCGGGCGGTCAGCTTTTTGAAGATGGCGCCCATGGCGTAGACAATGGCCATCAGGATCATCAGGCCCACGAAGACCACGCCGTAGCCCAGAACCGCGGTGAGCACATTGTCCCCGAAGGGGAGCTTGGTGCCGGAGGCGGCAACTTCCATCATAATCTGCATGGCCGTTCCTCCTTAGATCGCCTCGATGGTGTAGGTGGCGATGTTCTCTTCCTTGGCCTTGCGCTTTTCCAGGAACTCCTTGGCCTGCTTGGGATAGCAGATGTAGCTCATGACGTCCTCTTCGGACTTCGCCAGATCGCCCAGCTCCTCCTTCGCCTTGGCGAAGTCCGCGCCGGTGCGCTTGGAGTCTTCGATGCGGCAGTCGATGGGCTTGTTGCCGGCGCCCAGGATCTTGTCCTGCAGCTCCTGGCTCACGGGGGCGGGGGCGATGCCGTACTCGCCCTTGAAGTAGTTCTTGACCTCGTTGGAGATGTTCTTGTAGCGCTCGCCCACCAGCACGTTGGTGACGGCCTGGTTGCCCACCATCTGGGACAGGGGGGTGACCAGCGGAGGATAGCCCAGATCCTTGCGGACCGCGGGGATCTCCGCCAGGGCGGCGTCGAACTTGTCCATGGCGCCCATGTCGGTGAGGTTGGCGATCATGTTGGAGAGCATGCCGCCGGGGACCTTGTAGACCAGGGCCTGGGCGTCGGTGCCCATGGACTTGGGAGACAGGGTGCCCTTGTCGATGTACTTCTGCTTGATGGGCTTGAAGTAGTCGTTGACCTGGTTGATGACCTTCTCGTTGAGGCCGCAGTCGATGCCGTACTGGCTCAGGGCGTAGTACATGGACTCGGTGGCGGGCTGGGAGGTGCCGTTGGAGAAGCAGGAGGTGGCGCAGTCGATGACGTCCACGCCGGACTCGATGGCCTTGGTGATGGTCATGTAGGCCATGCCGGTGGTGCAGTGGGTGTGCAGGATCACGGGCACGTCGGGCAGGGCGGCCTTGATGCCCTTGATCAGGTGCTCGGCCTCGAAGGGGCTCATGGTGCCGGCCATGTCCTTGAGGCAGACGGTCTCAAAGCCCATCTTGACCAGCTGCTTGCACATCTCCACGTACTTCTCCACGGTGTGGACCGGGCTCTGGGTGTAGGAGATGCAGCCGGAGGCGATGACGTGGCGGCCGTAGACCTCGGAATACTTCTTGACGGCCTTCAGGGCGGTCTCGATGTTGCGGAAGTCGTTCAGGGCGTCGAAGATGCGGATGATGTCGATGCCGTTCTTGATGGCCAGCTCCACGAACTTCTCCACCACGTCGTCGTGGTAGTGCTTGTAGCCCAGCAGGTTCTGGCCCCGCAGCAGCATCTGGAGCTTGGTGTTGGGCATGTGCTTGCGGATGTTCCGCAGCCGCTCCCAGGGATCCTCGCCCAGATAGCGCAGGCAGGAGTCGAAGGTGGCGCCGCCCCAGCACTCCACGGAGTAGTAGCCGGCCTTGTCCATGGTCTCGAGGATGTCCTCGAAGTCGGAATAGGGCAGGCGGGTCGCCATCAGGGACTGGTTGGCGTCACGAAGGACTGTCTCTGTGATTTGAACTTTCTTTGCCATAATAGTTCCTCCGATTTATGGTTTTTGGAAGCGCCTTCGGGCTCGTGCCCAACGGAATTCCAATCTCTTCCAAATACCATTATAGCACAAGCTTTTCGGAAAAGCTACTGTTATTTTTCGAATTTTCGCGCATAATTTCTCCTGCGGACAGCAAAAAAAATGCTTGCAAATTTGCATATTTTGGATATGAAAACACAAGAGACGATGCCTTTTCGCAGTCACCGTCTCCTGTGCTAATTGCTCTCAAGCGTATGAAATATTCCCGTTCACATCACAACTGAGTGACAGGGCATACAAAAGAATCATTGCTGACAAATAACACCATAGTTTATGCAATATAATATCCTCCAAAAACCCTTATCATTCAGTTTTGCGCTTACCCTCTCAGGAAGAAGGCGGAGCTTCATAAATGATGATTGTATCTTCAAAGACGAACGGCATTTCTAGGGCAATTTTGATATGAAGGTATGCGAAGATTACAAGGGCGGCTATAAGAGCAATGCAAACAAATCGCAACGAAAACAGAATGCGTCGGTATTTTTTTCGGTCTTTGTCGGTTAGTTCAGAAGAAAGCGACAAAGCCATTTCCTCCGGGCTGCCGAGGGCCTGAATCAAATCGTCCCATGTCGGCATCTCTTCATCTGTCTCAATCAAAGCGAGCGATCCGTCCAATTTCTGCAGCAGTGTGCGTTTCTTTTTTCCAAAACAGCGGAGCTGCCGCCGCACCTGACGACGATATTTTTTTACATTACTCATGGCTTTCCCTCTCCCTCTCTTTTGTGTTCATCACTTCGTAAACGCTCTTCGTCATACGTTCGTAAACAGTTGTAAGCACGTTCAGATAAGCCCTGCCGTTTTCTGTAATCCGATAGTATTGTCGGCGCCTGCCGTCCGGTGCAATGCGTTTTGGGGCTTCTTCCAGATAGCCCCGTTCCAGCATTCGATACACAGCCGCATAGGGGAACACAACAGACAGTCTCCCTCCGCTTCTGCGAAATATCAACTCTGTCAGTTCCCCAATAAAGCATTCCCGTTCCGTAAGCAGCTGTAGGACCAGGAGCTCCGTCACAGTTTTTTTGAAATTTTCCTCTAACTGCAACCCGGCTTGTTCTATGTTTTCGTATCCCATCTTGCACCTTCATTGTTTACTCTACAAGTAATAATGTATATGAGAAAATAAAAAATGTCAACATATTTTTGTGTATATCTATTTTTTGTTATTAACAAAATTTTGTTGACATCTGTGTTTCACTGTTATATAATGAAAGTAGGAATTCGTTCAAGCTCGTTGAAGGATTCTGTGCGCACATTCCCGAAACCGAACCCCACAGCTGCGGAGCTTCACATGTTTTCAAGATCCGCGTTGAATAAAGGAGGATTGTCATGAAACAATATAAGAAAATCGGTTCAGGCATTTTGATTCTGTTTTTCCTTTGTATTTGCATTCTCTGTGCAGGCTGCAAAAGCAGCGGAGTCTCCGCTGAAGGCATGCCAGCAGAAAGCACAGGCTTCATCAGCGCAGCGGAAGCCCAAACAGGAAGTCTTGCTTCTGCGCCCGAATTGACGACTGCGCCCGTGGCGAGCAGCACGGAGGCAATCAGAACGGAAATCCCGGAGAGCCCCGCAGATGAATCAACTGTGCCGCCCAAAGAACTGCCTGCGGTGCCAGATCAGACCGAATCCAAGGCAACGGAACCGAAGCCCACCGAGACGATCAGCACCACAGAAGAGGCGTCGGGGCAGGAAAGCGCAAACATCGATCAGGTGGCTATCGATTATGTAAACCGGTATCTCGACGCGATTTATCTGTACAAGGAACCGGATTTTCGTGCGAATACGGTGCTGCAACTGAGCGATCCGCCCGCGAACGGGATACAGAAGTTTATTTCCGCTGTCAATGAAGTGCGGACATATCGAAAAGAAGCTGAAATCTCACGGCTGAACTTCGTGAAACAAACAAGCGTATCCAGCGTGAGCCAGAACGAAAACAGCGCAAAGGTTCGTCTGTACGCAACCGTCTCTTTTCAGTATACCGAAGAGGAGCCGGCCACCTATTGCGGGGATAACATTGAAATCACATTTGTGAAGACAAAGCAAGGATGGCTCATTTCTGACGCTATGACGGAAGAGCTGAAAGCCTATGGTCTTTTGGGATAGTGCGAAGCAAAGCGCCCGGAGGCCGCAAGCCCCGCCCGCACATTTCAAGCACCCGGAATCGTTTTTCGGCGATTCCGGGTGCTTTTTGAGCCGCCGGACGTCCGGGGCGTCGAAACGGCGGAAGTATAAAAATAAAGCTTGCAAATCGGCGGGTTTTTGTATATGATATAGGTGTAAAAATCTGGCTTGCCAGGAATGAAAGGAGAAGTTTTATGGCAAATATTGATCTGACCAGATATGGAATCACCGGCACCACCGAGATCGTCCACAATCCTTCCTATGAATATCTCTTCAAGGCGGAGATGGATCCCTCCCTCACCGGCTACGAGAAGGGCGTGCTCACCGAGCTGGACGCCGTCAACGTCATGACCGGCATCTACACCGGCCGTTCCCCCAAGGACAAGTATATCGTCATGGACGAGACCTCCAAGGACACCGTCTGGTGGACCACCGAGGGCTACAAGAACGACAACCACCCCATGAGCGAAGCGGTCTGGAAGGAAGTCAAGAAGCTGGCCGTGGGCGAGCTCTGCAACAAGAAGCTCTACGTGGTGGACGCCTTCTGCGGCGCCAACAAGGACACCCGCATGGCCGTCCGCTTCATCGTGGAGGTGGCCTGGCAGGCCCACTTCATCAAGAACATGTTCATCCAGCCCACCGAGGAAGAGCTGGAGGCCTTTGAGCCCGACTTCGTGGTCTACAACGCCTCCCTGGCCAAGTGCGAGAACTACGCCGAGCTGGGCCTGCGCTCCGACACCGTGGTGGCCTTCAACGTCACCAGCCGCGAGCAGTGCATCATCAACACCTGGTACGGCGGCGAGATGAAGAAGGGCATGTTCTCCATGATGAACTACTACCTGCCCCTGAAGGGCATTGCCGCCATGCACTGCTCCGCCAACACCGACATGAACGGCGAGAACACCGCCATCTTCTTCGGCCTGTCCGGCACCGGCAAGACCACCCTCTCCACCGACCCCAAGCGCCTGCTGATCGGCGACGACGAGCACGGCTGGGACGACAACGGCGTCTTCAACTTCGAGGGCGGCTGCTACGCCAAGGTCATCAACCTGGACAAGGACTCCGAGCCCGACATCTACAACGCCATCCGCCGCAACGCTCTGCTGGAGAACGTCACCGTGGACGAGAACGGCAAGATCGACTTCAAGGACAAGTCCGTCACCGAGAACACCCGTGTGAGCTACCCCATCGAGCACATCGAGAAGATCGTCAAGAACGTGCGGCCCATCTCCGCCGGCCCCGCCGCCAAGAACGTGATCTTCCTCTCCGCTGACGCCTTCGGCGTTCTGCCTCCCGTTTCCATCCTGACGCCCGAGCAGTGCAAGTACTACTTCCTCTCCGGCTTCACCGCCAAGCTGGCCGGCACCGAGCGCGGCATCACCGAGCCCACCCCCACCTTCTCCGCCTGCTTCGGCCAGGCCTTCCTGGAGCTGCATCCCACCAAGTACGGCGAGGAGCTGGTCAAGCGCATGGAGGCCAGCGGCGCCAAGGCCTACCTGGT
>JAFYAB010000035.1 GCA_017540945.1 Oscillospiraceae bacterium | reverse complement strand
GGGCCGATGCCCACATCGGCCCTCACACCGATACGGGATAGGGCCGATGTGGGCATCGGCCCCTACGGAGCGACTCTGTCGTCGATACGTCCCCTCATCCGGCGCTTCGCGCCACCTTCCCCCCAAGGGGAAGGCATCCCGACAAATCCCGATTTCACCGGGCAATGGACAACAACACCCGCAGCCAGATCTGCCAGTAGCGCAATCTGGGAACGGGCTCGGCTGCGGTCAGAGAGAGCTCGGCCAGAAGCTTGCCGCCGGACTTGACCCGCAGGGTCCCGAGGACCTGCCCGGCCTCCACCGGTGCGGCCACGCGCTCCGGCAGCTCCAGCTCCCGGGTCACGGCGCTGAGCATGGCCTTTTCCAGCAGGATGGGCGCCGGATCTCCCAGGACCGGCGTAACGGCGTCCAGGGTGCCCAGATCCACCGCCACGGGAGGCAGCTCGACGCCCTCTGCCGGATCCGCCAGGGCGTAGTTGGCGAAGCCCCAGTTCAGCAGGGCCTTGGCGTCCTCAAAGCGGTGGGAGGAGGAGTCCGCCCCCAGCACCACGGCGATCAGCTCGATCCCCTCCCGCTTGGCCGAGGCGGAAAGACAGTGCCCGGCCCGGGAGGTGTAGCCGGTCTTGAGGCCGGTGGTGCCTTCGTAGAAGCGCACCAGCTTGTTGGTGTTGGACAAGCCGAAGGCGCCGTTTCGTACCGTGTCCATCCAGATGGTGGTGTAGCGGCGGATGGCGTCATGCTTCAACAGCTCCCGGGACATCAGGGCCACGTCCCGGGCGGTGGTCAGGTGCTCCCGGGCCTCGGGCTCGTCGTCCAGGCCCGTGCAGTTGACGAAATGGCTGTTCGTCATGCCCAGCTCCGCCGCCCGGGCGTTCATCCGCCCCACGAAGGCCGCCTCGCTGCCGGCCAGGTGCTCGGCCAGGGCCGCAGCGCAGTCGTTGGCGGAGCTGACCACCACGGATTTGAGCATCTCGTCCATGGACAGCCGCTCGCCCTCCTCCAGGTAGATCTGGCTGCCGCCCTTGCCCGCGGCGGCGGCGGAGGCCGTCACCTGGTCCTCCCAGCTGATCTGGCCGGCGTCCAGAGCTTCCATCACCAGCAGCAGGGTCATGATTTTTGTGACGCTGGCGGGCTCCCGCTGCTCGTCGGCGTTTTTCTCAAAGAGCACCGTTCCCGTGGCGGCATCCATCAGGATCGCCGAGGGCGCGTGCAGCGTCACAGCCGGCGCCGGCTCCGCCGCGGCGGCGGGCAGAACGCCCAGCAGCAGCGCCAGGATCATCGTGAGACAAAGCGTTTTCCGCATCGTCTTCCCTCCTTGGATCGTTTGCTTCATCCTATGCCCTCCGCGCTCCGCTTATGCGCGGCTCCCGCCGTCCGAGCCTCCGCCTGCGGCAGAGCGGGCCCGCACCCCTGCGGGCAAGGCCGTCCCCCGCGGTCCGGGGGAGGGAATGAAACGCGGTTTTCGGGAATACGACGCCGACGCCCGCGCAGTACGCAAATACGGCGGCGCGAAGATCGGAAAATGGCTTAGATGCTCCACGCAGCGCTGGCGCTCTGGAGCCGGGTCATGCGGCGGAAGACGCCGTTTTCGTCTGCCAGAAGCTCCGCGGGGCTGCCCTGCTCGGCGACCCTGCCACCGGAGAGGACGACGATTTTGTCCGCCGCCTCGACGGTACGCATCCGGTGGGCGATGACCAGCACGGTCTTGCCTGCCAGCAGCCGGGACAGGGCGCCCTGGACCTTGGTCTCATTCTCCACGTCCAGAGAGGCCGTGGCCTCGTCCAGCAGGACGATGGGCGCGTTTTTCAGCAGGGCCCGGGCGATGGAGATCCGCTGGCGCTCGCCGCCGGAGAGCTCGCTGCCGTTTTCGCCGATGACGCTGTGATAGCCCTGGGGCAGCTTCAAGGCGAATTCATCGCAGTTGGCAAGCGTTGCGGCTTCCAGGACCTCCTCATCTGTCGCGTCCTTTTTGCCGACGCGGATGTTCTCCAGGATGCTGTTGTTGAACAGCGTTACGTCCTGGAACACGATGGAGAAAACGCCCAGCAGCGTCTCGGGGTCGATCCCGGAAATATCCTGTCCGCCCACCGTGATCCGGCCCCGGCTGACGTCCCAGAACCGGGCGGCAAGGCGGGAGACGGTGGTCTTCCCGCCGCCGGAAGGACCGACCAGGGCCGTGACCTCGCCCTGCTTTGCGGTAAAGCTCACGTCCCGCAGCACCGTTTGATCCTGCTCATAGGAAAAGCCGACGTTTTCAAAGGCGATGTCATATCCCGCCGGACGGAAGTCCGCCGTTCCGGTCTGGGCCGGCTGCTCCGCGATCTCGTTCATCCGGGCGACGGGGACGGTCAGCAGATTCAGCATACCCAGATTGATCAGGTTGCCGCTCATGGGCTCATACAGCCGGGAAGCCACCAGCAGGAAGGTAAAGAACTCCATGACGTTCAGCCTGCCCTGCAGGAGCAGCGCGCTGCCGACCACGGCCACCGTGCCGACGCCGATCTTCAGGATCAGCTGGGCCGAAACGATGAAGGCCGCCTGGCCCAGCTCCGCGCCGATGGCTTTTTTCTCCACGTCGTCGATCATCTCGTCCAGCTCGGACAAACAGGCGCCCTCGGCGTTGCAGCTCTTCAGATCCCGGGACACTTCGATAAACTCCTGCACGGCGTCGTTGAGCCGCACCTTGGATTCCGACTGCCGGCGGACGAAATGGGCCTGCAGCTTTCCCGACGCCGCCACGATGAAAATGGCGATGGGGATGGGCCACACAGCCGCCAGGGCCATCTCCCATTTGTAGAAGAAAAGCCCGACGCAGATCAGCGACGTGGAGATCAGACTGCCGTAGAACTGCGGGATCTGGTGGGAGGAGGCGTGCTCCAGGGTCTCGGCGTCCGCCATGATCGTGTTGGTCAGATCCGCCAGGTCCTTTTTCCCAAAGAAGGACAGGGGCAGCTTCCGCAGCTTTTCCGCCAGGGAAATGCGGCGCTTGCCGGATTCCACGTAGGTCGCAAAAAAGGTGGCGTTGTACTGCCAGTAGTTGGGAACAAAGATCAGGACCAGGCAGACCGCCGCAAAGAGCAGATAGTACGCCCAGCGTCCGGCAGCCGTACCGGCAAGATAGTCCCCGGTAAAGGCAAACAGCAGCCAGACCGGCGTCATCAGGGCAAGGTTCGAGAGCGTCACCGCGAGGATCGCTTTCCCCATATCCGCGGCGCCCTTTTCCGTCAGCGCAAAGCGCTTCATCAGATACCGTTTCATACCGCTTCACCTACCTTCCAACTGGCGGCCTTCCGGTATTCCGCCCACATCTGGGCGTAGAGCCCTTTCTGTTCCAGCAGCGCGTCGTGCTTTCCCTGTTCCGCCACACAGCCGTTTTCCAGCACGTAGATCCGGTCGGCATTGCGGACCGTGGACAGACGGTGCGCGATCATGATCACCGTCCGCCCTTTTGCCATCTCCCGGAAGGCCAGCTGTACCTGGGCCTCGCATTCCGGGTCGACGAAGGCGCTGGCTTCATCCAGGATCACCACGTCGGCGTCCTTCAGCATGGCGCGGGCAATGGCGATGCGCTGCTGCTCGCCGCCGGAGAGATAGGTCCCCCGGGTGCCCAGCACGGTGTGGATGCCCTGGGGCAGACGGGCGAGAATATCCGCGCACTGGGCCTTTTTCAGGGCTTCCAGCAGCTCGTCCTCGGAGGCGTCCGGCTTCGCGATCCGCAGATTGTCGGCAATGGAGCGCTTCAGCAGGCGGCTGTCCTGGAAGACGTAGGCCACGTGCCGCATCAGCTCCTCCTTGGAGATTTGGCGTACGTCCACGCCGCCCAGGAGTACCTGTCCCTCCTGCGGGTCAAAGAATCGGGAGATCAGACCGGCCACCGTCGTTTTTCCGCTGCCGGAGGGACCGACGAGGGCGACGATCTCATTTCGTTCCGCCTTCAGGGACAGATGAGACAGGGCTGCCGGAGCGTCCGGCGAATAGCGGAAGCTCACGTCCTTCAGCTCCGCGGTCGCGCCCCCGGGTGCAAAGCCCTGCTCCGCTTCCGGCAGGGGCTGCAGGCTGAGGATCGCGTCCGTCCTGGCCACTGCGTCCTTGACCCGCATGTCGTTCTCGCTCATGAACATGACCTTGCTCATGGCGGTGGCGATGGCAGGGGTGAAGATGACGTAAAACAGGAAGTTCAGCAGGATATCCGTCCGGTAATTGCCGCCGCGGATCAGAAACAGCGTCAGGCAGAGGAGAAAGACGAAGGCGCTGTGGATCAGCACGGTGTACGCCAGCATGGACTTGCGCATCATCCGGGTATAGTGCATACAGAACTCGCAGTAGTCGTCGATGGAGCTCTTGAAGCGATGGAAGGAGAAAACCGTCTGCCCGAAGGTCTTGACCACCGGGAAGCCCCGCACGTACTCGACGGCCTCGCTGCTCATGCGCTCCAGGGCGTTCTGGTACTGCCGCATATCCTCCTGCATGGCCGGGCCCGCCATCCGCATCATGGCGGCAAAGCTAAGGGCGATGGGGATCAGGCAGGCAAGGCCGAAGCGCCAGTCATACACGAACAGCATCACGAGCATGCCCAGGGGCAAGGCAATGGCCCCTGCCATGTCCGGCAGGTTGTGGGCCAGCAGCGTTTCCGTGGAGCCGGTCACCTCCGTCACGATCCGCCGCAGCTTGCCGGAGCCCATTTCGTCCGCGAAGCCGATGGGAAGGCGGGCAATGTGGCGCATCAGCGCCTTTTTCATATTTGCGGCCGTGCGGAAGGCGCTGCCGTGGGAACAGACCAGCGCGCCGACGTAGACCAGCCAGGCCAGCACCGCGAACAGCACGGCCATCCACCCGTTGCGGACGATCCCGGTGGCCTGCGAATAATCCGGCCAAAGCTCCAGTACCTCCCGGATGATCCGCCACAGGAAGACAAAGGGCAGCAGCGCCAGCAGGCTGCTCAGCGCGGACAGGATCAGCGACAGGTAAGTCAGCCTCCTGTAGCCCCCTGCGTACTCGAGCAGCGCCGAAAGTCCCCGCTGCTTCTTCTTTTTCATTTACAATCCTCCTTTTTGTACGTTAGGTTAGCATTTGCTAACAATTGGCTATGAAAAAAGCAGCACGACGATCCCGGCAGCGATGGCCGCGCCGACGATCCAAATGACGGTCAGAATGCCGCGCTTTCGGAGTACCTGCGGCCAGGTCTGGACATAGGGGATCTCCTCGCAGCCTGGAATGACCCAAAAGCGGCTGTAGCCCACCCAAAGCCGGTCGATCACGATCCCGTCGTACCAGTTCATGACTTCCAGAAAAAGCAGGGCCTGCAGGTAAGCCGGCCGGAAGCTGCGAACGCCGTTCCAAAGCCCGATGATCCCCACCAGAGCTGCCAGAATGACAAGGAAAAAGGGGATCATAAAGCGTTTTCGCTTCCGGCTGACCGTTTCCGGGTCTGTCAGACCGAGCACAAAGGCTTTTTCCTGCACGGGCTTCGGATAGAAGTAGAGCCCGTTCAAGGCGCTGCCGCCCACCGCCAGCTTCACCATTGCCGTAAAGAGGGCGCAGAAGAGAACCAGTTGAAGGACGATCATAATAGCTGTCCTCCGATCCACATGGCGAGCAGGGCCATCAAGGCGGCCACAAAGGGAAAGACCAGAATGCGGATCGTCTGCCCCTTCCGGTTGAAACCGAAGGAATGATAGCCCTCGCAGCCCTCGGTTTCGGGATAGAAATACTGGAAAAAGTGGGATTTGGTCAGCAGCAGCCAGTCCAGGCAGATGATGTCAAAGGCCTTCCACAGGTAGAGCATGACCGCAAACCGGAGAACGTGCTGCCAGAAGGAAAAGCCGCGCTTCACGCCGTCGTATCCGCCGTAGACAAAGGCCCCGACCATCAGCAGGACGCAGATGACCGCCAGCTTCCAGCCCAGGGCATGGGCCCCGCGGAAGCGCTCCGGGTGATCCTTGGCGGCGGCCTGGATGTCCTTGGGCGCGGTGGTGAAGAATTTCCGGTTTTGGATCAGGCCCACGGCGGCGTAGATCAACCCGAAGAGGGCCACGATCAGCACCAGGGAGAGCAATAAGGTCAGCAGCATAGGTGCCTCACTTTCCGGCCAGCACTGTCAGCCAGGGCTTGGAGGGATGGTGCTCGGTTTTGACCTCGGAAAAGCCTGCCGAGCGCAGAGCCGCCGTCAGCTGCTCGGCGGTGTAGCATTTCATACCGTCGATCATTTTTTCAAATTTCAGGCTGGTCGCGTCGGTGGCGTCGGACTCGTTGCAGATCAGAAAGCGGCCGCCCGGCTTCAAAACGCGGAACACCTCGGCAAAACACGTTTCCAGACCCGGCCAGAAATAGACGGTCTCAAAGGCTGTGGCAAGCTCGAATTGCCCCTCCGCAAAGGGCAGCTCCGCGACGCTGCCCTGCACCACCGTGCAGCGGCCGGCGTCTATTTCAGATTTGTTGGTTTTCTTGGTTTTCTCAACGGAGACCTCGGAATAGTCCAACGCCGTGAGCTTTGCGCCGGGATAGCGCCGCAGCAGCTCCTTTGCGTTCCGCCCGCCGCCGCAGCCCAGCTCGGCGATCTGCCCGGGCATGCTCCCGTCCAGATGCGACAGGCCCCAATCCGCCAGCCTTGCGTGACCGCCGCCGTTCATGCCGCCCACCATCAGCTTCCCGAGAAAGCCATCGGGCTTGCGGGTCTGGGCAAAAAACTTCTTCAGAAGGCCCATTCGCTCACTTCCTTCCCGTCAGCAGGGCCGAGCCGGAGAGGGCCATCCACGTTGCCTCGCCCTTCGAGATAAATTTGCCGTTTGTCGTGTCGATCAGCTCCACCCATTCATAGCCCATTTCTTTCAGCTTTCGGACAAGGGCCCGCATATCGCCGTATTTTTGCTTGGAGAAAATGTCGTGGATCGCGAAGACGCCGCCCTTTTTCAGCAGCCGCAGGCTTTCCAGCAGCAGGGCCTGCCGATCGCCGGGGATGTTGTGATAAACGTAGTTGCTGACCACCGCGTCAAAGCTCTCGTCCGGGAAATCCAGCTTTGTGGCGTCGCCCCGGACAAAGCTGACGTTTTTTACGCCCTCCGCCTTAGCGTTGCGTTCGCAGAGGGGCTTGTTGTAGGAGGCGTACTCCTTGCCCCAGCGGTCGAGGCCGACAAAGGAGGCCCCGGGATTCCGTTTCGCGCAGGCAATGGTCAGCGCGCCGCTGCCGCAGCCCACGTCCAGGCCTTTCCCGCCCGCCGGGAGCTTCACGTATTCCGCGATGCCCTCGATAATCTGTTTTGACATCTGCCGCTTTCCGTCGTAAGAAAAGGCGCGGTACATCATAATTCCCCAAACGGAGAGCGCAGCAAAGGCCGCCGCAAGCACCCCGAAAACGATCAGCAAGATTGTTTTCGCAGTCCCGCTCGCAAACAGGCAGATGGCACATACCACAGCGGCGGCCGCAACGGCTGCGGCAACGAACGAGAGTATCATGCCCTTCGGCATCCAGTTTTTGTAGTCGGGTTTCATTTTGTTCCCACCTTTCCGAGGAGCACGGTCCGCGCGCCCTCCTCCGTGTCGTCGTCCTCCACGTAGCCGTCATAGGGCGCGGAGGGATCGACGTATTTCTTCGTGAATGGTTTACATAATTCAGAACGATGCAGGAACGCGAAGTCCAGCTCGTCCGTCCAGCCGGTGTGGCCGGTGATGATCTTGAAGGACTGTTTCCTTGCCCGCAGATTGGTTTCCAGCTTTTCCAGGGACCGGACCGCCAGTTTGTTGTCCTCGGCCAGGGTGGAGAGGAAGCTGTAGCCCCCGTCCGCGCCGAACCAGATCGTGTCGCCGGTGAAGAGATACTCGTCGTCGATCAGATAGACCATGTGGCCCCAGGTGTGGCCGGGGACCAGGATGCACTCGATTTTGATCCCGTCGATGTTCAGGATCTGTCCGTCCTGCAGCAGGACCCGCTTGTTGTCCATCTGCACCATCGGCAGCGGATAGAGCTTGTGGATGACTCTGCGCCGGACCTCGCCGGTGAGATAGCGATTCTCGATCTCGCTGAGGTAGACCGTGGCGTTTTGGAACAGCAGCTCGCTGTCCCGCTCCAGGGCGCCCACGTGGTCGGTGTCCTGGTGGGTGATGAAAATATGCCGGATGGAGGCGGGGTCGATGTCCAGCCAGCCCATCTTCTCCCGCAAGCGCTCGTAGTTGTAGCCCGCGTCGATCATGATGGTGACGCCGTTCTTCGTGTAAAAGAAGATGTTGGCGACCCATTCCCGCACGCAGGCCACATGCGCGTCGATCCGCCCGGTGCTCAGGGGCTTGAAGATCGCCCTGCCGCGAAACAGTTTGCTCATGGATTTCTTTTGGTTTTCGGAGTCTTTTCTTGCCATATGATTCCGCCTTCTTTCTGTACGCTCGTTTCATCCCTTGCAAAACCGGAATTTGGCGATCTGAATGTAGCGCGGGCAACCTGCCCGCAATATCGATAAGCTCCCACCGTAGGGGCCGATGCCCACATCGGCCCCTACGGGTCTGTGCGCCGCTACAGGCGGGTCATTGCGAGGCCAGTTCGCAAACTGGCCGTGGCAATCCGCGACCCCCGTCTCCTGGTGACTGGTGACTGGTCACTCAGCTCCACAAACCCGAGTTTGGCGGGCAGATTGCCCGCGCTACATTGCTGCCTTTTTGCAGCGGAAGCAGCCGATGCCCTCCACCGACGTCACTTCCACGTTCTCATACATCGAGGCCAAGCGCTTCCGCAGACTGTCCTCCGTCTCAAAGGGCGGGGTGAAAAAGCCCTTGCGGACGTATAGGTGCCGGATGAACCAGTCCGTCCGCTTGCAGCCGCCTTGAACGTAGAAGCAGCCGCAGAAGGTCCCGCCGGGCTTCAGCACCCGGAAGGTCTCCCGGTACGCCGCCTCCTTGTCCGGGAAGGCGTGGAAGCCGTTCATGGACAGGACGATGTCAAAGGAGGCGTCCGCAAAGGGCAGCGCGCCCACGTCGCCCTGCCGGAAGGTGATGTTTTGGATCCCGGCGGCTTCGGCCTTTTGCTTTGCGGCGGTCATCATGTCTGCGGAGTAGTCCAGGCAGGTGACGTCCGCCTTCGGCAGTTCCCGATAGATCGGCATGGTCAGCACGCCGGTCCCCACGGGGACCTCCAGCAGCTTGCCCGCGAAATCCTCCGGCACGCCGGAGAGGGCCTGCTCCACGTAGCGCAGGTTCTTTTCCCGGTCCATATTCCAAACGAGACGGCAGATCGCCTTGCCCGGCAGGGTGGAATAGGTCATCATGCCGTCGTAGAAGCTCGCGTGGCCTCCGGTCAGCTTATACGCATTTTTGATTTGTTCTTTCCTTGTCATAATCTCACGCTCCGAATACGATCTTCACGATCTTCATCTTTACCAGCCGGTCGCAGAAGCGGATCATGAGCTTGTGGAACAGGCTGACGTCGCGGTAAATATCCCGGTAGCCGCGCATGTAGCTCTTTGCTGTGACGGAGGCGAAGCGGCGGCTCCAGCCGGTCAGCTCCTTCTCGTCCTCCAGGGAGAAAAAGGCGCTCACGTCCGTGATCCCGGCTTCCTTGAGCCAGGTCTTGCGCATCAGCTTTGCGCCCCGCTCGTTGCAGGTGTCGAAGGCCAGCACCGCGCCGGGGAAGCGCTCCGCCATGGCGGCGAACAGCTTCTTTACGTCCTCGGTTTTGAAATAGTAGAACACGCCGGCGGCGAAAAAGACCGCGCCGCGGGAGGCGTCGATCCGGTCCATCCAGGTAAAATCGTTCAGATCACAGGCCAGGTTTTCCTCCCGCTCCCCCGCGGGCAGCAGCTCACTTCGCACCCGGATCACGTCCGGCAGGTCGAGGTTATAGCCGCGGCAGAGGCCGTTGTTGCATTTGCGGAAAGTATCATCCAGGCCGCAGCCCAGGTTGACCACGGCGGCCTGGGGGTGCCTTTGCAGATAGGCCGAGACCTCCCAGCGCAGATCATACTGCCGCTGGGCCACCTCCAGCGCCCCGAAGAGCCCCGCCGGGGATTCCATTTTCTTCCG
>JAFYAB010000079.1 GCA_017540945.1 Oscillospiraceae bacterium | reverse complement strand
TGGCAATTGGATTGGGTTAGAAAGCGGGATTTGTCGAATGAAAAGGGACAAGGGATCTGCGAACTTGCACCTTGCACCTTGGACCTCGTCCGTGCGGGGAGGGGCGGACAAGCCATGCCTTTTGGCGGCTTGTCCCTACAGGCGGGTCTGGTGACTGACGCCTGTTGACTGGTCCCTCAGCTCCACAAATCCGAATCTGCGGAGAGATTTTTATGAACTTTTGGGATTATTCCATACTGATTGCCGTGGCCCTGATGGTCGGCGTCGCTCTGTGGCGGATGCGGAAAAAGAAAAAAACCGGCTGCCCCGGCTGCTGTTCCTGCTGCCAGGGCTGCCGGCAGAGCGATCGGCCCACATAGGGCCGAACGCGCAGAGGCACGAGTGCGCCGCGTCGTCCCCTCCGCAGCGCGGGCAATCTGCCCGCCATCCCTCCGCAGCGCGGGCAATCTGCCCGCCGTCCCATGTTATAACAACGGCAGGAAGCCGAAACGGGCTTCCTGCCGCTGTATTTTTTTATCTTGTCTATCTGCGATGCCGCTCCAGGAAGGCGGACAGTGCCTCCATGGCCTGGGCCAGACGTTCCGGCTCCGGGAGCATGACAATGCGGAAGCGCAGGTCCTCCTGCCAGTCGAAGCCCGTGCCGGGGACCACCAAAATGTGTTCCTCCTCCAGCAGGCGGATGGCGAAGTCCGGCGCATCGGAAAAGTCGAAGCGGCCCGGCTCCAGCCCCGGGAAGAGGTAGAAGGCCGCGGAATTGGGCACGTAGCTGACGCCGTCGATGCCGTCCAGGACCCGCATCACCGCGGCCCGCTGCTCAAACAGGCGGCCGCCCGGACGGAGCATCTGCCGGGTGCTCTCCGCATCCCGCAGGGCGGCGGGGATCACCAGCTGGGTCAGGGCGTTGCCACAGATCCGCATGGAGGCCAGGTTCATGACGCCCTCCTCCACCGCGGCTCGTTCCTCCCGGGGACCGGAGAACACCATCCAGCCGCAGCGGAAGCCGCAGACCACGTGGCTCTTGGACAGACCGTTGAAGGTGACGCAGACCAGATCCGGGGCGATGGAGCCCATGGAGTCATAGGGAGAGTCGTCCAGAATCAGCCGGTCGTAGATCTCGTCCGCCAGCAGCATCAGGTGGTGCTGCCGGGCAATCTCCGCGATCTCCGTCAGGACCCGGCGGCTGTAGACCGCGCCGGTGGGGTTGTTGGGGTTGATGACCAGAATGGCTTTGGTGCGGGGGCTGAGCTTGGCGCGGATGTCCGCCACGTCGGGGTTCCAGCCATCGGCGGGATCGCAGCGGTAGAACACCGGCCTGCCGCCGTTGAGCCAGGCGTTGATGCTCCAAAGGGAGTAGCAGGGAGAGGGCACCAGGATCTCGTCCCCGGCGCAGACCAGGGCGGTCATCAGCATGGAGGCGGCCTCGCTGACGCCGTTGCAGATGAAGATATCCTCCGGGGTGACCTCCGGAAGGCCGGCCTTTCTGTGATAGGCGCAGAGCAGCTCCCGGGCTTCCGTCATGCCCCGCACGTCGGCGTAGGGCACCGCCTCGTCCAGGTGATTCGCCAGAGCCTGCCGGAGGGAATCGGGCAGGGGGAAGCCAAAGCGGGCGGGATTGCCGGCGTTGAGCTTCAAAACGTCGACGCCCTGGGCTTCCATGCGCAGGGCAGCCTGATACAGGGGCCCGCGAATATCATAATGGACGTGCTCCAGGCGTTCAGAGCAGGGAAACATAGCGCATTCCTCCAGTATGTTTATACGGCCAATTATTCGAATATTTGATAAAAAGTCAGAAACTTTTTTATCCGGAATCCACTTTCTGCGGACGCCGCCCCGGGCAAAGCCCAGGGAAATATGCCGTACAATATCTATGATTGCAAATCCATATGGATTTGCGAAGCGCAGCTTTGCTGCGGTTGTTGAAACGGGTTATAACCGTTTATTCAAATAATAGTATTATAGCATGAAAATCCGGTTTTGCAAGAAAAATCTGAAATAAGAAAAACGCGCCGTGAAAGGCGCGTTTTTCTTGTCCCCTTATTGGGCCTCGTTGGTGATCATATCGGAGGTGACCCGGGACTCGGGGCAGGCGGTCAGGTTGTAATCCCTATAGACCGTCAGGCCGGAGCCGGCGGGGATCAGCTTGCCGATGATGACGTTTTCCTTCAGGCCCACCAGCTTGTCGACCTTGCCCTTGATGGCGGCCTCGGTCAGGACCTTGGTGGTCTCCTGGAAGGAGGCGGCGGAGAGGAAGGACTCGGTGGCCAGGGAGGCCTTGGTGATGCCCATGAGGATCAGGGTGGCGGTGGCGGGCCGCTTGAGCTCCAGCCCCTCCTCGCCCGCGTCGATGCGGGCCTGGATGGCGGCGTTCTCGCGTGCCACCTTCTCGTTGGCATCCTCGAACTCCACCACGTCCACCTGGGTCTCGCCCAGCAGATCGGTGTCGCCGGGGTCGTTGATCTTCACCTTGCGCATCATCTGGCGGATGATGACCTCGATGTGCTTCTCGTTGATGTCGACGCCCTGCTGACGGTAGACGGCCAGGACCTCCTGGGTCAGGTAATCCTGAACCTTCTCCTCGCCCCGGATGCGGAGCACGTCGTGGGGGCTCAGAGGACCGTCGGTGATGCGGTCGCCCTTGTGGACTTCCTTGCCGTTCTCCACCCGCAGGCCCACGGAATAGGGGACCTGATACTCCTTCACGTCGCCGTCCTCAGAGGTGACGGTGATGGAGCGGAGGGCGGAGCGGTGGGAGTCGTCCACGTTCACCATGCCGGTGGTCTCGGAGATGACGGCCATCTTCTTGGGCTTCCGGGCCTCGAAGAGCTCTTCGACGCGGGGAAGACCCTGGGTGATGTCGTCGCCGGCGACGCCGCCGGTGTGGAAGGTACGCATGGTCAGCTGGGTGCCGGGCTCGCCGATGGACTGGGCGGCGATGATGCCGACGGCCTCGCCGGGATCCACCAGCTTGGAGGAGGCCAGGTTCATGCCGTAGCAGCGGGCGCAGACGCCGGACTTGGCGCGGCAGCCCAGGACGGAGCGGACATAGACCTTGTCGATGCCGTGGGCCAGGAACTTCTTGGCGTCCTCCTCGTGGAGCATGACCTCCTTGGAGTGCAGGACCTCGCCGGTGACGGGATCGGTGACGTCATAGACGGGGAAGCGGCCGTGGATGCGCTCGCCGCAGGTGGAGATGGTCTGACCCTTCTCCACGATCTGGGCCTTCCAGGAGCCCTTGG
>JAFYAB010000034.1 GCA_017540945.1 Oscillospiraceae bacterium | reverse complement strand
GTCCTCGTCGTCGATGGCGATGCCCATGTCGGTGTTGCGGACGTTGTGGACCCAGGGGATGTGCTTGTCGCCGATGCCCTCGATCCGGTGGCCGCCGAAGCCGTTGTTGACGATGGTGGGGCACTGCAGGGCCTCGCCCACCGCCAGCTTCATGTAGGGATAGCGCTCCTTGAGCAGATCGCCGGCGGACATGGTGCCGGCGGAGCCGGAGGTGAAGGCGGCGGCGGCCAGACGCTGACCGGGCTTCTTCACGGCCTCGAACAGCTCCGCCAGGGCGGTGCCGGTGACGTTGTAGTGCCACAGGGGGTTGCCCATCTCGGAGAACTGGTTGAAGATCATCATGGAGGGATCGGCCTTCAGCTCCCAGGTCTTGTCGAAGATCTCCTTGACGTTGGACTCGCAGCCGGGGGTGGCGATGACCTGGCCGGCGATGGACTTCAGCCAGTCAAAGCGCTCCTTGGACATGTCCTGGGGCAGGATGGCCACGGAGTCCACGGCCAGCAGCTTGGAGTTGAAGGCGCCGCCGCGGCAGTAGTTGCCGGTGGAGGGCCAGACCGCGTGATGGTAGTCGGCGTCGAACTGGCCGGTGACCAGCCGGGGCACCAGGCAGCCGTAGGAGGCGCCCACCTTATGGCAGCCGGTGGGGAACCATTTGCCCGCCATGGCGATGATGCGGCAGGGCACGCCGGAGAGGGCGGAGGGGATCTCCACATAGTTGGGGATCTTCTGGTAGAGGCCGCCGCTTTCCTTGGGCTCGTTGTGCCAGTTGATACGGAAGAGGTTGATGGGGTCCACGGCCCAGAGATCGGTCTTGGCCAGCTTGGCCTTGATCTTCTCGGGGATCAGATCCGGATTCTGCATTTGGGCGATGGTGGGGATGATGATGTTGTTCTCGCGGGCCTTGCGGATGTTGTGGGCCAGACCTTCCTTGTGGATGGAGAGATCAATCATGGTGTTTTTCCTCCTGTTTTGTATCAAGATATGAATATAAAGTATACTTGGAAATTCCGAAAAAGCTTGCGATCTTGGGGCCGGATTTGGTGATGAGCATGGCGCCGCTGTCGGCAAGGAAGCGGATGGCGGCGGCCTTGTCCTCCTTGGTCATCCGATCCACGGGCTTTCCCACCAGGCGGACGGAACGCTGGATCAGATTGTCCAGCAGATCGTTGACGTCGTTGGGGATCTGTTCGGGCTCGGTCTGACTCTGCTCGGCGGGGGTGGTCAGCTCCTGGAGCACCGCTCCTGCCATGGACAGCACCGACACGTCGTAATTGATGCCGAACAGGGCGCAGGGCCGGCCCTCCTCGTCCCGCAGCAGGATCGTGGAGGATTTCAGCAGCTTGCCCGTGGGCGTGCGGGTCAGGTAACTCAGGCGGTCCGTGGACTCGCCGGCGATCTGACTCCGGCGAAGCTGCTCCAGCACCACCTGGCTGGGCCCGTCGCCGGGCTTCCGGCCCGTCACGTGTCCGTTTTCGATGGCGACGACGGAGTGCTCCGCGGCCTGCTCGGAGAGCTCATGGACCACCACCTCGCAGCCGCTGCCGAATTGCCCCGCGATGCCCTTGGCAACGGCGCGCAGCATTTCCAGCTCATGGGGTTTCAGCATGGTATACCTCCCTTCTATTATATCATACCACAGGATTTTCAGAAATCAACAAAGAAATTACGCCCGCTAAAATATTTTTTGTCGCCTGAAATATTTTTTGAAAAGCGGTTGACTTCTTGTACACTTGTGCTAAAATAAGAGATGGAGAATATCCGATTTTTTGCAAAATTTATTCAAACGGAGGTCGAATATGGATTTTGAACTGATCCGGCAGGCTGCCGAGGGCTATCAGAAGGACATGACCCGTTTCCTGCGGGACATGATCGCCATTCCGTCCGAATCCTGCGAGGAGGAGGGCGTCGTCAAGCGCATCGCCGAGGAGCTCAGAAAGCTGGGCTTCGACAAGGTGGAATTCGACAAGCTGGGCAACGTGATCGGCTGGATGGGCGAGGGCGACAAGATCATCGCCATCGACTCCCACATCGACACCGTGGGCATCGGCAACCGGGCCAACTGGACCGCCGATCCCTACGAGGGCTACGAGACCGACACCATCATCTACGGCCGGGGCGGCTCCGATCAGGAGGGCGGCATGGCGGCCGCGGCCTACGGCGCCAGGATCATGAAGGACCTGAATCTGATCCCCAAGGGCTATAAGATCATGATCGTGGGCTCCGTCCAGGAGGAGGACTGCGACGGCATGTGCTGGCAGTCCATCGTCAACGAATACTTCAAGGGACCCGAGGACGCCAGAAGCAAGATCGAGTTCGTCATTTCCACCGAGCCCACCGACGGCGGCATCTACCGCGGCCACCGGGGCCGTATGGAGATCCGGGTGGACGTCCACGGCGTCAGCTGCCACGGCTCCGCCCCGGAGCGGGGCGACAACGCCATCCACAAGATGGCGGAGATCCTGCTGAACGTCCGGGATCTCAACGAGAACGACGCCGGCGACGACAAGGAGATCAAGGGCCTGGTCAAGATGCTGGACCCGAAGTACAACCCCGATCACTGGGAGGACGCCCGCTTCCTGGGCCGCGGCACCTGCACCACCAGCCAGATCTTCTACACCTCCCCCAGCCGCTGCGCCGTGGCGGACTCCTGCGCCATCTCCATCGACCGCCGCATGACCGCCGGAGAAACCTACCAGTCCTGCCTGAAGGAGATCGAGGATCTGCCCGCCGTCAAGAAGTACGCCAAGGACGTGAAGGTCTCCATGTACATGTACGACCGTCCCTCCTGGACCGGCCACGTCTATGAGACCGAGGCCTTCTTCCCCACCTGGATCAACAAGGAGACCGCTCCCCACGTCCAGGCCCTGGTGGACGCCCACCATGGCCTCTGGGGCGACAAGCGTCTCTGGGTGGATGAGCAGGCCCGGGAGAAGCGGGAGGGCCGTCCCCTCACCGACAAGTGGACCTTCTCCACCAACGGCGTCTCCATTCAGGGCCGCTACGGCATCCCCTGCGTGGGCTTCGGCCCCGGCGCAGAGAGCCAGGCCCACGCCCCCAACGAGATCACCTGGAAGCACGACCTGGTGGTCTGCGCGGCCCTCTATGCCGCAGTACCCATGCTCTACAAGCCCGAGAACAAGGACGGCTCCGCCACCAGCTTCCGGCAGGAGCTGACCGGGAACGACATCAAATAAGGGAGGATACACCGATGAGCAAAGCCTTTGAACTGGCCCGGGAGCTGGAAAAGCTCCACATCAACAACATGTACAAGCAGGACTTCTACTGGACCTGGGACAAGACCGACGATGAGATCGCCGCCGTCTTCGCCGTGGCCGACGCCCTGCGGGATCTGCGGGAGCACAACAAGTCCACCCGGGTCTTCAACTCCGGCCTGGGCATCTCCCTCTTCCGCGACAACTCCACCCGCACCCGCTTCTCCTTCGCCTCCGCCTGCAACCTGCTGGGTCTGGAGGAGCAGGTCCTGGACGAGAAGAAATCCCAGATCGCCCACGGCGAGACCGTCCGCGAAACCGCCAACATGGTCTCCTTCATGGCCGACGTCATCGGCATCCGGGACGACATGTACATCCACCAGGGCCACGAATACATGAAGACCTTCATGGACGCCCTGGAGGACGGCTACCGCAGCGGCATCCTGGAGCAGCGGCCCACCCTGGTGAACCTCCAGTGCGACGTGGACCACCCCACCCAGTGCATGGCCGATATGCTCCACGTCATCCACCACTTCGGCGGCGTGGAAAATCTGAAGGGCAAGAAGGTCGCCATGACCTGGGCCTACTCCCCCTCCTACGGCAAGCCCCTCTCCGTGCCCCAGGGCGTCATCGGCCTCTTTACCCGCTTCGGCATGGACGTGACCCTGGCCCATCCCGAGGGCTATGAGGTCTTCCCCGAGGTGGAGGACATCGCCCGGAGGAACTGCGAGACCTACGGCTCCAAGTTCTCCAAGACCAACAGCATGGAGGAGGCTTTCCGGGACGCCGACATCGTCTATCCCAAGTCCTGGGCTCCCTTCGCCGCCATGGAGAAGCGCTCCGAGCTCTACGCCAAGGGCGACCAGAAGGGCATCGACGAGCTGGAGCAGCAGCTGCTGGCCCAGAACGCCAAGCATAAGGACTGGACCTGCTCCGAGGAGATGATGAAGAAGACCCGGGACGGCAAGGCCCTGTATCTCCACTGCCTGCCCGCCGACATCACCGGCGTCAGCTGCAAGGAGGGCGAGGTGGACGCCTCCGTCTTCGACCGCTACCTGGTGCCCCTGTACAAGCAGGCCTCCTTCAAGCCCTATATCATCGCGGCCATGATCTTCCTGGCCCAGGTGAAGGACCCCGTCAAGGCCCTGATGGCCCTGGACGCCGCCCCCGACAAGCGGAAGATGTTTTAAGCAACCATCATAAAAGGAGACAACAGCACTATGGCAAAGCGTATTGTGATTGCTCTGGGCGGCAACGCACTGGGCAACACCCCCTATGAACAGCTCAAGCTTGTCGAAGAGACCGCCAAGCCCATCGTAGATCTGATCGCCCAGGGCAACCAGGTCATCATCGCCCACGGCAACGGCCCCCAGGTGGGCATGATCAACCTGGGCATGGGCACCGCCGCCGAGGCCAAGGCCATCAAGTCCGACATGCCCTTCCCCGAGTGCGGGGCCATGAGCCAGGGCTACATCGGCTACCACCTGCAGAACGCCATCGGCAACGAGCTGGCGGCCCGGGGCATCGAAAAGGACGTGGCCACCATCGTCACCCAGGTCCTGGTGGACGAAAATGACCCCGCCTTCCAGCATCCCACCAAGCCCATCGGCGCCTTCTACGACAGAGAGACCGCCGAGCGCATCGCCGCCGAGAAGGGCTACACCATGGTGGAGGACGCGGGCCGCGGCTACCGCCAGGTGGTCCCCTCCCCCAAGCCCGTGGACGTCATTGAGAAGCACATGGTCAACGCCCTGGTGGATCAGGGCTTCGTGGTCATCACCGTGGGCGGCGGCGGCATCCCCGTCATCCGCAAGGACGGCAAGCTCTACGGCACCCCCGCCGTCATCGACAAGGACTTCGCCTCCGCCAAGCTGGCCGAGCTGGTCCACGCCGACGCGCTGGTGATCCTGACTGCCGTGGACCGGGTGGCCATCAACTGGGGCAAGCCCAACCAGACCGCCCTGGACAGCATGACCGTGGCCGAGGCCGAGCGCTACTGTGCCGAGGGCCACTTCGCCCCCGGCTCCATGCTCCCGAAGGTCAAGGCCGCCATCTCCTTCGCCCAAACCGGCGGCGAGGCCATCATCGCCTCCCTGGAGAACGCCGGCAAGGCCGTCCGCGGCGAGAGCGGCACCGTCGTCCGCCTGTAGCACGGGCAATCCGCCCGCCCTGCCATAGTGGCGCTGATCCCGCCCCACGCACAACAGAACGCCGGAGCTCCCATCGGAAGCTCCGGCGTTTCCTTCTCTATCCTTTGACGATCACTTCTGTGAAGATCGGCTCCGCCAATTCCGAGACGGCCGCCCCGTGATCCTTGGCGATCCCGATCAGGATATGCCACCCCGCCAGGTCGGCGGTCCCGTTTTCCGCCTCCAGCCGCTTGATCTCCGGCTGAAGCACATACTGCTTTCCCTCCGTTTGGGAGGGCGTGAGCTTCACGCCGGTCAGCTCATGTCTGTTGGAACCGCTGGCCTCGCTCACAATGACCACGAGCAGGTCGTTCTCCGCGAAAAAGGTCTCGCCGTACTGACCCGTCACCCGGATCAGATCCGGGCAGTTTTCCTCCGCGTAGTTCCGCAGCTCTTCCGCAGAGCTGATCCAGAAGATCGGATCAAACACTCTGTCCCCGTTAAACTCGTTCGTTCTGATATACTGGACGTCCTTTACGATTTCCATGTTTCCGTCGGAATGGGCGCACCCGGCAAGAAGCAGCAAAGCCAGCAAAACCACGATCCATTTTTTCATCCGTATCACCTCTGTTTCTTTCGACGTCCTCTGCGCCAAAAAGTTCCACGGTACAGGCTGTCCTGTCTGCGAAATCCTCCTTCTTGACGCTGAGGGCGAACTATGTTATGATGATTTCGTCCGACGCAGCGGAATCGCAACCGGCGGTTGCGGAATTTCCAAGCGCAGTTGGTAGCGTGCAACGGCGAAAAATGCTATGATTTGGCCATCAAAACGCCCCGGGCCCCGCGCCCGAAGGGAGAAAAGAGGGAATGAACATGATACTCGCAGACAAGCTCATCGACCTGCGCAAGCGCAGCGGCTGGTCCCAGGAGGAGCTGGCCGACCGGCTGGGGGTCAGCCGCCAGTCCATCTCCAAATGGGAGAGCGCCCAGTCCGTGCCGGACATGAACCGGATCCTGAAGCTTTCGGAGCTCTTCGGGGTCAGCACCGACTACTTATTGAAGGACGAGCTGGGGCCCGAGGGCCTGGTCCGGGAGAGCCTGCCCACCCCCGACACCGAGCCGCCCCTGCGGCAGGTGTCCCTGGAGGAAGCCTCCGGCTTCCTTGAATACCGGGAAATGGCAGCCCGGCGCATCGCCCTGGGCGTGATGCTCTGCATCCTCTCCCCCGTCCTGCTGATTTTGCTCTGCGGCGCCCGGGACGCCGGCAGGGTCGCACTGACGGAAGCCCAGGCCGCGGGGATCGGCCTGCTGGCGCTCTTCCTGCTGATCGGCGCGGCGGTGGCCATCTTTATCACCACCGGCCTGCGGGGCCATCGCTTTGAATATTTGGAGAAGCTTCCCTTTGAGACCGCCTACGGGGTGGATGGGATGGTGAAGGACCGCCGGGAGAAGTTCCGCAGGAGCTTCAGCGCCATGCTGACCCTGGGCATCGTCCTCTGCGTGGTCTCCGTGATCCCCATTTTCATCGCCCTGATCCTCTTCGGCGAGGGCAGCTCCCCCGCCGAGGCCTTCCCCCACATCGTCTCCATCGGCATCCTGCTGGCGCTGGTGGCCGCCGGCGTGTATCTGATCGTCCGGAGCAGCGTCGTCTGGGGCGGCTGCAAGATCCTGCTGCAGGAGGGCGAGTACAGCCCCCTGGCAAAGCAGGCCGTCAACCGCAACCAGACCGTCGCCACCGTCTATTGGAGCGCCGTCACCGCGGGCTATCTGGCCTGGAGCTTCCTCAGCGGCCAGTGGCAGCGGACCTGGATCGTCTGGCCCATCGCCGGCGTCCTCTACGGTCTGGTGCTGGCCGTCGCCGGAGCGGTACGAAACAGGAATCGGTAACGCAATACAAAACGCCTCCGGGATGAACCCGGAGGCGTTTTGTATACGCAGGCGCTTAGTTGTTGCGGTAGTAGTTGATCAGGCAGCCGTCGATGATGATCTGGCGCTCGTCGGCGGTCAGGCCGCCCAGGGAGAGCTTGATCTCCTTGACGGTGCCGTCGGCCTTGACGACGTAGGCGGGGAAGTTGTCCTTGGCTTCCTTGACGGCCTCGCGGACGCCGGGAACGAAGACGTAGTCGCCCAGCTCGAAGGCCTCGGGCTCCTCGCAGAGGAAGGGCACCATGCCCCAGTTGATGCAGTTGGAGCGATAGCGCTTGGTGGCGTAGGAGCGGGCCAGGTTGGCGGAGGCGCCCATCACGCGCTGGCAGGAGGCGGCCTGCTCACGGGCGGAGCCGTCGCCGGGGCAGTTGGCGTAGATGGTGGAGCCGATGTCGGTGCCCTCGCGGTCGACCTTGAAGCCGGCCTTCTCGAGGGCGTCGTAAACCTTGTTGACCTCGTCGCTCAGACCCTTGCCGGCGCGGCGGTCACGGTCGAACTGACGCAGGACCTTGGAGCGGCCCACGTACTCGGGATCGCGGCGGGACAGGGCAAACTCGGACAGACGCTCGGGGTTGGAGCGGTAGGAGGAGGTCTCGCCGGAGGGGATCAGCTCGTCGGTGGTGGTGACGGGATCGGTGATGTAGGAGCAGACCTTGACCAGCAGGTCGTCGGTCAGAGCGGGCTGCTCGGGCCAGTCCTTGATGTTGGGACCGAACTTCAGCTCGTGCTCGGGCTCGGGCTTGCCCCAGCCGTTGTAGACGCGCTTGTCGTAGATGCCCTTGTCGAACTCGTAGGCGGGATCGGTGTATTCGACCTCGATGTCGGAGGCGGCGGTCAGCTTGCCTCCGTTGGCGGCGGTGGCGGCGATGGAACGGGAGTCCATCAGAGCCACGGCAGCGATCTGGCCCTCGCCGGGCTTGGAGCCCTCGCGGTTCGGGAAATTACGGGTGGTGTGACGGATGGAGAACTCGCCGTTGGCGGGGGTGTCGCCCGCGCCGAAGCAGGGACCGCAGAAGCACTCGCGCAGCAGGACGCCGGCGGCGAGCAGGTCGGTGACACGGCCGGTCTTGACCAGAGAGGCCAGGGCGGGCAGAGAGCCGGGATAGACGCTCAGAGAGAAGACGCCGTTGCCGATGGACTTGCCCTTCAGGATGTCGGCGGCAGCGCAGATGGAGTCGTAGGTGCCTCCGGAGCAGCCGGCGATCTCGCCCTGGTCGACCCAGATGGCGCCGTCACGGAGCTTGGAGGAGAGGTCCATCTTGACCTTCTTCAGCTGCTTGTTGGCGTTCTCCTCGCAGATGTGGAGGATGTCGGCCGCGTTCTCCTGCAGCTCGTGGATGGTGTAGATGTTGGAGGGATGCATGGGCATGGCGATGGTGCACTCGATCTTGCTCAGATCGACGTAGACGCAGCCGTCATAGTAGGTGACGGGAGCGGGGGCCATCTTCTTGTAGTCCTCGGGACGGCCGTGGATGGTGAAGTAGCGCTTGGTCTCCTCGTCGGTGACCCAGATGGAGGACCAGCAGGTGGTCTCGGTGGTCATGACGTCGATGGCGTTGCGGTACTCGATGGGCAGGTTGGCGACGCCGGGGCCCACGAACTCCATGACCTTGTTCTTCACGTAGCCGTTCTTGTAGGTCTCGCCCACCAGGGTGAGGGCCACGTCGTGGGGGCCGACGCCGGGCTTGGGCTTGCCGGTCAGATAGATGGCGATGACGCCGGGACGCTTGAAGTCGTAGGTACGGCCGACCAGCTGCTTGGCCAGCTCGCCGCCGCCTTCGCCGACGGCCAGGGTGCCGAGGGCGCCGTAGCGGGTGTGGGAGTCGGATCCGAGGATCATCTTGCCGCAGCCGGCCATCAGCTCACGGTTGACGGAGTGGATGTTGCCCAGGTTGGTGGGAATGTAGATGCCGCCGTACTTATGGGCGCAGGAGAGGGCGAACTTGTGGTCGTCCTCGTTGATGGTGCCGCCCACGGCGCAGAGGGAGTTGTGGCAGTTGGTCAGCAGATAGGGCAGGGGGAATTCCTTCATGCCGGAGGCTCTGGCAGTCTGGATGATGCCGACGTAGGTGATATCGTGGGAGGCCATGGAGTCATACTTGAGCTTGAGGTTCTCCATGTCGTCCACAGTGTTGTGGGCCTTCAGGATGCCGTAAGCCATGGTGCCCTTGCTGGCTTCTTCCTTGGTGACCTGCTTGGGAAGCTGGGCGGGATCCGTGACGATCTTCTCGCCGTCTACAAGATAGATACCGGTTTCATAGAGTTTCAGCATGTTTCTTCTCCTTTTTGCGTTATGATCGCGCAGGGGTCTGTCGCCCCATGTGATTGTGGAAAGTATTCTATGCAATTTGACGGAATTGCCCGATACCCTTCCTGAAGCTATTATACAAGCTCCACAAGGAATTTGCAAGGGGCAATTCCGTCAATGCCGATGAAAAGTAGTTATACTTATTATGAGCGGAAGTTATAATGCTTCCGCTTCCTTTCGCGGCGCAGAGCGGAACGGTCAGCCTTGCGTCACAGGATCATGGAGATCACAAAGTTGTAGAACGCACAGATGCCCACGCTGATGGGGACCGCCACGAAGAGCAGACGGTTGAACAGGTGGCTGCGCTCCTCCTCGGAGCCGCAGGAGCCCAGGATCAGAGAGCCGCCGGAGGAGAAGGGGGAGATGGCGGAGCTCTGGGCGCCCAGGACCGTGCAGGTAAACAGGGCGGCGGGGTTCAGGCCGGCGGCCGCGTTGTAGAACAGAGAGACCGCCAGCGCGATGGCGGCGACAATGACGATGCTCAGAGTCGTTTTCATTTGTTTTTCTCCTTATTGTATAGGAAAAGGGCCGATGTGGGCATCGGCCCCTACGGAGCTTGAACTTTGAACCTTGAACCTTGCTCCTTGAACCTTGTCCCTTGAACCTTGCTCCTTGCTCCTTGATCCTTGTTCCCTTTCATTCGACAATTCCCGATTTTCGCACAGAAAGACCCGCGAGGCCGGTGACGGTCTCGCGGGTCTTCGTTGTTTCGTCTGTCAGACGGAGATGATCTCCGCCAGCTCCTCGCCGCAGGCATCCAGCAGGGGCTTGCCGGCGGCGACGCAGAGGGCGTTCCCGGCGGCCAGGGCCTCCAGGGCAGGGGCCAGGGCCAGGAGCTCGGCGGGGCCGGTATGCAGAAGCTCGGTATACCAGCGGCGCAGCTCCTCCTCCGTGATCCCCCGGAGCCAGCGGCCCTCGGCGGCCCCGAGCTTGGCCTCGGCGCCCCGCAGGGGATCCAGCATGGAGACGGCGCCCAGGATGAAGCCCGTCAGATCGGGCTCGTCCCGGCAGAATGCCCGCAGCCAGGCGGCGGCGTTCCGCATGACGTCCAGGGAGCGGACGGGCTGCGGGTCCCGGTAGGTATAGCAGAAGATGTCCCCGTCGCTGCGGCCGCCGAAGCCGCAGCCGTAGGCGCCGCCCTGGACCCGGATCTCGCCCCAGAGGTAGGTGTAGTTCAGCACGTTGGCCAGCACGGGAATGCTGCCGCTGTAACCCCGGCCCTGGTGCTTCAGGTTGGCGCCCATGGCGGCGAAGCCCACGGCGGCGGGGATCGCCACGCCCTCCCGGCAGGCGCCGGGCAGCGGATAGGCGGCGGGGCCGGGGGCGGGCTGTCCGGAAGCGGGGACGGCCCGGGCCAGGCGCTCCAGGGCGGCCTCGGGGGTCTGCTCGCCGCAGGAGAGGAGCATGCGCTCCCGGGTCACGATGCGCCGGGCCAGGGCCACCATCTGCTCCAGCAGCGCCCGGAGGGCCTCGTCGTCCGCTGCGCTCATCTGCTTGAGCCAGCGGGCGTTCTCCACCCCGGAGCAATACTCCTGGGCGGCGCCGTGGGCCGTCAGGGCGGAAAAGACCCGGGCGGCGGCGTAGCGGTGGCCCGCGGAGGCCAGGGACATCTGGGCGTTCAGAGCCAGCTGCTGGAGATTGTCCCGCAGCAGGGGCAGATCGTCCCAAAGCGTGGCGGTCAGCATCTCGGCCAGCAGAGCCGCGGCTGCCTCCCCCTGCTCGGGCAGGCAGGCCAGGGAGGCGGAGAGCAGGACCCTGCAGCGATCCGGGCCTCCGGCCTCCATGACGCTGGGGGCGAAGTTCAGGCGGCCCAGGGTGCGCTTAATCTCCAGGGGCAGGCGGGCCCGGTCACAGCGCCGGGTGCCCATGCTGCCCAGGAGCCGGCAGAGCACCGAGAAGGCGGGCAGCTCCTCCAGGGCCAGGTCCGAGGCCTCAAAGTGGGCCCGCAGGAAGCAGAGGCGGCTTCCGGTCTCGTGGCGCAGGACGGGGATCCCGCCCAGCCGGGTCTCGCGCAGCTTCAGGGGCTGGGGCTCCGGGGCCAGATCCGACAGCCGCAGCATGGGGATGGAGGCCAGTGCCTCCTGGCTGTCCGGCGTCTGCTGCCAGCGCAGCAGGGCTTCGGCCAGCTCCGCCTGCCGCTGCCGGTCGGCCTCCGTCCAGCCCGCGGCGCGGGCCAGAATGTCAGCCCGCTCCTTTGCCGCGTTCTCGGCCTCCAGGGTTGCGGAGGGGGTCAGGACCACAAGGGCGCCGTGCTCGTTCTCCAGGAAGGTCTCCCGCAGCAGGCGCTCGGGGAAGTCGGTGGCCAGGGCCTGCTCCAGCTCCGCCACGGCCTCCTCCGCCAGCAGCCCCTGGGCGGGGTCGCCGCCATAGAGCCAGGTGTTCAGCATATCCAGGGCTTCGCTGAGGCTCCGGGGCATGTGGCCGCTGTCCCGGTCCCGGAGCTGGAAGGCGTAGCGGCGGAAGCAGGCATCCAGCCGCTCCCGGTCCAGGCCCTCGGCGCTCAGACGCGCCAGGGTCTCCCGGACGGTCCGCTCCAGGGCGGGGATCCGGTCCGGGTCGGTGTTCCAGGCCTGCCAGTAGGCCTCGGTCTGCTGCAGGCCGTCGTTGAGGCCCACGGAAAAGTCCTGGGCCAGGCCCGCATCCAGCACGGCCCGCTTCAGGGGGGCCTCGTCGTCGCCGCTGAGGTAGTCGGCGAGAACGGTCAGGGCGTTGTTGCGCAGATCGTCGTCAAAACGGGAGAACAGGGTCGCCCAGGCCGCGATGGTCCGCCGGGCGGGGTCCTCGTCGGGGCCGATGGCGTAGGGCAGCTCCCGGCGCCGGGCCGGGTATGGCCGCTGCATGGGGATGTCAAAATCGATCTCCCGCCGCTCATAGGGGGCAAGGAAGCCGTCGAGCTTTTCCAGGCAGGCCTCCAGATCCACAGAGCCCACCAGGGAGATCCGGGCGTTGGAGGGGTGGTAGTATTTTGTGTGCATGGCGAGGAACTGCTCATAGCTCAGCTCGGGGATGCGCGCCGGGTCGCCGCCGGAGACCCAGCGGTAGCAGTTGTCCGGGAAGAGCAGCTCGTCCAGCTCCTTTTCCAGGAGGGTGTCCGGGGAGGCGAAGGCCCCCTTCATCTCGTTGAGGACCACGCCCTGGCGGCAAAGGCTCTCCCCCTCCCCCTCATAGCGCCAGCCCTCCTGGCGGAAGATCTCGGGCCTGCGGTAGATGGCGGGGTGAAAGACCGCGTCCAGGTAGACGTCCATCAGATTCAGCAGGTCCTGATCGTTCCGGCTGGAGACGGGATACACCGTCTTGTCCGGATAGGTCATGGCGTTGAGGAAGGTCTGGACGGAGCTCTTCAGCAGCTCCACAAAGGGCTCCTTGACCGGGTACTTGTCGGAGCCGCAGAGCACCGAATGCTCTAAAATGTGGAAGACGCCGGTGGAGTCCTCGGGCAGGGTCTTGAAGGCGATGGAAAAGCATTTGTTTTCATCGGGCCGGTCCAGCCAGCAGAGCCCGGCTCCGGTTTTCTCATGGACATATTCGCGGAGGCTGCCGTCCAGCTCGGGGAATTCCCTGGCCCGGACCAGCCGGAAGCCGTGGATCGTCTCTTTCATGTCAGGTTCCTTTCCTGGCCCCTGGGGAGCCTTGTGTTCTGAGAGATATGGTAACATGTCCGGCGCCTCCTGTCAAGGCGGCAGGCCAGGTTTTCAGCTTGACATTCGCTTCGTATGATGGTACATTGGAGGCAGAAAACGCGCTTTCTCTGCGGACGAAAAGGAGATCTGACCATGAAAGAGGCTTCCCATGACAGCCCGGCGTAAGGGGCTGCTCTTCGCCGCCGCGGCTCTGGTCCTGGCCCTGCTCTGCGAGCTGCTGGTCTTCAATCTGAAGGCCGTCTCCAGCCTGGGCAAAGACTGGATCCCGCTGCCGGAGCCCGTCGGCAGCGGCGACATTGCCCGGGACGAAACCCTGCTGCTGGAATTCAGCGGGCTGGATCGGCGGCTGGACCGGGCTCACATCCTGATCGAGGTCCGGGACGGCAAGGGCGCGCTCGTCCCCACGGAGCTGACGGTCTTTCTCTCGGACGAGGGGCACCGGAGCTTCTATGAGGCCGGGGCCGTCTCCTATCTGCCCGGCCACGACAAGGGCGCTTATTTCTCCCTCAACAGCTACGGCCTGGCCCGCGGCCTGCGGCTGGAGCTGAAATCCCCCGGCAGCGGCGCCGCGTACCGGCTGCTGGCGGCGGAGATCAACGGCAGCGTGCCCTTCCGCTTCTCCCTTCGCCGCCTTTTGGGGCTCTGGGCTCTGCTGCTGCTGCTCTGGGCCCTGCGGCCCGGCTCAAGGCTCTATGACAACCGGCACTGGAACCGGCGGCGCTGGGCCAAGGCCCTCTGCGTGCTGCTGGCGCTGCTGCTGAACCTGGGTCTGCTCTACGGTCTGGTGGGGACCAACCGCGTCTTCGTCGACATTTCCGACGAGGCCCGCTGGGCCCACCACCGGCAGTACGCCCGGCTGGCCCGCTCCCTGGCGGAGGGACGGCTCAGCATCGAGACCCCCGAGGACAGCGAGGCCCTGGAGAAGCTGGCGGCGATGGAAAACCCCTACGACTCCTCCAGCCGCCACGCGCTGCGGGATCGGGAGGGGACGGTCTTCCCCTGGGACACCGCCTATTATCAGGGGCATCTCTACGTCTACTTCGGCGCGGCCCCTGTGCTGCTCTGCTATCTGCCCTGGTATCTGCTGACGGGGCAGGATCTGCCCACGGTCTGGGCGGTCCTTCTGGCCTTCTCCCTGACGGTGCTGGCGGCCTTCGCCTGCCTCCGCGCCCTGATCCGCCGCTGCTTCCCCGATACCCCCTTCCCCGTGTATCTGCTGCTCTCCCTGCTGCTGGGAAACTGCACGGGTCTGCTGTACTACGGCCTGGAGCCCAGCTTCTATGTGGTGCCGGTCTTCTTCGCCCTGGCCTTCTCCCTCCTTGCCCTGGCCCTCTGGATCTCCGCGGCCCAGCGCTGGGCCCTTGCGCAGGACGGCAGCGTCGGCGGGATCGGCGCGGAGGCGCACTGCTTCGCCCCCCTGACGGAGCCCGGCAGCGGCTTCGGCATCCGGCTGCGGATCGCCCTGGGCGCCCTGCTGGCAGCCCTGACAGCGGCCTGCCGGCCCCAGTTCCTGGTGTTCTCCGTCCTGGCTCTGCCCATCCTCTGGCCCCTGTTCCGGGCCGAGAAACGGGGCTCCGTCCGGCTGCGGTCCCTGCTCTGCTTCGCCCTGCCCTACGGCCTGGTAGCCGCTCCGCTGATGTACTACAACAAGCTCCGCTTCGGCTCCCCCTTCGACTTCGGAGCCAACTACAACCTCACCACCAACGACATGACCCACCGGGGCTGGCGCTGGGGGCGGCTCCCGGACGGCTTCTTTGCCTATCTGCTCCAGCCTCCGGCGCTCCGGCTGGCCTTCCCCTATTTCTTCCCGGTGTCCAGGGAGCTGCTCTACAACGGCAAGACCATCGCCGAGGATATGTTCGGCGGGGTGCTGCTGATCTCCCCCTTCCTCTGGCTGCTGCTGCGGCTGCGGCGCGCCAGGGCGGCGCTGAGGGAGCGGAAGCTCTGGGCGCTGACCCTGCTGCCCCTGCTGCTGACGGTCGCAGTCATCGCGGCGGACACCGAGATGGCGGGAATCCTCTGGCGCTATACCTGCGACTATCTGGCCCTGCTCTATCTGGCGGCCATCCTGGTCTTCCTGGCCCTGCTGCGGAAGGCAAGACACAGCGAACGGCGGCGGCTGCTCCGCTTCCTGGTCTTCGCCGCGGTCTTCACCCTGGCTTCAAGTCTGCTGATCTCCGTCAACAGCAGCCAGCTGCTGACCCGCTGCCCGGAGGCCTACTACCGCCTCAGAGACTTCCTCGGCTGGGGCTGAGGCGGCACTGCCGAGAAGAAAGGAGCATCCTATGGATCAAAGCGTCAAACAGCGGATCATCGAGGCCCGGCGGGCCCTGCACGGCCTGGCGGAGCTCTCCGGTCAGGAGCGCCGGACCCAGGCCTTCCTCCTGGACTTCCTGCGCCGGAATACGACGCTGCGGGTGGCAGACCGGGGCGGCTGGCTCTATGCCAAGCACGACGAGGGCGCTCCGACCACAACGGTGGTCCGGGCGGACCATGACGCGGTGCCCACCCCCGGGGGCCCCCGGCATCTGTGCGGCCACGACGGCCACACGGCGGCCCTGCTGGGCCTGGCTCTGCTGCTGGAGGGCAAACGCCTGGGGCGGAACGTGATCCTGCTCTTCCAGCCCGCGGAGGAGACCGGGGCCGGCGCCGCCCTCTGCTGCGAGCTCTTCGCCCTGGAGGGGCTGGACCGGTCCAACGCCCGGATCATCGGCTGCCACAACATCCCCGGCGAGCCCCTGGGCACGCTTCTCTTCCGCCGGGGCTGCTTCGCCTGCGCCTCCTGCGGGCTGGAGATTCAGCTGCGGGGAAAGCCCGCCCACGCGGCCTGCCCGGAGAACGGGGTCAATCCCAGCGCCGCAGCCGCCCGGCTGGCCCTCCGGCTTCCGGAGCTGGCCCGCCAAACCGGGGCGGAGCGGGACTGCATGTGTCTGGCCACCATCGTGGGGCTGCGCAGCGGCGAGCGGGCCTTCGGCGTCGCGGCGTCGGAGGCCGCCCTCTGGGCCACCCTCCGGGCGGATCAGCCCGAGGCCTTCGCCCTGCTGAACCAGCGGGCGGACCAGGCGGTCCGGGATCTTGCCGCCGCGGACGGGCTCGCCTGGAGTCTGGATCGGCTGGACGAATTCCCCGCCACGGTGAACGACGAGGGCGTGCAGGACGAGCTTGAACGGATCTGCCGGGAGAAGGGGCTCCCCTATCGCCGGCTTGACCGCCCCTTCCGCTGGTCCGAGGACTTCGGCCGCTACGGCCAGTACCTCCCGGCCTGCTTCTTCGGCGTGGGCGCGGGGCCGGACACGGCTCCCCTGCACACGGAGGGCTATTGCTGGCCCGAGGCGCTGGCGCCCCGGACCGCCGAGCTCTTCCTGGCTCTGCTGTCCCGCTGAGCCCGTCAGACAGGAAACGGTTCCCTGAAAAAGCAGGAAACGGTCTCCTGTCTTTTCTTGACAAATAATTATTCCTTCTATATAATAGTATGGTATTTTTCCAGCGCCCCCCTTTTTCACGGGCGCGGAAGGGAGATGAACGCATGGTTCACGATTTCGACTGCTTCGGAAGCCTGGTATTTGACGATCGGGTCATGAAGGCCAGCCTCCCGGCTGAGATCTACCAAAAGCTGCGCAGGACCATCGACGAGGGCTCGAATCTGGAACCCTCCGTGGCCAACGCCGTAGCCGCCGCCATGAAGAGCTGGGCCCTGGAGCACGGGGCCACCCACTTTACCCACTGGTTCCAGCCCATGACCGGCATCACCGCCGAAAAGCACGAGAGCTTTGTCGCCCCCGCCTCCGGCGGCGGCATGCTGCCGGAGTTCTCCGGCCGGGAGCTGATCCGGGGCGAGGCCGACGGCTCCTCTTTCCCCTCCGGCGGCCTGCGGGCCACCTTCGAGGCCCGGGGCTACACCGCCTGGGACCCCACCTCCTACGCCTTTATCAAGGGTAAGACCCTCTGCATCCCCACAGCCTTCTGCTCCTACGGCGGCGAGGCTCTCGATAAAAAGACCCCCCTGCTGCGTTCCATGGACGCCGTCAACCGCCAAGCCCTGCGGATCCTGCGGCTTTTCGGCAACCGGGAGGTCCGCCGGGTGCGGACCTGCGTGGGCGCGGAGCAGGAGTATTTCCTCATCGACCAAAGCCTCTACCAGAAGCGAAAGGATCTGATTTTCACCGGGCGGACCCTCTTCGGCGCGCCGCCCCCCAAGGGCCAGGAGCTGGACGACCACTACTACGGCTCCATCAAGCCCCGGGTGGCCGCCTTTATGGAGGACCTGGACCGGGAGCTCTGGAAGCTTGGCATCCTGGCCAAGACCGAGCACAACGAGGTCGCCCCCTCCCAGCACGAGCTGGCCCCGGTCTACACCAGCACCAACATCGCCACCGACCAGAACCAGCTCACCATGGAGATCATGCGGACCGTGGCCCTGCGCCACGACCTGGTCTGCCTGCTCCACGAGAAGCCCTTCGCCGGGGTCAACGGCTCCGGCAAGCACAACAACTGGTCCATCGCCACCGACAGCGGCATCAACCTCCTCTCCCCCGGCGACACACCCTATGAAAACGCCCAGTTCCTGCTCTTCCTCTGCGCGGTGATCCAGGCGGTGGACGACTATCAGGATCTGCTGCGGATCTCCGCGGCCACCGCGGGCAACGACTGCCGTCTGGGCGCCAACGAAGCCCCGCCCTCCGCGGTCTCCATCTTCCTGGGGGATGAGCTCACCGCCATCATGGACGCCATCGTGGCGGGCCGCCCCTACAGCGGCAGCGGGAAGACCACCCTGAAGCTGGGCGTGGACGCCCTGCCCCGCTTTGCCCGGGACAACACCGACCGGAACCGCACCTCTCCCTTCGCCTTCACCGGCAACAAGTTCGAGTTCCGCATGGTGGGCTCCGCCGACACCATCGCCTGCGCGAACATCATGATCAACACCGCGGTGGCGGAGTCCCTGCGGCTCTACGCCGACCGGCTGGAGGCCGCCGAAGACTTTGAGACCGCCCTCCACGAGCTGATCCGGGAGACCTTCCGGGCCCACCGGCGCATCATCTTCAACGGAAACGGCTACGACGACGCCTGGCTGGAGGAGGCCCGGCGGCGGGGTCTTTGCAACTACCCCACCGCCGCCGACGCCCTGCCCCATCTGCTGGACGAAAAGAACGTGGCCCTCTTCAAGCGCCACCGGGTCTACAGCCTGACGGAGCTGGCCGCCCGCTGCGAGGCTCTGCTGGAAAACTACTGCAAGACCGTCCTCATCGAGGCGAAGACCATGCTGGCCATGGCGCGGCAGGAGATCCTGCCCGCCGTCAGCGCCTGCGGGGCAAAGCTGGCAGCCGCCGGCAGCGCCAAGCGGGCCCTCTGCCCGGCGCTGGCCTGCGCCTTTGAGTCCAGACGCACAGAACAGCTCGCCACCCTCGCCGATGAGATCGACACCCTTTCGGAGGCCCTGGCGGATGCCCTGAAGGTCCCCGCCTTCCGGCACGAGATCCACGCCTCCCCCGCGGTGCAGGCCGCCGCCATCCGGGACGGACTGCAGCCCGCCATGGACCGCCTGCGGGCCGTCTGCGACGAGGCGGAGATCCTCACCGCCGCCGAGGATTGGCCCTTCCCCACCTACGCGGAGCTGCTGTTCAGCGTGTAAACGCCTGCAAAATCCACATCCACCCATCATCATTTTACGGAGGTTATGATCATGAATAAGAGTTTTGACGTTGTCGCCCTGGGCGAGCTGCTGATCGATTTCACCGAAGCCGGACTCAGCGAGCAGGGAAATCCCCTCTGGGAGGCCAACCCCGGCGGCGCTCCCTGCAACGTACTGGCCATGCTGCAAAAGCTGGGCCGGAAGACCGCCTTCCTCGGCAAGGTGGGCAAAGACGTCTACGGCGGCCAGCTCCGCAAGGTGGTCTCCGAGGCGGGCGTGGATCTGCGCGGCCTGCTGGAGGATCCCGAGGTCCATACGACCCTGGCCGTGGTCCATAAGCTCCCCAACGGGGACCGGGACTTCTCCTTCTACCGCAACCCCGGCGCGGACATGATGCTCCGGGAGGACGAGCTGGACCCCGCTCTGCTGGCGGACTGCCGGATCTTCCACTTCGGCACCCTGTCCATGACCCACCCCGGCGTCCGGGCCGCCACCAAGGCCGCCGTGGCCGCGGCGAAGGTCGCCGGCGCCCTGATCTCCTTCGACCCCAACCTCCGCCCGCCGCTGTGGGATACTCTGGAGCTGGCCAAAGAGCAGATCGAATGGGGCCTGGGCCAGTGCGACGTGCTGAAAATCTCCGACAACGAGGTGGAGTTCCTGCTTCCCGAACTGTACGCCTGCAGCGGCGCACAGTGTGCGCCATCCGGAGCCGCTCCCGACTACGCAGCAGGCGCAAGGGCGCTGCTTGCCAAATACCCGAACATCAAGCTTCTGAACGTCACCTGCGGTCCCGACGGGGCCTACAGCTTCTGCTGCGGTCATCAGGTCTTCGTCCCGTCCTTCAAGCTCGGCGGCACCATCGAGACCACCGGCGCGGGCGACACCTTCTGCGCCTCCGTCCTCCACAATGTGCTGACCAAGGGCGTCGAGGACCGCAGCGAGGAGAGCCTGCGGGACATGCTCCGCTTCGCCAACGCCGCGGCCTACCTGGTCACCACCAAGAAGGGCGCCATCCGCTCCATGCCGGACCCCGCCGACGTGGAGGCCATCCTGGCGGCCAACTGACACAATCAAAAAGCGGCTCCCCGCCTGATCCAGGACGGGGAGCCGTTTTTGTCTGCGTATTAGAGTCCGAGCTTGTCCTCGATGTCGTTGATGACATAGTAGACCATGCTGTCCTCGGGCTTGATATAGAGCTTGCAGGAGCGGATCATGGTGGAGGGATGCTTGGCTTTGAAATCCTCCTTGCAGCGTTCGATGAGAACGGCGCAGTCGAACTGACGATTGGCATGCTGCACGTAGATCTCGGGAACGAACACGGCAGCCACCTGCTTGCCGGCGTTCTTGGCGGCCTCCAGAACAGGCTCCGCCTTCTTGGCGGCGGCCTCCAGGACGGGTTCGGCCTTCTTGGCGGCGGACTCGGCCACGGAGCGGGCCTTGCGAACCACGGGCTCGGTCTTCTCCAAAGCGGCGTCCACGACCTCCTTTACTTTATGCGCGGCCATGCGGGACACCTCCTTTCTGTGCGTTTGATATTTACACTATACCACAGCTTGTCAAGGAAGAAAAGGGTATTTTTTAGGTTTTACAAACTGTTCGCGTTTTATTCATAATTCCCCCGGTTTTTTTGTCTTTTTTTGCTCATATTATTATTCGGGCGCTCAAAAAATGACGACGGGAGGGAGAATGATGGGAAGAAGCATCCGGGCCGGGCTGGCGGCGGTCTGGCTGGGACTGCTGCTGGCCGTCCCGAGCCTGGCGGCGGAGCCCGCGGCTCTGGTCCCCGTGGGCAGGACCGTGGGACTGGAGCTGGAAACCGACGGCGTTTACGTGGTAAAATTCGACGAGGACGCTTCCCCCGCGGAGGCGGCGGGGCTGCGGGCGGGAGACCGGATCCTGGCGGCGGACGGTCTGCGCCTGGAGCGGGCTGAGGAGCTGCGGGAGCGGGCGGCGCAAAGCGGCGGAGCCCGGCTGGTATTGGAGGTGGAACGGGCGGGCCGGCGGATGCAGTTCACGGTCCAGCCGAAGCAGAGCGATGGGAGCTGGCGGCTGGGGCTCTGCGTTCGGGATCGGATCGCGGGCCTGGGCACCGTGACCTTTTACGATCCGGAGACCGGGCTCTTCGGAGCCCTGGGCCACGGGGTCAACGGCAGCGAGGGCTGCCCCATGGAGATCCGCGGCGGCCAGGCCTGCGAAACCGCCGTCACCGAGGTCCGACGGGGCGAGGCCGGCACGCCGGGCTCCCTCTTCGGCCGGGCCGCGGGCGGGACGCCGGTGGGCCGGGTGGAGCAGAACACGGAGCGGGGTCTCTTCGGCCACGGGACGGAGGCGGCCCTGGGCGGGGAGCCCGTGCCCCTGGCGGAGCAAGCGGAGGTCCGTCCGGGGCCCGCGGAGATCCTGTGCAGCGTGGAGGGGCAGACGGCGGAGCGCTACCGCGTGGAGATCGAGGCGGTGCGACGGGACCCGACCCAGTGCCGGGACCTGCGGCTGGTGGTGACGGACCCCCGGCTCCTGGCAAAGACCGGCGGCATCGTCCAGGGCATGAGCGGCTCCCCCATCCTCCAGAGCGGCAAGCTGGTGGGGGCTGTGACCCACGTCCTGGTCCGGGACCCCACCCGGGGCTACGGCATCCTCATCGACCACATGCTGGAGGCGATCAGCACAGAGGCAGAGGCGGCTTAGCCGTCTCTGCCTCCGGAAGCGTATGGAATTCCGCGCATGGAGGGGGATAAGAATTGAGAATTGACAGGTACGGACGGATACTGCCACAGAGCAGATTGCCCGCGCTACAGGGCGTCCTGCAGAAGGCGGCGGGTGCGGGCGTCGATCTCCCGGGCGCGGGGGCCCAGGAAGTCCACCGCTTTGAGATACTGGCTGTAGCCCACGGCGGTGCCGTGGATGTCGCTGCCCAGGGCAACGATCTGTCCCCGGTCGATCCAGGGCAGGAAGCGGCGGCGGCGGAAGCGATGGCTCAAGGGCTCCGCGTTGAGCTGGCCGACCAGACCCTGACTGAAGAGGTTCTCGATGTCGGTGGGATCGTAGCGGTCCACATGGGCCAGGACGGGGACGATGCCCCAGTCCTCCGTCAGCCGCTCAAAGGTCTCCGACAGACCCGCGGTGAGGCCCCGGAAGGGCAACTCACAGAGCATGACCCGGGTGTCGGAGACACAGAGCCGCTCCAGACCCTCCAGATGGTCCAGGCCCACGCACATGTGGACCTCGGCCCCCACCAGAATGCGGAGCTTCCCGGAATAGCGGGCTTGCAGCTGCTGCCAGCAGGCCTCCCGCTTCCGCAGAAAGTGGCTGAAATCGTCGGCCTGGGGGTAGAAATGGGGGGTGGCGACGATGACGTCGATCCCGGCCTGCTCCGCCAGGGTCAGCTGCCGCAGAGAGGTCTGCAGACCGTCGCTGCCGTGGTCGGCGCCGGGGAGGATATGCGCGTGAAAGTCCAGCATGGCCTTCACCCCTTCCTGTCGGATGCGCTGATGCGCGCTCTTGTCGGCGGATTACTCCCCTTCTCTGGGCTTGAGATCGTTTTCCACCTTGGTTTCGTAGGTGGAGTAGGCGCTGTAGTAGCCCCGGCTGTAGCCGCGGCGGTAGTATCCCTTGGAATAGTAGGAGGAGCGGTAGCCGTAGTGGGACCCGCTTCGGCCGCTGGCGTCGTTGAGGACGATGCCCACCACGTTGCCGTTCATCTGCTGGATGGTATCCAGCGCGTAGGAGAGCTCATAGTAGTGATTCTTCCCGCTCTGGACCACAAAGACGTAGCCCGTGATCTTCTCCGCCAGGATGGCGGCGTCGGTGACCACGTTGACGGGGGGCGTATCGATGATCACATAATCGAAGAACTCCTTGACGTAGGACAGCAGATTGTCCATCTGCTTGGAGCCGAAGAGCTCCGCCGGGTTGGGGGGGATCTGGCCGGAGGTCAGCACATGGAGGTTCTCCACGTCGGTCTTGCGGATCTTCACCTCGTTGGTGAGGCCCGCCAGGATCTCGGACAGACCGTTCTTGTTCTCCAGGCCGAAATAGCGGTGGACCGTGGGCTTACGCATATCGCCGTCGATCAGCAGGACCTTCTTCATGGTGGAGGCGATGGAAATGGCCAGGTTCACCGCGTTGGTGGTCTTGCCGTCATGCATCATGGCGGAGGTGACGGCGAAAACCGGGCACTTCTCGCCCCGGCCCGTGAACAGGAGCTTGGCGCGGATGGAGTTATAGGCCTCGCGGATGGCGAAGGGGCTCGTGGGCGTGAGCATCCGCTGCCGGGCGGCCGCCTGGGTCTGGGGCGTCGTCAGTCGCTTTTTCTGGAACAGCATCGTCTCACTCCTTACGTCATGGAATTGGTGTTCTTCTCCTGGGTGCTCAGCTGGGGTACGGAGCCCAGGACGGGGATGTTGTACTGCTTCGTCAGATCCTCCTCGCTCCAGATCGTGGTATCGGTCAGAGCCCGGATGATCACAATGGCGGCGGCAATCAGCAGGCCGATGGCGACGCCGGTGACGGTATTGGCCTTCACGTCCGGGGAGTAGGGGGCCCCGGGGGCCTCGGCGGCGTCGAGGATCTTGGCCTCGCCGCCCACAATCTCCTGGATCTTGGCCGCGCCTGCCTCGGCGATGGTGTTGGCGATGGTCTGGATGTTCTGCTTGTCGGAGGAGGAGAAGGTGGCGGTGAAGATCTCGGTGTTGGTGTTGCTGACGATGGTCATGCCCTTCAGCGCGGCGTAGCTGTACTTGCCGCCGCTGGGCGTCGTAACCCCCTGCTCCTCCAGCCGGGCCGCGGCCTCCTTCATCACCAGGTTGCTGCGCAGCACATAGGAATAGGTGCTGGCCAGCTGGCGGTTCTTGGTAATATCGGTGATAGCGGTCTCTTCCTTGTTGATGTTGCTGAGTGCGTAGAAGGTCACGCTGGTCCGGTACATCTTGGGGATCTTATAGGTGGTATAGGCCCAGGATGCCGCTCCCACCAGAGCTCCTGCCAGGAGGATCACCAGAATGTGGGACAGCAGCGTATGGACGATATCCATAAGACTGAGCTGAGACTTGTTCACAATCTATTCCTGCCTTTACTGTAGGTTTTCCCGGATTTTCGCCCGGAGTCATTCAAATCTAATATAGTATACCATCTTTCGCGGAAAAACTCAATGTTTTTTTCCGGGAAAAAGCATTGACATTTCCGAATTCTCAGGCTAAAATACCTCTGCAACCGGGCCGGGCAGCCGCGCGGGACGGCCGAAAGGCCCCCCGTGAGGAAAGTCCGGGCTCCACAGGGCAAGGATAACGGGTAACGCCCGCCGAAGGCGACTTCAGGAAAAGTGCAACAGAGAGATACCGCTCTGCCGGTGCAAAGCACGGCAGTGCAAGGGTGGAAAGGCGAGGTAAGAGCTCACCCGCCGGCTGGAGACTGTCCGGCGCTGTAAACTCTATCCGGAGCAACACCGTGGAGGAGACATTGGCTGGCCCGGCCGTCTCCGGGGAGGTGGCATGGAGCGTATCGGCAACGGTACGACAAGATAGATGGCTGTCTAAGACAGAACCCGGCTTACAGACCCGATTGCAGCAAAGACCTCCGCCCCCCGGCGGGGGTCTTCGCGTATACCGGAGCGGTTTTTTTCATATGCTGTCCGGGTGATGTGCGATGCGGGTCCGGGTGACGGCGGGGTTTTGGCTGCTGCTGGGAGGCTTTTTTCTGTTGGACCGCCGGGGACTGACGCTCCCCTTTCTTCTGGCGGCAGCCCTCCACGAGGCGGGGCATCTGGCGGTCCTGCCGATCCTGGGGCTCCCGCCGCGAAGTCTGGAGCTCTCCGCCGCCGGGGCGCTGATCCGGGCGGAGCTCCGGGGCGAGCCCCGGGAGGCCTGGGCCCTGGGGGCCGGGCCCGGGGTGAATCTCCTGCTGGCCGCCCTCTTTTGGCGGCTTTGGCCCATGTTCGGACTCTGCAATCTGTCTCTGGGCCTGTGGAATCTGCTCCCTCTGCCCGGCCGGGACGGCTGGGGCCTGCTGCAGCGGATCAAATCTGAAAAAAGCCTTGCGAAAACGCCGCGAGGCTGGTAAAATAGATCCAATCAACATACATCGAGGTCTGTTCATGAGCAAACAAATCGACCGGCTGCTGCCGCGGATCCTGCCGCGGGTGCAGAAGCCCGCCCGGTACGTGGGCGGCGAATACAACCAGACCGTGAAGGACCCGGCCGGGATCGACACCCGGGTGGCCTTCTGCTTCCCCGACACCTATGAGATCGGCATGTCCAACCTGGGCCTGCGCATCCTCTACGGCGTGGTCAACCGGATGGACGGCGTGTGGTGCGAGCGGGTCTTTACCCCCTGGGGAGACATGGAGGACGCGATGCGGGCGGCGGGACTGCCCCTCTACGCCCTGGAGAGCCACGACCCCGTGGCCGACTTCGACATGATCGCCTTCTCCGTGGGCTACGAGATGAGCTACACCAACATCCTCACCATGCTGGATCTGGCGGGGATCCCCCTCCACGCCGCGGAGCGGAAAAGTTTACATAATATTGTCTTTGCCGGCGGCGCCTGCACCTACAACCCGGAGCCCCTGGCGGACTTCATCGACTTCTTCTCCCTGGGCGAGGGCGAGGAAAGCACCGTGGAGATCGTGAACTGCTACCGGGACGCGAAAAAGCGGGGCCTGTCCAAAGAAGAATTCCTGTGGGACGTGGGGAAGATCCCCGGGGTCTACGTGCCCTCCCACTACAAGCACCAATACAAGGCCGACGGGACCCTGGCCGCCATCGTTCCCCTGCCCGGCGCCCCGGCCAAGGTGACGAAGCGCATCGTGCAGGACCTGGACAAGGCGTATTATCCCGTGGAACCCATCGTCCAGTCCACGGAGATCGTCCACGACCGGCAGAACCTAGAGGTCATGCGGGGCTGCATCCGGGGCTGCCGCTTCTGCCAGGCGGGCTACACCTACCGGCCCGTCCGGCCCCGGAAGCCCGAGACCCTCTACCGGCAGGCCGTTCACAGCCTGGAATTCTCCGGGGACAGCGAGATCACCCTCTCCTCCCTCTCCACCTCGGACTACAAATACCTGGAGCCCCTGACGGACCGGCTGACGGAGTACTGCGCCGCCCGGAACATCAACATGTCGGTGCCCTCCCTGCGGGCGGACAATTTCTCCCGGGAGCTGATGCTGAAGCTCCAGAAGGTCCGCAAGAGCGGCCTGACCTTCGCCCCCGAGGCGGGGACCCAGCGGCTCCGGGACGCCATCAACAAGAACGTCACCGAGGAGGACGTGCTGAAAACCTGCGAGATCGCCTTCGCGGGGGGCTGGAACAACGTGAAGCTCTACTTCATGCTGGGCCTGCCCACGGAGACCGACGAGGACGTGCTGGGCATCGCGGAGCTGGTCTACAAGATCTACAACTGCTGGAAGGATCACGCCTCCAACAAGAAGCGGGGCGTCCGCATCCATGTGGCCACGGCCTTTTTCGTGCCCAAGCCCTTCACGGGCTTCCAGTGGGAGAAGCAGCTCCCGCCGGAGGAGTATCTGCGGCGCTGCCGCCTGCTCAAGGAGCACATGAACAACAAGAGCATCGAGTACAACTACCACGAGGCGAAGCTGTCGGAGCTGGAAGCCGTACTGGCCCGGGGCGACCGGCGCCTGGGCCCCGTCATTGAGGCCGCCTGGCGGCGAGGCGCCAAGCTGGACGGCTGGATGGAGTATTTCGACTATGACAAGTGGATCGCCGCCCTGGAGGACTGCGGGATCGACCGGCATTTCTATACGACCCGGGGCTTCGGCGAGGACGAGCTCCTGGCCTGGGATACCATCGACTGCGGGGTGACAAAGCCCTTCCTGCTGCGGGAGCGGGAGCGGGCCTATCGCTCCGAGATCACCCCGGACTGCCGCCGCGGCTGCGCCGGCTGCGGGGCCAACAAGCTGCTGGACTGCGGCGTGTGCGACCCGTAATAATCCGTAGGGGCCGATGCCCACATCGGCCCAAAGCGCCGGGTCACAGAAGGGCCGATGTGGGCATCGGCCCCTACGATTGAGGGATATGCCATGTCAAGATTATTATTCACAAAAGAAGGATCCGCCGTCTGGTCCTCCCATCTGGATCTGATGCGGGCGCTGATGCGGAGCTTCCGCCGGGCGGGGATCGAGCTGAAGCACAGCCAGGGCTTCACGCCCCACCCGGAGCTGTCCATCCTCATGCCCCTGTCCGTGGGGGTGGAGAGTCAGTGCGAGATCGCGGAGTTCACCCTGGCCGAGGGCTGCGCGGTCCCCGTGGAAACCATCGCCGCCCGCATGAACCCCGTCCTCCCCGCGGGTCTGCGGGCCCTGGAGAGCTGGGACGGGGGCCTGAAGGCCGGCAGGCTGGCCTGGCTGCGGGCAAGGCTGACGCTGACGTATGAGGCAACAGGCAACAGGCAACAGGCAACAGGAGAGACGACGGATCGCATCGTAGGGGCGGCCATTGGCCGCCAGCCCGAGGCAGAGGCCTTCGACGAGTCACCAGTCACCAGTCACCAGTCACCAGGGGACGAGGGGACGGATTCTTCGGCTTCGCTCCGCTCCCCTCAGAATGACAGGATCGAAACGCTGGGCGCGCTGTTCGCCCGGCCCTCGCTGGTGGTGGAGAAGCACGGCAAAAAAGGCGTCGTGGAGACGGACATTGCTCCGATGATCCGGGAGCTGACGGTCAAGGCAACAGGCAACAGGCAACAGGCAGCGGAGGACGCAATCGTGATCGAGGCCGTGGTGGCGGCCCAGAATCCGACCCTGAATCCCCTGCTGCTGGCGACGGCCATCGAGACGTATTTACCGGAATACAGACCGGACCACGTGCTATGCCGACGGATCGAAATCTACGACGCGGACATGAACGTATTTCGATAAAACGAAGGAAGACCCTCCGCGGAGGGTCTTCCTTCGTTTTATCGTTTATTTATGGAACAATTTCTTGCTCTGATACTTCGGTGTGCAGGTGACGCGCATGCCGAGACGCTGGTAGGTGGCGGCGTCCTGCTCGCCCAGAATGACGGTGGAGTGGACCTCGCAGTCGCGCAGCCGGGTCAGCTTCTTCATGGCCCTGGCGGCGTACTCGTCGGTGGCCGCAGAGATGGCCAGGGCGATGAGGATCTCGTCGGAGTGGAGCCGGGGGTTCCGGCCCCCCAGGTACTTGGTCTTGAGGCTCTGGATGGGCTCGATGGCCGCCCGGGCCACCAGGTGCCGGGGATGCTCGATGTGGGCCAGGGATTTCACCGCGTTCAGCAGCGCCGCGGCGGCGGGCCCCATGAGCTCCGACATGCCGCCCACCACCAGCTCGCCGTTGGGCAGGTGGATGCAGACGGCGGGCTCGCCGCTCTCCTCCTCGGCCTGAGCCGCCCGGGCCACCACGGGCCGGATGGCCGGGGTGACGGAGGCCTGCTTCATCAAAAGCTCCAGCTTGAAGACGGTCTCGTCACTGCCGGTGCCCTTGCGCTGGTCGCAGAGGGCGGCGTAGTAGCGGCGGACGATCTCCTGCCGGGAGGCCTCGCAGACGATATCGTCGTCGATGATGCAGTTGCCCACCATGTTGACGCCCATATCCGTGGGGGACTTGTAGGGGCACTTGCCCATGATCTTCTCAAAGATGGCCTGGAGCACCGGGAAAACCTCCACGTCCCGGTTGTAGTTGACGGTGGTTTCGCCGTAGGCCGCCAGGTGGAAGGGGTCGATCATATTCACGTCGTTGAGATCCGCGGTGGCGGCCTCGTAGGCCAGGTTCACCGGATGCTTCAGCGGCAGGTTCCAGATGGGGAAGGTCTCGAACTTGGCGTAGCCCGCGCTCTCACCCCGCTCGTAGTGGTGGTAGAGCTGGGACAGGCAGGTGGCCATCTTGCCGGAGCCGGGTCCGGGAGCCGTGACCACCACCAGGGGGTGGGAAGTCTCGATGAAGTCGTTTTTCCCGTAGCCCTCGGGAGAGACGATGCGGGCGATGTTGTGGGGGTAGCCCTCGATGGGATAGTGGGTGTAGACCTTGACGCCCAAATTCTCCAGCCGGCGGCGGAAGGCGTCCGCTGCCCCCTGGCCGGAATACTGGGTGATGACCACGCTGCCCACATAGAGCCCCTCGCCCCGGAAGGCGTCGATGAGCCGCAGCACGTCCTCGTCGTAGGTGATGCCCAGATCGCCCCGGACCTTGTTCTGCTCGATGGCGGCGGCATTGATGGGAATCACGATCTCCGCGGAATCCTTCAGCTCCAACAGCATCCGGATCTTGCTGTCCGGCGCGAAGCCGGGCAGGACCCGGGAGGCGTGGTAGTCGTCAAAGAGCTTGCCGCCGAATTCCAGGTAGAGCTTGCCGCCGAACTGCTCGATCCGTTCCCGGATGCGGGCAGACTGGGTGTCGAGGTACATCTGATTGTCAAAGCCGATCATCTTCCGCATGGTGCTTTCCCCTCCTTTTCACACCCAGATATTGTATCACAAGATTTGAAAAGAGGCAAGGCCCAAATTTCTGTGCGCAGGTCTTTACAAACGATTTTTTATCATGTATAATAGATTGAATTATTATGTGCAACGACAGAAAGCGAGCGTTCCCATGACAGAGATACCGATCCAAAGCAGACGACGGGATTCCACCCTGCTGACTCAGGGGGATCCGAAACGGGTCATCATTTCCTTTGCTCTCCCGATCTTCATGAGCCAGCTCTTTCAGCAGCTCTACAGCACCGCCGACGCCTGGCTCGTCAGCGAATATCTGGGAGACGGCGCCTTCGCGGCGGTCACCTCCTCCGGCAACCTGATCCACCTGATGATCAGCTTCTTCGTGGGAGCCTCCATGGGCGCGGGCGTGGTCATCAGCCGCTATTTCGGCGCCAGGGATTCGGAGCGCATGTCCCGGGCCGTCCACACCGCCGTGCTGATCTCCCTGATCTGCGGCCTCACCCTCACGGTGATGGGTACGGTCCTCGCCGCCTGGATCCCCGGCTGGATGCAGCTGGACGCGAAGATCATCCCCTACTCGGCCTCCTATCTGCGCTGGTACTTCGCGGGCTCTGTGGCCCTGGTGATGTACAACACCTTCAAGGGCATCATGAACGCCGTGGGCGACAGCAAACGCCCCCTGTACTATCTGATCGTCTCCTCCCTGCTGAATATCTTCCTGGACTGGCTCTTCCTGGGGCCCCTGGGCCTGGGGATCGAATGGGCGGCCATCGCCACCACCATTTCCCAGGCGGTCTCCGCCCTGCTCTGCCTGCTTCAGCTCACCAAGAGGGACACCGTCTACGCCCTGTCCCGGGAGAAGCTGCGGATCGACCCGGCCATCCTCCGGGAAATTCTCCGCTACGGCCTGCCCACCGGCGTGCAGAACTCCGTCATCGGCCTGGCCAACGTCATGGTCCAGTCCCACATCAACACCTTCAAGCAGGTGGGCACCGCCGCCTGCGGCGCCTACGCCAGGATCCAGGGCTTCGCCTTCCTGCCCATCACCTCCTTCTCCATGTCCCTGACCACCTACATCGGCCAGAACCTTGGCGCGAAGGAGTACGACCGCGCCAGGGCGGGGGCCCACTTCGGCATCTGGTCCTCTATGATCATGGCGGAGATCATCGGCGTGATCCTCTATCTGTTCGCCAAGCCCTTCGTCTCCTTTTTCATCGACAACCCGGAATCGATCGCCATCGCGGTACGCCAGAGCCACATCGAGTCCCTGTTCTTCTTCCTGCTGTCCTATTCCCACTGTCTGGCGGGCATCTTCCGGGGCGCGGGAAAGGCCTTTGTGCCCATGTTCGTGATGCTGGGGATCTGGTGCGTGCTGCGCATCATCTACATCACCGTGGCCATGATGATCGATCACAACATTGTCCTGCTGTTCTGGGCCTACCCCATCACCTGGCTCATCAGCTCCATCATCTACCTGGTCTATTATTACAAGTCCGATTGGATCCACGGCTTCGAAAAGCGGACCCAGTCCGGCTGATTCTTCACCAAGGAGGCATCCTATGAACATCGGCTTGCTGAACAAGCGCAACCGCACCACCTCCTCCTTCCAGGTGATCCTCCTGGGCTTCCTGGCGCTGATCCTGCTGGGCGCGCTGGTGCTGACCCTCCCGGCCTGCAGCCGGGACCGCAGCTGGACCCCCTTCGGGGACACCCTGTTCACCGCGGTCTCCGCCTCCTGCGTCACCGGCCTGGTGGTCCGGGACACCGCCACCCATTGGTCCCTGCTGGGCCAGATCGTCATTCTGACCCTGATCCAGATCGGCGGCCTGGGGGTCATTACCGTGGCCGTTACCTTCTTCCGGCTCTCGGGGCGGCGGATCAGCCTTGCCCAGCGGAACCGGATGCAGCAGTCCATCTCCGCTCCCCAGGTGGGCGGCATCGTCCGGCTGACGGGCTTCATTCTCCGGGGCTCCCTGTGCTTTGAGCTGGGCGGCGCGGTCCTGCTGCTGCCGGTCTTTGCCCGGGATTTCGGCTTTTGGAAGGGCCTTTGGTACAGTCTCTTCCACTCCATCTCCGCCTTCTGCAACGCGGGCTTCGACCTGATGGGCGTGCGGGAGAAGTTTTCCTCCCTGAGCTCCTACGCAGACAACGCCTGGGTCAATCTGGTGATCATGCTGCTGATCATCGTGGGCGGCATCGGCTTTCTGGTCTGGGACGATCTGCGGCAGAACGGCCTGCGCTGCAGGCATTGGCGGCTCCAGACCAAGCTGGTGCTGATCACCTCGGCAGTGCTGGTGCTCTTTCCGGCTCTGTTGAACTTCCTGCTGGAGTACCGGGACCTGCCCTTCGGCGAGCGGCTGCTGGCCTCGCTCTTTCAGTCCGTCACCACCCGCACGGCGGGCTTCAACACCACGGACCTCAACAAGCTGTCCGAGCCGGGCATTTTGCAGATGATCTTCCTGATGCTGGTGGGCGGCTCCCCCGGCTCCACCGCCGGCGGCATGAAAACCACCACGGCGGCAGTTCTCTTCCTGGCCGGCATGACCGTGTTCCGCCGCCGGGACGACGTGGAGTGCTTCCGCCGCCGCATCGGCCAGGACGTGATCCGCAATGCCGGTACCATCCTCTTCCTGTACCTGGCCCTCTTCACCGTGGGCTCCGCGGTGCTCTGCCGGGTGGAGAAGCTGCCCCTGCTGACCTGTCTGTTTGAAACAGGCTCCGCCGTGGGCACCGTGGGACTGAGTCTGGGCATCACCCCGACTCTGCACGGCCCCTCCAAGCTGGTTTTGATGGCCCTGATGTTCCTGGGCCGCGTGGGCGCCCTGACCCTGGTTTACGCCCTGCTGCCGGGCGGGAAGAACCCCCCGGGCAGAAAGCCGCTGGAGCCGGTCACCGTAGGTTAACGAATCATGAATCATGAAATATATCGGTATTTTGCAGATCGCCCTCTGCAAAACGACAAAAAAACGGAGGTATTGCTATGAAATCCGTTCTGATCTTAGGAGCCGGTAATTTCGGCTCTATGCTGGCCCGGCAGATGAACTCCCAGGGCTATGAGATCATGATCGCGGACGCGGCGGAAAACCGCATCAACGCAGTCATGCCCTTTGTCACCGACGCCCAGATCGGCGACTGCACCAACCCCACCTTCCTGCGCTCTCTGGGCGTGGACAACTATGACCTCTGCGTGGTGTCCATGTCCGAGAATTTCCAGACCTCCCTGGAGGCCACCTCCCTGCTGAAGGAGCTGGGGGCCAAGCAGGTCATCGCCCGGGCCAAAAACGAGATCCAGGAAAAATTCCTGCTCCGAAACGGCGCCGACGAGGTGGTCTATCCCGAAAAGCAGGTGGCGCTGCGGCTGGCCACCAAGTACGCCTCCGAGCAGATCCTGGACTTCATCCAGTTCGACGCCGGCTACTCCATCTACGAGATAGTGGTCCCCGGAGACTGGTTCGGCAAGACCTTGCTGGAGCTGGACGTCCGCAAAAAGTACGACATCAACGTCATCTCCCTGCGCCGGAACGGTCAGGTCACCATGACCAATCCCAAGGATCCCTTCCGGGAGGGCGATGTGGTCTACGCCGTGGGCGAGCAGAAGCAGCTGTATAAGTGCTTCCATATTCGGTGACAGCATTCCTTTCTATCAACAGGACAAAGGAGCAATTTGCATGAAAATCATCCTTGTGGGCTGCGGCAAGATCGGCGTGGCCCTGATCAGCACCCTGGTGGCCGAGGGCCATGACCTGGTCGTCATGGACAGCCGGGCGGATGTGCTGGCCGAGCTGACGAATCAGTACGACGTGATGTGTATGGTGGGCAACGGCGCCGACTGCGAGGCTCTCCAGGAGGCCGGCGTCGCCAAGGCCGAGCTTTTTATCGCCGTCACCGGCTCCGACGAGCTGAACATGCTGATGTGCTTCCTGGCCAAGCGGCTGGGCGCCGGACACACCATCGCCCGGATCCGCAATCCCCAGTACAACGACAAATCCCTGGGCTTCCTGCGCCAGCAGCTGGATCTGTCCATGTCCGTCAACCCGGAGCTGCTGGCGGCCCAGGAGATGCTCCACATCCTCAAGCTCCCCGCAGCCTCCAAGGTGGAGAGCTTCTCCCGGCGGAGCTTTGAGATGGTGGAGCTGCGGCTCAAGGAGGACTCTCCCCTGCTGGGACAGCGGCTGATGGATCTGCGGAACCGCTTCCAGGCCAAGTTCCTGATCTGCGTGGTCCAGCGGGAAAACGAGGTCATCATCCCCCGGGGCGATTTTGTCCTCCATGCGGGGGACCGCATCGGCCTCACCGCCGATCGGGCGGAGCTCTGGAAGCTCCTGAAGGCCACGGGCCTCGCCAAGCGCCAGGCCCGGAACGTCACCCTGATGGGCGGCAGCCGCATCGCCTTCTATCTGGCCAAAATGCTCCTGGCCTCCGGCACCAACGTCACCCTGATCGACACGGACCGGGCCATCTGCCACAAATTCAGCGATATGCTGCCGGGCATCCGCGTCTACTGCGGCGACGGCACCCAGCAGGAGCTGCTGCAGGAGGCAGGGCTGCTGGATCAGAACGCCTTCGTCACCCTGACGGGCATGGACGAGGAGAATATCCTGGTGGCCTACTACGCCAGGAGCCAGAAGGTCAGCCAGGTCATCACCAAGGTCAACCGGGACGAGATGGCCCGGATGGCGGAACAAATGGGCCTGGAAAGCGTCATATCCCCCAAGGATATCGTCGTAAACGTGGTGCTCCGCTACGCCCGGGCCCTGGAATCCTCCATGGGCTCCTCCATCGAGAACCTCTATCAGCTGATGGAGGGCCGGGCCGAGGCGCTGGAGTTCATCGTTCGCAGTGAGACCGATTACACCGGCATCCCCCTGAAGGACCTGCGGCTGAAGAAGAACATCCTGATCGGCGGCATCCTCCGGGACCGCAAGGCCATCATCCCCGCCGGCAACGACGTGATCCTGCCCGGGGACCGGGTGGTGGTCATCGCAAGCCAGCACCGCCTCAATACTCTGGCTGAGATCCTGCTGTAAGGAGGCCGCCCATGAACCGGAAAATGGTCTATTTTCTGATCGGCCGCATTCTGCTGCTGCTGGGCGGCCTGATGGTCCTGCCTCTGGCCGTATCCCTCTACTACTGGGACGGCGGGCAGCTCCCCTTCCTCATCACCATCGCCATCAGCGAGGGGCTGGGTCTGCTGCTCTGCCGGGTCTTCCGCACGGACAACCAGCTGATCTTCGCCAAGGAGGGCTTCCTGGTCACGGCCCTGGCCTGGCTGTCCGTCTCGGCGCTGGGCTCCCTGCCCTTCATCCTCAGCGGGGAGATCCCCAGCTTTGTGGACGCCTTCTTTGAGACGGTGTCCGGCTTCACCACCACCGGCGCCTCCATCCTCCGGGACGTGGAATCCATGCGTCATTCCATGCTGTTCTGGCGGAGCTTCACCCACTGGATCGGCGGCATGGGCGTGCTGGTGCTGATGGCGGCCATCATGCCGAATCTCTCCGGCCGGACCATCCACGTGCTGCGGGCGGAGATGCCCGGCCCCACCATGGGCAAGCTCTCCCCCAAGCTCAAGGATACGGCCAAGATCCTCTATCTGCTCTACATCGCCATGACGGCGCTGGAGCTGATCCTGCTGGTGGCAGGCGGCATGCCCCTTTTCGACAGCTGCATCCACACCTTCGGCACCGCCGGCACCGGCGGCTTCAGCCTGAAGGCCGACTCCCTGGCGGGCTACAGTCCCTATCTGCAGTGGGTGGTCGCCACCTTTATGATGCTCTTCGGCATCAACTTCAACCTCTACTTCCTGCTGGTCATGCGGCGCTTCAAGACCGCCCTGCGCAGCGAGGAGCTATGGACCTATCTGGGCATCATCCTGGCCTCCACGGCTCTGATCTGCTGGAACGTCATGCCCCTGTTCGAGCATTTCTCCGACGCGATCCGCCACGCCTTTTTCCAGGTAAACACCATCTCCTCCACCACGGGCTTCTCCACCGTGAACTTCGACGAGTGGCCCACCCTGTCGCGGATGATCATGGTGCTGCTGATGTTCATCGGCGCCTGCGCGGGCTCCACCGCCGGCGGCCTCAAGGTCTCCCGGGTCGTGCTCCTGTTCAAGACCATCCGCCGGGAGGTCCGCCACATGCTCCATCCCCGGGCAGTCACCTCGGTGCGCTTCGAGGGCAAGCCCGTGGACAGCACCACCCTCATCAGCGTTATCTCCTATTTCGCCATCTACATCGGCCTCTTCGCGGCCTTTTGGTTCCTGGTCTCCTTCCAGCCCGGCTTTGACGGCGTATCCAACTTCAGCGCCGTGGCCGCCTGCTACAACAACATCGGACCCGGTCTGAATCTGGTGGGTCCCACCCTGGGCTACTGGCACTACACGCCCTTTATCAAGATCATTCTGGCCTTTGCCATGCTCTTTGGCCGGCTGGAAATCTATCCCATGCTGATTTCCCTGTCTCCTTCCACCTGGAAGAGATAACAGGTATTCTCCCCGAAAGGAGTTCTCTTCATGCCCAATCAAACCGAAGAAAAGAAGCGCTCCCGGCGGATCTGGCTTCTGGTGCTGCTGCTGTCCCTGCTGCTGCTGGTCGGCTGCGCGGTGATCTGGATCATCACCCATCCCTGGTGGGTCAAGCCCCTGGATCCCAGCGAGTTTCACACCCACGCGCCGATCCCGCCCGCTCCCGTCACCACCGAGGCCGTCGTCTCCGCGGACACTGTCCCCGACACCGAACCGGTGACCACCACGGCCCCCCTGGAGGACAATCCCGTGAATTTTGCCCCCCTGCAGGAGATCAACGAGGACGTCTACGCCTGGATCTACATCCCCATGGGGCCGGAAAAACCGGACATCGACCTGCCCATCCTCCAGTCCTCCCCGGATCTGGACTACAACTACTATCTGCATCGGGACATCCACCGGAAGTACCTCTTCGCGGGCTGCATCTACACCCAGCCCATCAATTCCCAGGATTTCACGGACCGGGTGACCCTGGTCTACGGCCACAACATGCTGGACGGGACCATGTTCTCCAATCTGCCCGTCTTCCGGGACAAGCGCTTTTTCGACGAACACGAATTCTTCTATATCTACACGCCGGGCCACATCCTGACCTACCGCATCGCCGCGGCCATCCAGTTTGACACCCGGCATATCCTCAACTGCTTTGATTTCTCCGACGACGAGGTCTACGCCGACTGGATCCGGAACTACATCCTGGAGCCCAAGGTCATGGTGCGGAACTATCGCAAGGATCTGGAAATCACCATCGAGGACCGGCTCGTGATCCTGAGCACCTGCCTGGAGCACGGCGCCAGCCGCTATTTGGTCGAGGGGGTGCTGATCAGCGATGTCCACACGAAGTGACGGCCCCTATCAGGGCCATTTCGCCGCGTCCAAGAAAAAAAAGGCCCGCCGGATCTCCAGCGGGGTCCTGGTCCTGCTGGTGCTGCTGCTGAGCCTGGTGCGGCTGGGGGCCGAGGGCTTCAAGCTGATGGCCTACGCCGACGTCTATGTCGGCGGCGGAAAGCTGCTGCGCTACAAGAACGTGGAGCAGGTGGAGGTCCCCGATCTGCCGGACAATCCCGTCGTCCGCCTGGACGACGGCACCACCATCCTCTATCAGGGCCACACCTATAAGCTGAATCAGGATCTGGTCACCCTCCTCTTCCTGGGCATCGACCACAGCCTGGAGGAAGAAAAAACCATCGGCCGGGCGGGCCAGTCCGACGTGATGCTGCTGGTGGGTCTCGACACCAAGACCGGGCAGACCACCGTGCTGAACATCTCCCGGGAAACCAACGCCCAGGTGGACATCTACTCCGTGGGCGGCTACTACGTGGAAACGAGAAACGAGCAGATCACCCTGGCCTTTGCCTACGGCGACGGCAAGGAGGGCAGCTGCGAAAACGCCATGCGCTCCGTCTCCCGCCTGCTCTACGGCCTGCCCATCAGCACATACCTGGCCCTGGATATGAACGGCATCCAGGCCGTCAACGACGCGGTGGGCCACGTGAAGGTCAAGTCTCTGATCGACGTGGACATGCCGGACGGAACGCACATCAGCGAGGGCGATCTGCTCGAGCTTCAAGGCCAATATCTGGACCGCTACATTCGCACCAGAACCCAGGAGATCGACGCCAACGCCCAGCGTATGGAGCGGCAAAAGCAGTATGTGACGGAGCTCTCCAAGCTGGCCGTGGCCAAAACCAAGCGGAATTTCAGCTTCCCGGCGAAGCTGTTCTCCGCCCTGGCCCCCTATATGGTGACGGACCTGACGATTCCCGACGTGACCTTCCTGAGCAGCAGCTACATCGCCCACGAGGCCAGCTTTTCCTTCCGGGATATCAAGGGCAGCTTTGGCAAGCTGAACGGCAGCACGATCTTCTATCCCGATGAGACGGATCTCTTTGAGGCAGCCCTCCAGCTGTTCTACACCCGGGTGGACTGAGGCCATGGGACGGGAACGGCGCTGGCTGGGCTGTCTGGGGGCGGCGTTTGGCGCCTTGCCCGCGGCTCCGCTGGCCTGGCTGCTCACCCGCAGCGATATCAGCCTGGCTCTGGCGGGACTGGGAGGCTTTCTGCTTTCCATGGGAGGCTACCGGCTGGCCGCCGGACGGAGCTCCGGCTTTGGCATCTGCCTGGCCGCGCTCTTCACCCCCCTGGCCGCCCTGCCGGGCCTGTACTGCGGCTACGGGGAGCTGATCCTCCGGGACAACGCCCGCTATGGCTGTACCCTGGCGGAGGCCCTGGAGCTGGTCCCCGTGGTGGCCCTGGACCCCATCAACCGGGGCATGCTGCTCTGGGACCTGGGCGGCCTGGTCCTGCTGGACCTGCTGACAGCCGTTTTATTTGCGAGATACCGCCGCCTGCGAGAGCTGGAAAAACCATAAGAAAGAGGGAAAGGGCCTGACGCCTTTTCCCTCTTTCTTATGGTTCACCCATTACCTGGCCATTTTCAGCTCGCCGCTGCGGAGCTGAAGCTGGAGGCGATCGGCGATCAGGGCGATGAACTCGCTGTTGGTGGGCTTGCCCTTGGTGTTGGAAACGGTGTAACCGAAAAAGCGCTGGAGGGTGTCCAGATCGCCCCGGTCCCAGGCCACCTCAATGGCGTGGCGGATGGCCCGCTCCACCCGGGAGGGCGTGGTACAGAAGGTCTTGGCCACCTGGGGATAGAGGACCTTCGTGATGGCGTTGATGACCTCCATGTCCCCCACGGCGATGATGATGGCCTCCCGCAGATACTGGTAGCCCTTGATGTGGGCCGGAACGCCGATTTCGTGGATCACGTTGGTGACCATGGTTTCGATGTCCGGCTCCGCGCTCTGGCGTCTGGCCGTACTTTCCCGGTCCGCCTGGAGGATGTCCCCCACACGCTGGGCCACGGTCTGCGCCGTGCAGGGCTTCAGCATCAGATAGTCCGCGCCAGCGGCGGAGGCGGCGTTCAGCACGTAATCCGTGGCCAGCCCCGCCAGCAGTAGCAGCTTGGGCCGCTTCTCCTTCGGCACGGACCCGATCACCGAAAGGCCGTCTCCCTTGGGGAGCATCAGGTCCAGAATCATCACGTCCGGAGACGACGCCTTGAGCTGCTCCGCGGCGGATTGCCCGTCGGTGGCGGTGCCGACAACCTGATAACCGCCGTTTTGCAGCGCCCCGGACAGCCGGGCGCAAAATTCTTCGCTTCCGTCCGCTACCAGGACGGTGGTGCGTTTTTCCATAGTTTCCTCTCCTTACTGATATGCGTTTCTGGTGTTTTCTGTCTCTCTTTGCATGAATAATTTAGCATAAAAATCCGTACATTTCAAGAAGAAAAACCTTGGAAAAATCAAGTTTTGTCCGTCATGATTCGACACAAAATGTATATTTATGCGGATTTTTGTCGATATTTGTCGGATTATGTCGACCGCCGGAGACGGCCGCCGCTGCCCTGGGGCAGCCGTTTGTTTACAGCAGGATCTCCGCCGCGCCCACGGCCCGGACGGTGCGGCGCTGGCAGGCGCCCTCCCCCAGAACGGCCTCCATGGTTGCCCGGAATTCCTCCGCCCGGGCCAGAGGCACATAGGCCTGGGCGGTGCCGGCGAAGCCGCCGCCGTGGACCCGGCAGGCCCCTCTGCCTGCCAGCAGCTTCTCGCAGAGGGCCAGGGTCAAGGCCATGGGCTGCTCCGCGGTCTGCCCCGCCGGGGTGACATTCTGAAGGAAGCGCCAGGAGGAGAGGCCGGACTCCCGCACCAGACCCAGGTAGCGATCAAAGTCCCCGGCCCGGAGGGCGTCCCGCATGGCGGGCACCCGCCGGTTCTCGGCGTAGATGTGCATGGCCCGAAGCACGGCCCGGTCGCCGCAGGCGGCCCGGAGCTCCGGCAGGCGGGCCCAGAACGCCTCCTCCGGGACCTCGGCCAGGACCCGCTTTCCGAAGCGGGCGCAGAGGGCCTTCAGCTCCAGGGGGATGGCGGCGTATTCGCCGGTGAGGTCCGCGTGGCTGGCGCCGCAGTTGATGATAAAGAGGGCGTAGCCCGCCGCTTCCAGATCCAGGTCCAGCTTCTCCACCAGAGGCTCGGCGGGATCGGCAAAGCTCATGAAGGTGGCCCCGCCCACTGCGCTGGCGGACTGGTCCAGACGGCCGCTGGGCTTGCCGAACCAGTCGTTTTCCACCCGCTGGCCCAGCTCCGCCAGCTTCAATGCCGACAGGCTGCCGCCGCACCAAAGCGCATTGAAGACCTCCGCCAGCAGCACCTCGAAGGAGGCCGAGGAGGACAACCCGCCGCCGGGCAGCACCGTGGAGGAGGCCCGGATATCCAGGCCGCAGGGGGTCCCCAGCGGGGCGCACAGCTCCGCCATGCCCTGGAGCAGGGACAGGGCGCTCTCCTTGGGCGCCGGCGGGTTTTGGGCCGGGTCCACATGGATCTGACAGGGCGGGAAGCCCGCGGACCAGAGCCGGATCAGGCCCTCGTCGTTGGGCGCCGCGGCGGCCATGGTGTCCACGTCCACAGCAGCCGCCAGCACCAGGCCGTGCTGGTGATCCGTGTGGTTGCCGCCCAGCTCCGTCCGGCCGGGGGCGGTAAAATAACGGATATCCCCGGCCTTATGGCCGTCTGCCAGCAGGGCGTCCCGCAGCTCCAGCAGCCGCGCCCGGTCCTCGGGACGGGTATAGATCTCTTCAAAGCGGTATTTCATAGGGGAGCCTCCCTTATCTTGTATATTCTTGTTTATTGTATCACAAGGACTTGTGTTTGAAAAGGGTTTTTTGTGGCTTTTTCGATTATTTCTTGCAATTGTTCTCCGGGATTGGTATAATACAGAAAAAAAGAAAGAGGGAAAGCCCATGAAACGCATTCTTTGTATTCTCCTGGTCCTGCTGCTGCTGGCGGGACCGGCGGGCTGCATGGCGGTCCCCCAGACCACGCAGCCGCCCATCGATATTCCCATCGTCACCGGGGCGCCGGACGCCAGGACTCCCTCCGGGACGGACGCCGGCTCCCATACCGAAGCGCCCGGGACAGAGGCGCCCCCTCAGATCGACACCGAGGCCCCCGCGGTCCCCGACACCCAGGCGCCTGGGCTCACGGTGGCGGAGGACGGAGTCTATGATTCCAAGGAGGAGGTGGCCCTCTATATCCACCTCTACGGCCATCTGCCCTCCAACTACATCACCAAGAAAGAGGCCGAAAACCTGGGCTGGGTCAAGGGTGCGCTGGAGCCCTACGCCCCGGGCAAGTGCATCGGCGGCAGCTACTTCGGAAACTACGAGGGCCTGCTGCCCAAGGCCAAGGGCCGGAAGTGGACCGAGTGCGACATCGACACCATGGGCAAGAACACCCGGGGCGTCAAACGCATCGTCTTCTCCAACGACGGGCTGATCTATTACACCGAAGACCACTACGAGAGCTTTGAGCTGCTCTACGGGGAGGAGGGTTGAGTATGAGAGCCACCATCAACGCCAAGCGGGTCACAGACAAGGCCAGCCTCCACGAGCTTCTGCGGCAGAAGCTCAGCCTGCCCGCCGACTGCGGCCGGAATCTGGACGCGGTCTACGACGTGCTGACGGATCCCGGCAAGGACCGGATCATCACCGTCAAGCACGAGGCTCTGCTCCGGGAGCGCCTGGGCGACTACGCCGAAAGCTTCCTGCAGATGCTGGAGGACGCCTGCGAAAGCGGGCACGTAAAGCTGATACGAAAGTAAAGAGCATACAGAAAAGCCTGCGCGACAAGCGCAGGCTTTTCTGTATGTTAATACTCCAGGTTGTGATCGTCTTCCTTGGAAAAGACGTGGGCCACATTGCCCTTGAAGCTGAAGCGGATCTCGTCGCCCATGCGGGGCAGGTTCTCCAGATCCACGGTGGGGACGATGATGATCATGTCCCGGTCCCCGGCGCTCAGATGGAGATGGACGGAGGAGCCCATCATCTCGCTGACATCGACCCTGGCCCGGACTCCGTCATCCGCCAGATCTATATGCTCCGGACGGACGCCAAGGGTCACGCTTTGGGACTGCACGTCCTTCGCTGCCAGGCGGGCGCATTTGTCCTCAGAGAGATGGACCTTGATCCCGCCCAGCTCGACGAAGTAATGCCGGTCCTCCCGAAGGAGCTTCGCGTCGAAGAAGTTCATGACGGGCATGCCGATGAAGCCCGCCACGAAAAGGTTCGCGGGGTGGTTGAAGACCTCCTGGGGGGTGCCGATCTGCTGGATATAGCCGTCCTTCATCACCACGATGCGGTCGCCCAGGGTCATGGCCTCGGTCTGGTCATGGGTGACGTAGATGAAGGTGGTGTCGATGTGCTCCCGGAGCTTGATGATCTCCGCCCGCATCTGGTTGCGCAGCTTGGCGTCCAGGTTGGACAGGGGCTCGTCCATCAGCATGACCTTGGGGGCCCGGACGATGGCGCGGCCGATGGCCACGCGCTGCCGCTGACCGCCGGAGAGGGCCTTGGGCTTGCGGTCCAGATACTGGGTGATGTCCAGGATCTCAGCAGCCTCACGGACCTTGCGGTCAATCTCGTCCTTGGGGGTATGACGCAGCTTCAGAGAGAAGGCCATGTTGTCATACACGGTCATATGGGGGTAAAGCGCGTAATTCTGAAAGACCATGGCGATATCCCGGTCCTTGGGGGCCACGTTGTTCACCAGCTTGCCGTCGATGTAGAGCTCGCCGTCGGAGATCTCCTCCAGGCCGGCCACCATCCGCAGGGTGGTGGATTTGCCGCAGCCGGAGGGACCTACCAGGACGATGAATTCCTTGTCCGCGATATCCAGATTGAACGCCTGGACCGCCACGACGCCCTCGTCGGTGATTTGGAGATTGGTTTTCTTCTCCGGCTCCCCGCCCTTTCTGCGCTTTTTCCTTCCCTCGCCGCTGACGTAGGGATAGACTTTTTTGATATTTTTCAGTTGAACGCTTGCCATAATGTCAACTCCTAAATGAATTTGTTGTGCAGCGGCACAGCTGTGCGCCGCTACAGATACCGGATCAATTCCGACCGGACCGCGTCCATACGGGGATCCGAGAGGCCGAAATCCATTTGACGGTAGCTCCAGGCAGCACGGCCGACGCCGCAGCGCTCGAAGGCTTCATGGATGGCCTTGTACCAGACCAGCGCCTGCTCCGGGGGGACCCGGTCGATGACGCCGTATTCGCCGCAGTAGAGGGGCACGCCCTTGGTCTCGGCGGCCGCGACAGCGCCGGCAAAGAACGCCTCGAAGTAAGCGGGGCTGAGGCGGGTCTCCGGGGGATAGCGGTCCAAACCGGCGCAGCTGCCGGAGATCATCCGCTTCCCGGCGGCTTCCATCTCGCCGAAGCTTGCTGTGACGGGGATCCGAAAAGCCGGATCCATAGGCGGAGCCATCCAGTCTGCGCCCTGGTGGGTGAAGATCAGCGGCTCATAGCAGTGGAAGTTGTAAACGATGGGGCCCAGCAGGGGCACGTCGATGTCCCCCACCGCGGCGGCGCTGTTGTGCCAATAGCCGCCCACTAAGATGGGGATCTCCGGCGCGTGGACCCGGATCCGGCGGATGCAGTCCCCCGCCACCCGGTTCCAGACGGGCATATAGTCCCGCTCCGTGACCTCGTTCAGCAGCTCAAAGGCCAGCATATCGGCGTTCCGCCCGAAGGCTTGCGCGATACGCTCCCAGAGGCGGCAGAAGCGCTCCTGAAAGGCCGGATCCTCGAAGAAGCCGCCCTCGCCCTCGTCGGGGTCGAAGGAAAAGCCCGCGGTCTTGTGAAGATCCAGGACCATGTGCAGGCCGTTGGCCCGGCAGCAGTCGATGGTCTGCTGCAGACGCGCAAACCCGGCGGGCCGGGGAGTTCCGGCTTCGTCCTCCAGCAGATTGTAGTCCACGGGAACCCGGACGTGATCGGCCCCCCAGGACCGGATCACAGCGAAGTCCTCCGGCCGGATAAAGCCGTCATAGCGCTCCTCGGAGTAGTCGCACTGGGAAAACCAGCCGCCGAAATTGACGCCCCTTTGGAAGCCTTCCCATTTTATTGTTTTTTTCATCTTATTATCCTTAACGGTATCGAATTGAAAATGAAGGCGAACGCTCGGACATTTTCAATTCTGCATGTTCAGCTTTCCATTATCCCTTGACGCTGCCGGCTGTGACGCCCTTGATGATAGACTTGGACAGAATGATGTAGGTGATCATGACCGGCAGGATGGCCAGGAGGATGAACATATACACCTTGCCCATGTCGAACTTGGAGTAGTCCGCGCTGCGGAGCTGGGCGATCATAATGGGCACCGTCTTCATCTCCGCCTTATCCAGCAGGAGGGCCGGGATGAAGTAATTGTTCCAGGAGCTCACGAAGGAGAAGATCATCTGCACCGCGATGGCAGGCTTCAGCAGAGGCAGAACGATGGTGTTGAAGGTCCGGAACTCGCCGGAGCCGTCCACCCGGGCGGCCGCCACCAGGTCCAGGGGCAGGACGCTCTCCATGTACTGCTTCATATAGAAGAAGACCACGGGCGCCGCCACGCTGGGGACGATCAGGGGGATGTAGCTGTTGGTCAGCTTGAGCTCGTTCATCATCTGCACGAAGCCCAGAGCGGAAACCTGGGCGGGGATCATCATGATGGCCAGGATAAAGGTGAAGACCGCCTTCTTGCCCTTGAAGTCATAGGCGTGGATGCCGTAGGCCGTCAGAGCGGAGAAATAGGTGGTGATCACGGCGCTGGACAGCGCGATGAAGAGACTGTTGATCATGCCCCGGGGGATATTGATGGAGGCGTCATTCCAGGCGTTCACCAGGTTTTTGATGAAGTTCTCCTTGGGCAGCAGCGTAAAGCCCGTCTGGAGCTGGGCGTTGGAACGGGTGGCGTTGATGATCATCAGGTAGAAGAAGAACAGGCAGAGGGCACAGAGGAAGATCAGGATCGCGTAGACGATGACCCGCAGGACCGTCAGCTTGATTCTGCCCTTGGCGTTCTCATCGAGCTTTTTGTTCACAGTACGTCACCTCTTCTCTTTCTGTGCTGGCGGCCGGAATCCTTATAGGGAGCGGAGAGTCTGCGATAGACGATGACGCCCAGGCCGCCGGTGAGGATGAAGATGATCACGGAGATGGCGCCGGCCATACCGTAGTTCTTGTTGGTCAGATAGCTGTTGAGATACATGACCATGGTCCGGGTGGTCTCATCCGGCGCGCCGTTGCCCTTGGTCAGGACCTGGGGCACGTCGAACATCTGGATGCCGCCGATCAGGGCGGTGATCAGGCAGTAGACGAAGATCGGCATCAGCAGCGGCATGGTCACCCGGGCGAAGACCTGCACGGAGTTCGCGCCGTCGATGGTGGCGGACTCGAAGAGGCTCTGGTCGATGCCCATGATGCCGGCCATCAGGACGATGGTGGTGTTGCCGAACCACATGAGGAAGTTCATCAGCGCGATCATGCCTCGCACCGTGATCCGGTAGGAGAAGAAATCGAAGCTCGCGTCCAGCCAGCCCCATTTCTCCAGCAGAGCCTGGATGGGGCCCACCCGGGAGAACAGGGCGAAAAACAGCATGGAGAAGGCCGCCGCCATGATGAGGTTGGGCATGTAGATGACGGTCTTGAAGAAGCCCTGGCCCTTGATGTTCAGACGATAGCTGGTAAAGAAGATGGCCAGCAGCAGAGCGATGGCAAACTGCGGCAGCGCACCGACGAACCACATGATCATGGTGTTGGCCGCGTATTTCAGGATCAGGATGGTCCCGGTGCTGTTGGGGGTGAAGAGCTCCTTGTAATTATCCAGCCCCACGAAGTTGGGTCCTACCTGGGTCAAACCCACCCGATAGGTCTCAAAAAAGCTGTTGTAGACGGTCAGGAACTGGGGAACCAGGGTAAAGACGATATAGACGAGGAAGAACGGCGCAATGAAGATGTAGCCCCATTTCGCATAGCTGACGGATTTGAGGCGGCCGTCCTTTCTGTATTGTTTTTGATCCATGATGATTGTACCTCCGACGACAGAATAAGAATAGCCGCGGCAGGCTGGAAGCTCCTGCCGCGGCCGGGTTAGTCGGATTAAGCTTCCGGTACGACGATATTGGCGTAGGTCTCCTTGACGAACTGGTAGAAGTTCTTCATGGCGGTCTCCTTATCGACAGAGCCCTTGTAGAACTCCTGCAGCTTGTTCTGCAGACCCTCGTTCAGAAGCTGGTCGTAGTTGGTGTGGTTCTCCCACTTGATGTCCTTGGCCAGCTCGGCGAAGACAGCGATGTCGTTCTGGCCGTCCAGGATGGCGGTGTTGCCGTAGCTCTCGTCCTTGGCAAACTTCTCAACGATCTTAGTGTTGTTGGGGTACTGGTTCTCATTCTTGACCAGGTTGGTGCAGACTTCCTCGTTGACGGTGAAGGTCTCGAAGATGTCCTTCAGCATCTCGGTGTTGTCGGAACCGGCAGCGGCCAGCAGCCAGGTGCCGCCCCAGAAGTAGGCCTGGGGACCCTTGACGATGCACCAGTCGCCGACGCAGCCCTTCTCGGGATCCATGGCGTTGTTCATGCAGAAGTTGTAGTACCAGGCGGGCCCGAAGAAGCACATGGTCTTGCCGTCCTTGAACATCTCGTTGGTCTTCTCGGTGTCCCACACGCCGGCGGTCAGGGTGTAGCCGTTCTTGATGTAGTTCTCGGTCTGGTCCATCCAAGCGGTGATCTGGGGATCGAACTGCAGCTTGTTGTCCTTGTCGACCCAGGGCATGGTGCAGTTGTTGGAGAAGGCGCGGAAGGTCTCGGCGAAGGAGGCGGTCATGTAGTAGCCCTTCTCCTTGGCCTTGGCGGCCACGGCGTCAAACTTCTCCCAGGAGTCGATCTGGGCCTGGACCTCGGCAGGATCATCGGTGCCCAGAACGTCCTTGGCGATGCTCTTGCGGTAGATGACCGCGGCGGGGCAGCACTGGAAGGAAACGCCCTTGCAGACGCCCTTGCTGTCGGAGGCGGCCTTGATGGTGTACTCGTACATGGTGTCGGCGTTCTTGTAGCCGAAGGAAGAGACGTCCATGGTGTAGTCGGAGTCGACATACTTGCCGATGTAGTCAGCCTCGGCCAGGAACATGTCGATCTTGTCGTCGGCGGCGGCCTTGTCCTGGTTCAGCAGAGCCTCGTCCAGCTTCTGCTGATAGACGCCATTGTCGCTGGGGTTGATAATCCAGTTGACCTTGACGCCCTCGGGAACCTTGTAGTACTTCTCGAAGAAGCCCTTGAACTCTTCGTTCCAGGCATAGATGTTGAACACCTTGCCCTGTTCTGCCGCGGGCTTGCTCTCCTGTTTGGCACAGCCCACGACGGCCAGCAGCATCAGAGCGGCCAGCAGGATCGCGATCATTTTCTTCATGTTGTTTTCTCCTTATCTTCTAAAAATTTGTCTTCTATTAAAACGCTTTTGCGTTTCAACCAATGTAAGCCACCGTGTCGCCCTCCAGCAGCTCCCCCTCCACGGTGATCTGTTGGGGGATCCAGGTTTCTGGCTGCTCAATCTGCTCGATCAGCAGCTGCGCCGCCTGCCGTCCCATCTGCTCTGCTCCCTGGCGGTAGGTGGAGAGTCTGGGCCGCAGAACCTGGGAAAGGGGGATGCCGTCGTAGCCCGCCACGCTCATATCACCGGGCACCGAGAGGCCCTGCCGCTCCAGCTCGCTCATGCCTCCCAGGTAGGAGAGGTCGTCGGGATAGAGGATGCAGGTAGGGCGCTGGGGCAGCGCCAGCAGCGCCCTGGTTTGAAGCCCGCTGGAGCGGGGATCGTGGTAGATCGCCGGACGAATGTACTCCGCCGGGATTTCGAGGCCCAGGGCAGCGCAGGTCTTTTTGAAGCTTGCCAGGCGCTTTTGGGTCACGGAGGTGATCTCGCCATAGAGGAAGGCGATGCGCCGATGGCCACGGCTGTGGACGAAGCGGACCAGCGATTCCATGCCCCGGACGTTGTCTGAAAGGATGGAGCTGCGGCTGTCAAAGCTGTAGTCCAGGGTCACCGTGGGGATCTCGCTGGAGGCCAACCGGATGATGGCCGGGTCATGGAAGTCCGCCGAGGCGATCACCACGCCATCGCAGCTGCGGTACTTCGCGTGCTCGTAGTAGTCCATGGACATGCGGCCCAGATCCTTGGAAATGAAGGTGATGTCGTAGCCAAGGCGCTCGGCCTCGGCCTTGACGCTCTCCAGGATGCGGGAGAAGTATTCATGGGAGATGCCGCCGCCGGTGGTGTCGGAGAAGAGCACGCCGATGTTGTAGCTGCGGCCCAGCTTCAGGGCCCGGGCGGCGGCGTTGGGCAGGTAGCCCAGAGCGGCGGCGGTATCGCGGATCCGTTTTGCGGTCTCCTGCGAGATGTCAGCCGCACCGTTGAGGGCCTTGCTGACCGTGGCGCGGGAGACGCCGCACGCTTTTGAGATGTCCGTGATCGTTACCATCGCTGTGCCTGCTTTCTGTCGGCGGACAACTTAATCGTTTTCGTTGGTTTCATTATAGCGCCGGATATGCATTCCGTCAAGTCCTTTTTTTCTTTTTTTGTTCGTTATTTTGCACAAATTTATTGGGGTTGTTTTTGTCAATACTGAAATATTTTCTGTTTTTGAAAAAAGGACTTGCGTTTTTGAAACCATCTGCCTATAATGTACTTAATCGATTAAGTTTTAAGCCTGCGCGGTCCTGCGCCGCCCGGTGCTCGATATGGGAGGAATCAATCCATGAAATACGGCTATTTTGATGATCAGGCCCGGGAATATGTGATTACCCGGCCGGATACACCCCTGCCCTGGATCAATTATCTGGGCAACAGCGGCTTTTTCTCGCTGATCAGCAACACCTGCGGCGGTTACAGCTTCTATCGGGACGCAAAGCTCCGGCGCATCACCCGCTTCCGTTATAATAATGTGCCGACAGACGACGGCGGCCGCTGCTTCTATCTCTGCGACGGCGACACGGTTTGGAGCCCCGCCTTTCTCCCTGCCCGGACGCCCCTGGACGCATATCGCTGCCGCCATGGCCTGGGCTACTCGGTTTTCGAGGGAGCAAAAAACGGCCTCAGCGCGACGCTGACCGTGACGGTGCCGATGGACACCGACATGGAGCTCCAGAAGCTGGTGCTGAAAAACGAGAGCACCGGGACGAAAAAGCTGACCCTCTACGCCGCCCTGGAATGGTGCCTGTGGAACGCGGTGGACGACTCCACCAACTTCCAGCGGAACTGGAACATCGGCGAGGTGGAGCTCGAGGGCTCTACCGTCTACCATAAAACGGAGTACCGGGAGCGCCGGAATCACTACGCCTTCTACTCCGTCAACGCCCCCATCGCCGGCTTCGACACGGACCGGGACGCCTTCCTGGGGCAGTTCCGGGGTTGGAACGCGCCGAAGGCCGTGGAGGAGCGGAGCAGCTTCGGCAGCGTGGCCGCCGGCTGGGCCCCCATCGCCGCCCTTCGTCTGGAGCTGGAGCTGGCCCCCGGCGAGGAAAAGAGCTACCTCTTCCGGCTGGGCTATACGGAGCTGCCCCAGGCAGAGAAATTCACCGCCCTGAACGTCATCAACAAGGCCCCCGCCCATCGGCTGCTGGCGGCCTTCGAGACTGCGGAGCAGTTCGACGCGGCTTTGGCAGAGCTGAAGGCCTACTGGGCGGGGCTGCTCTCCCGCTTCACGGTCCAAAGCAGCGAGGAAAAGCTGGACCGGATGGTGAACATTTGGAACCAATACCAGTGCATGGTAACATTTAATATGAGCCGCAGCGCTTCCTATTACGAGAGCGGCACGGGCCGGGGTATGGGCTTCCGGGACAGCTGCCAGGATCTGCTGGGCTTCGTCCACCTGATTCCCGCCCGGGCCCGGGAGCGGATCCTGGATATTGCCTCCATCCAGTTTGCCGACGGCTCCACCTACCACCAGTATCAGCCCCTCACCAAACGCGGCAACGCGGACGTGGGCTCCGGCTTCAACGACGATCCCCTCTGGCTGGTGGCCTGCACCTGCGCCTACATCCGGGAAACCGGCGACTTCTCCATCCTGGAGGAGCCCACTCCCTTCAACAACCAGCCCGGCACCGAGGTCCCCCTGCTGGAGCACCTGCGCCGCAGCGTGGCTTACCCCATGACCCACCGGGGCCCCCACAGCCTGCCCCTGATCGGCCGGGCCGACTGGAACGACTGTCTGAACCTCAACTGCTTCAGCCTGACTCCGGGCGAGAGCTTCCAGACCTGCTCCAACTTTGAGAGCGGCAAGGCCGAGAGCGTCTTCATCGCCGGCATGTTCGTCAAGTACGGGACCGAATACGCAGAGCTCTGCGAACGGATCGGCCTGAATGACGAAGCGGAAACCGTCCGGGCCTCCGTCCGGGATATGGAGCAGGCCGTCCTGACCCACGGCTGGGACGGGGACTGGTTCCGCCGGGCCTATGACGCCTTTGAGCGGCCCATCGGCAGCAAGGAAAACAAGGAGGGCAAGATCTTCATCGAGCCCCAGGGCTTCTGCGTGATGGCCGGCATTGGCGGCCCGGAATACGGCAGGAAGGCCCTGGAATCCGCCGAGCGCCTGCTGGGCAACGAATTCGGCATCGAGCTGCTGGCTCCCTGCTATACCGAATACCACGACTACCTGGGGGAGATTTCCTCCTATCCCCCGGGTTTTAAAGAAAACGGGTCTGTGTTCTGCCACAACAATCCCTGGATCACTCTGGCCTGGTGCAAGATCCGGGACGGCAACGCGGCCTTTGACCTATATACCCGCAACGCCCCCGCCTACATTGAGGACAAGAGCGAGATCCACCGCACCGAGCCCTACTGCTACAGCCAGACCATCGCCGGCCGGAACGCCCCGCGCTATGGCGAAGCCAAGAACGCCTGGCTCACCGGCACCGCCGCCTGGTCTTTCGCGGCGGTGAGCCAGGGCATCCTGGGAGTCCGCCCCGACTGGGACGGCCTCACCGTGGAGCCCTGTCTGCCCGACAAGCTGGAGGGCTGCCGGATCTCCCGCCTCTTCCGGGGCGCCCGCTATGAAATCACGGTCCGCCGGGGCGAGCACAAGGGCATGACTGTGGACGGAACCCCCGTCGAGGGGCACACCGTTCCCCTGTCTGACAAGCCCGTCTGTCAGGTCGAGGTGGTAATCTGATCGGCGCGGCAGATACGGATTTGTCGGAATGCCTTCCCCTTGGGGGGAAGGTTTTGCGGAGAGCGACCCGTAGGGGCCGATGCCCACATCGGCCCTTTCCCCGGTCCACAGGGAGGGCCGATGTGGGCATCGGCCCCTACGGGCGTTTTCGCAACATCCCCTACAAATCCCGATTTTGCATACAGCAAGCCGCCTGCGCGTTCATTCGGAACGCGCAGGCGGCTCTTTTTCCCGCTTTTATGTACAAATCTCCTTTCGATCGTTCTGTCTGATTCTCCAGGCAGCGACCAGAAGGGTCAGCAATCCAAGCCCCGCGGCCAGCGCATTGGGATGCCCGGGTGTGTGAATTAAGCCGCCGTCAGGAGCGTTATAGGCCAGATGATAGACCGGTAAGAACAGAGCCAGGGGCAGGGTGCAGGCGATGGCCGTGACGGCGTTCCTGATCCGAAGAGACAGGATCGCCGCCAGCAGGTTTACGGACAGGCCCAGCAGAAAGAGGAGCAGCAGTCTGAGCCCGTAAAACGCGCCGAAGCGCACGCCATACAAGGAGTTGGTATTAAAAAAACGACGATAGGAGCAAAAGTGAAGATAGGAGTCCTCATCCCAGCAAATATTCATTGCGTCGCCGATGTCGCAGCCGTAGTACCGGGAGACCTTCCACTGGGAAAAGGCCAGGAACGCCAGCAGGACCCCGAGCCCGATCACAATCCCGGACGCAAGGGCCGCGCCGGCGAGCTTCCTGCCGTAATGGGCTCTGCCGGTTTTTGTGGAGGCGGACAGGCCCTCGGTGCGGCTCTTGGCCTCCAGGACGCCGTAGGGCACCGTCAGCAGCAGGGCGCCGCAGGAGAAGACGATCACGATCAGGAAATTGTCCTCCAGCATCACGATGAGATCGTAACTCATGACATGGTAGACGCCCTTCGCCTCGATCCAGTCCATCACAGTTTGGTATTGGGAGAGAAAGACGATGGGATGATCCGTTCCCTTCAGCCGCGTTGTCCCTCCTTCGTAGGAACCGATATAGTCCCAATCCTCCTGCGATAGTTCTCCGACCAAAGCCTTGTCAATCGAGCTTGTGAATGTTCCTGTCTCCGGATGGAACTCCATTCCATATCGCAGAACAATGGGGTCCTGCGCGGCCGCGGCGGTGATCTGGCTCAGCAATTGCTCCCGCTCAGAAGCAAGCCAAGGAAGATCTGCTGCTGTGACGGTTTCCCCATAGCGCTCCAGCAAATGATCGTGAAACAGCAAATCGGGGCTGCGCCGTTTGGACAACCAATCACCGCTCGTGATCATATCCGGATAGGAGGCTGTATCGGTCAGGGAAAGCGCCTTC
>JAFYAB010000078.1 GCA_017540945.1 Oscillospiraceae bacterium | reverse complement strand
TCTGCGTGTTTGCATCCGAAGAACAGGTACGCGAAATGAATCCCCAGCAGAATCTGCTGAGAAAGCTGGAGGGCCGTCTGCAGAACGCCACCGCCCGGGGCAGGGACTTCGATTGTGTTTCTCGGAGCTTCTGCCCCAAGGTGGCGGTTCCGGAGGACCCTGTCTGCGGCTCCGCCCACTGCCAGATTGCGGATTACTGGTCCCGCGCCCTCGGGAAAAAGGAGATCGAGGCCTATCAGGCCTCCAGGAGGGGCGGCGTTTTGCGCTGCGAAATGAAAGGAAACGGAAGGATTTCCATCAGCGGCCGGGCGGTCCTTGTGGCGGTCTCCGAGATCGTTGCGAAATTGTAGAAAGAATCAGCATGGAGGTTCAAGCGATGGAAAAAGCCTTTCTGAATAAGGTCGCCGTGGTCACCGGCGGCGCGCAGGGTATCGGCCGGGCGATTGCCGAGGCCTTCCGCCGGGAAGGCGCCGTCGTCCACATCATCGACCGGCAGCCAGGAAACTGGTTCGTAGGAGACGTGGGCGACCGGGAGACGCTGGAGCGTTTTGCCGCCCATGTAATCGGGCAATCCGGACATGTAGATTGTCTGGTCAACAACGCCCTGCCTCTGATGCGGGGGATTAACGAATGCAGCTATGAAGAGTTTCAGTACGCCCTGGCTGTGGGTGTCACCGCACCCTTCTATCTGACAAAGCTCCTGGCGCCGTATTTTGCGGCAGGTGCTGCCGTTGTGAACATCTCCTCCTCCCGGGACCGCATGAGCCAGCCCCAGACGGAAAGCTATACCGCGGCCAAGGGCGGAATCTCCGCCCTGACTCACGCGATGGCAGTCAGTCTGGCCGGAAAGGCTCGCGTCAACAGCATCTCCCCCGGCTGGATCGACACCACGGGCGCTAAGATCACAGGACCGGACGCCCTTCAGCAGCCCGCAGGCCGGGTCGGAAAGCCGGCGGATATCGCGGAGTTGACCCTCTTCCTCTGCTCAGACAAAGCCGGCTTTCTGACCGGAGAGAACATCTGCGTCGACGGCGGTATGACCAGGCAGATGATTTATCACGCCGAGCACGGATGGTATTACCGGGAGAAAGAGGGCGTTCCGGGGCAATGAATATACGAAAATCGACCGTGATGGATCTGGATCGGATCATGGAGCTGTACGCCCATGCGAGGAAGTTTATGGCGGAGCACGGAAATCCCGATCAGTGGGGACCGACCAACTGGCCGCCGGAGCAGCTGATCCGAAACGACATCCGGGACGGCAACAGCTATGTCTGCGTCGATGACGATGGCCGGGTGATCGGGACCTTCTTCTTTATACATGGGCCGGATATTGAGCCAACCTACAGGCGGATCACGGACGGCGCATGGCTGGACGACAGGCCCTACGGCGTGGTTCACAGAATCGCGGCGGACGGTTCGGAAAAGGGAGTCGGTACCTTCTGCATCAGCTGGGCTTTCGAGCAGTGCAGGCATCTGCGGATCGACACCCACGGTGACAACACTGTGATGCGGAGGCTTTTAGCCAAGCTGGGCTTCGTCCACTGCGGAACGATCTACGTGGAAGAGGACAATTTCCCGCGGCTGGCCTTTGAAAAAACAAGTCCATAACGGTGTTTTGAGAGCGTACGATTATGAAAAAACTGCTGATTCTGCTCGGTGTTTTAGGCGTGTCGCTTTCCGCGCCTTTCGTCCGAATCTCCGACGCGCCGTCCATGGTGCTGGTGCTCTACAGGGTTTTGATCGCGGCGCTTTTGCTGCTGCCTTATGTCCTGCTTCGAAATCGGGAAGAGCTGAAGCGCATGAGAAAACGGACCGCTGTATTGAGCATCGTGAGCGGACTGTTTCTCGGCCTTCATTTCACCTGCTATTTTGAAGCGATCCATCACACGTCTATCGCCTCCGCAGTGGCCCTGGTGGATACCGAAGTGTTCTTCGTGGCTTTTCTGATGCTGTTCCTGTTTCGGGAGAAGATCTGCTGGCGGGCCTGGATCGGCATTTTGCTCACATTTGCGGGCAGTGTCTTGATCGCCCTGTCAGACGCGGGCGGAGGGGACAATGTGCTGCTTGGCGATTTGATCGCGCTTGCCGGCGCGGCCTGCATGGCGGTCTACACCATCATCGGGAAAAGCTGCCGGAGGGAGATTGCCACAACGACTTATACGCTGCTGGTCTATTCCTCTGCCGCGATGACCGTTCTTGTGATCCTGCTCTGCAAGGGAACGCCCATGGTCGGCTATGCGCCGGTCAACTGGCTCTCGGCACTGGGAATGGCGGTGTTCTGCACACTGCTCGGACACAGCGTTTTCAGCTGGGGCCTCAAGTATGAGAGCGCGGCCTTTATCTCCACGGTAAAGCTCCTGGAGCCGGTATTCGCAAGCGCCCTCGGCCTGCTGCTGTTCCGGGAGATTCCAAGCCTGCAGGTTATCATCGGGGCTTGTGTAATCATCTTCGGCGTCTATGTTTACTCCCGATTTGCGGAAGCACTCTCAACCAACAAAAAAGCACGAAAAAGGGGAAAAGAAACATGCTGACTCTGCAAAGAGCGAAGGAACTGAACGATTCCCAGGTGACGGAGGAGCATCTGATCCTCCACGCCAAGAACGTCATGTACGCAATGGGCGCGATGGCTGCGCATTTTGGCGAGGATCGGGAGCATTGGATGGCTGTGGGCTATCTGCATGACTACGATTACGAAAAATACCCCGACGAACATCTGCGGCACACCGAGGAGCCGCTGCTGGCGGCGGGCGTCCCGGAGGAGGACGTGCGGGCGATTTTGAGCCACGGCTACGGACACTGCACCGATGTCAGGCCGGAAACGAATCTGGAAAAGAGCCTCTACACCGTGGACGAGCTGACCGGTATCATCCAGGCCTGCGCCCGTATGCGTCCAATGGGGATCACCGACCTGGAAACCAAAAGCTTTATGAAGAAATTCAAGGATAAGAAATTCGCTGCCAAATGCGACCGGGAACTGATCAGGCAAGGTTGCGAGATGCTGGGTATGTCCGTCAGCGAGGTCGCGGAGATCTGCATCGAGGGCATGAAGCCCTACGCCGCGGATATCGCCCTGCTCGGCGTCGGCGAGAGTTCCTGACAGGTCTATGCAGACGGAACCCGCCGCGCGGAAAGCTGCGATACCGATCATACATTGGAGGGATGGACAGTGCTGAAATTCGACGAAGAGCAGAAGCTGCAAAGCGTCCGAGGCGCTCTGTCGCTGCGAGGAGAAATAGAAACCTTTGTGGACGCGGCCTGGGACGAAGGCATACGCAGGCTCTACTGGCTGGGCATCGGTGGCACCTGGGCCAGCGCCAAGCAGGTGATCTGTCACATGAAGGAGCGCACCGCCCTGGAGACCTTTGCGCTCAATGCCGCGGAATACGCAGTCGTCGGGGATCGCCGGATCGGAGAAGGTACTCTTGTGGTCTTTTCCTCCGTCAGCGGAACTACCTCTGAGGTTGTCGCCGCTGTGGAAAAGGTCAAACAGGCTGGCGCAATGGTCCTGGGCTTTGTGGACGATGCGGACGCTCCGCTGGCAAGGCTTGCGGACCGCTGTTTCTCCTATCCCGGCAACGAGCAGCTCAAGTTTTTTATGACCGCTGATTGCTTTCTTTACCGGGCCGGAGAACTGCCGGAATATGAGGAGATGTATGCCCAGTTCGAACGCTTCCTGCCGGAGGCTCTGGTCAGCGTGGAGAAGGCTGCCGATCCCTTTGCCGCGGCTTTTGCCGTCGCCCACAAGGACGATCCGCTGCATTACTTCGTCGGCGCCGGAACTCTCTGGGGCGCAGCCTACTCATATGCCATGTGCTTCTGGGAGGAAATGCACTGGATGCGATCCAAGTCCATCCATGCAGCAGAGCTCTTCCACGGAACCTTGGAGGTCATCGGGGAGGACACGCCCGTGACCCTTTTCATTGGCGAGGACACCCAGCGTCCCCTGGGAGAACGGGCAGCCCGCTTCCTGTCAAAGGTCAATCGGAATCATACCGTCATCGATACAAAGGACTATGAGCTTCCCGGTATCGAACCGGTCTTCCGCGGAGCTGTCAGCCATCTCGTGATGCGCGCTGTCACCGGTCGGATCGATGTCCACCTGGAGGCGTTGAGCGGCCACGACATGAGCTTGCGGAGATATTACAGAAAGATGGATTACTGATCCCGCATTAAATATTCAGGAGGGGCGCCATGAAAATTGTCTGCATTGGCGATAATTGCATCGACAGCTACGACGAGACCGGAAAGCGATATCCCGGCGGGAATGCCGTGAATGTCGCCGTCTATCTGCGCTGCCTGGGAATGGAATCCTCCTATGTGGGGGCTGTGGGAAACGACGAAAACGGCGAACTGCTTCGCCGAACCCTCCGGGAGAAGGGCGTGGATCTCTCCCGCCTGCGAGTCCTCGACGGCCCCACCGCCGTGAGCCATGTGCGTATGCTTGACGGAGATCGTGTCTTCGGAGACTATGAAGAGGGCGTCATGGCGCAATTTAGCCCCACGCAGGAGGACCTGGACTTCTTCTGTGCTCATCATCTGGCCGCCGCGACCCTTTGGGGCCACGCGGAATCCGTTTTGCCGGAGCTCCGTCACCGGGGAATCCCGACGGCCTTCGATGCCTCGGAAAGTCCCCTCGGCAAAACCGCTCGGATCGCCCTGCCTCATACGACCCTGTTTTTCTTCTCGGACTCCCGCAGCGGAGACGAGGCTCTTCATGGGAAGCTGAGGGAGCTGCAGGCAATGGGACCGAAGCTGGTAATCGCCACCCGTGGCAGCAGGGGCAGTATGGCCTTTGACGGCACGGAGTTCTATACGGTCGGAGCCATTCCCTGTTCTGTGGTGGACACACTCGGCGCGGGAGACAGTTACATAGCCGGCTTCCTGGCCGCTTGGTTTCAGCGCCTTCCCATCCCGGCCTGTATGGCCGCGGGTGCGAAAAACGCCGCTGTGACCATCGGCTACAGTGGAGCCTGGAGATAAAATGGCCAACCGATAGCACAACAGCCTCCGGACAAAAAACTGTCCGGAGGCTGTTGCCACAGTATTCTATAAACTACAGTAAACTATACAGCAAAAGCACACGGCCAGGGGATCATCTCACCTTTGGCCGTTATCTTTTTAGTTGGGCTGATACCCCATGACGCTACAAGGCTTTGCACTGTCACGCGGTCAGAGCCTACAGAAACACAAAAAGGAAATAATTGCGACAGCGCCTGCGAGCCAAATGGTTCAGAGGCGCTGCTTCATATAGCGGAAGTATCGCTTCACTCAGAGCTATCTGGAAGCTTAACCGTTACGGCCTTTTAGGGCTACCGTCTCGGAGAAATCAGGCCACCCTCACGGCGCAGAAGGCCACTTGACTGAATTACAGAGCAAGAGCACCGCTTGCACGGAGTTTTAGCACCACCGTCACGGTGGGAGCCCCACCCTGTATTCTGGCTCTGTGCCCCCGTAAGGCAGCGGCCAGCGGGAACTGACCGCTGCCGGAGTAGCTAATAAATTGGGCGGAGGCATTTATCAGGTGCCTCCGCCTTGGTACAAATCAGACGCGTGCCTTTCGGCCTATAGTTTTTTTCTCAGCCGCTCCGTCAGCAGCAGCGGCTCATAGGCTTTGTCCACCTTCCGCAGCAGCCTGACAGCATCCGCCTCGGTCGAATAAGGCCGATCGCCGGAGATCAGACAGGCTTCGAGGCCGGGGTCCTTTTGCCGGAGCAGCTGCATCAGATGTGCCCGTGCGTGCGCCTGATCCGCGTGCGCGGCGTAGAAATAGAGGCCGCAGCCATCTTCCAGACCGGCCTGTGGCCGGATGACGGAACGCAGCTTCATCTTTTCGAGCATCGGCTCCAGCTCATGCTGCACCTTCTCTGCCTGTTCTCTCGTGGTGACAAGCTTGATATACACAACATCCGTTACAGAAAAGTGGTCGTCGTCGAGATAATACCGGTATGGTGACCGTTTCAGGTGACTGTAGACTGTGCGGTCCATCTCCGTCGCTTCTCCATGGTGATAGATGAAGTTGCGGTCTCTGTGCACCGTATAGATGAAGAAGCTTTGGTTTTCCAAGCGCTTCATCAGCCAGCGGCATGAGGCGGGATCCAGGTTTGTTGTCGCCAGATACATGTTTTCATTCGGATCATAAATCGCAGCGCCGTCCATCACGATCATCGGCACGGGATTCTGGGTTGCGGGTGCGGCAGTCTGAAATGCCGGCGCATGCTCCGATATCAGGCAGAGCTTCGCATCTTTTCGGAGAAGACTCTGCAGCCGAAACTGGATCGCAGCGGACAGCGGAGCGTAGTGCTCGTCTGTAAGACCCGATACGGGAATGAAAAACACCTTGTTCTGCTGTTTTGCCCGGGGTAAATGAACGCTGTTGACAAGAATTGCGACAAACGTGCCCAGTATGACATCGAGGATTCGGCTAAATGCCTGCTCAAGTGGGTTTTCAATGTCCGGGTAGGCGATGACGACACAGACAAATACGATTGCTGCTACACCAGACGCATCCGACCGGCCCAGCAAAACGGCACTGTGCAGGGTAATCAGGGTGCCGAGGCCGATCAGCGGATAGAGAAGGAAGAGTTCTTTCCCAAGGGCGGGAAACAATGCCATAATTACGAGAAACAAAAAGCCCCAAAGCGCGCCGACGAAGGTCCCCAGCAGACGGTTGCGTGCGCTCTCTGCCGTATCATGCAAGAAGGGCTGCATGCAGATGATCGCGGTAATTGCCGCCTCGGCGGGCATGTTCATGACCTGAAAGTCCTTCAGCATATAGAAAAGCAGACAGAGGGTCACGGCGACACCGGTTTTGACCGTGCGTTGCCCGGGAATCAGGCGGGAATACAGCGTATTTGCTCCATTCAGCTTTTCCATTCGCCAAGGGAGGGGAAATCGTTTTTTCTGCAATCTGAGCACCTCCGCTGTCACTCGTTCACGACGAGGTCCTCAAAGGCTGCGGCGCGTACCCAGATGGAGACGCTGCCGCCCTCTGTGCGGAACTCGCCCCAGCCGTCGTCTCCGACGGTCACGGGCTCCTGGCAGCGGCCCAGGGCGTCGTAGAACGTCTCACCGGCAAAGTGCTCACCCATCCGCATCCGCTTGGAGCGGCCCTCGCCGTTGGAGAGGACCACCGCAAGACCGGAATTCGGGTGCTCCTCGTCGCCGCGCCGGACCCAGCCGATGCAGTTGGGATCGTCGAAGAAATCTTCCTGCTCTCCGTAGGCGTAGCTGCGGCGGGCCTTGATCATCTTGCCGAGATTCGGCACCATCGGCCTGTTCTGAACGGGATTGCCGTAGTAGTCGGAATAGAACACGCAGGGCAATCCGTCCTGCCGAAGCAGGATCAGGGCGTAGGCCAGGGGCTTGAACCAATCTTCGATAAAAGATTCCAGGCTCTGACCGTGCTGGGTGTCATGGTTGTCGACGAAGCTGACTGCATTCATCGGGCGCGCGATTGTCAGGGTGTTGTCTAGGATGCGCCGTATATCGTAATTCGCGCCTGCATGGGACGCGTGAAAGAAGTTGTAGTGCAGAGCCACATCAAAGAGAGACATCTGGTTTTCCACGGCGTCAAGGTAGTACAGCAGACGGCCCGAATCGCCGCTCCAGTATTCTCCCACTGCCGGCAGGGCAGGATAGCCCTCCTCACGCAGACGCTTCAGCAGCTCCCGGTAGAACGGAAAGCTGATGTGCTTGACCGCGTCGAGCCGCAGTCCGTCTACGCCGGTCTCGTTTAGATACCAGCGCAGCCAGTTTTCGGTCTCGCGCTGAACGGTGGGGTTCGACATGTCGACGTTCATCCCCATCAGATAGTCAAAGTTGCCCTTTTCCGGGTCGGTCTCCGGGGCCCAGCGCTTGCCGGTGAAGCGGTAGATGCGGTCGCGGCACTTGGAATCCTCGTTCCAGTCTGTGCCCGTGAAGTCCCGGTGATCCCAGGTGAAGCGGCTGTACGTGCCGTTTCGCCCGGGAAAGGTGAATTTCGACCAGACGTGAACCGTGTGTTCACGGTCCATCTGGTGCATGCGGTCGTCCGGACAGTCGCAAACGGCCCGGACAGTCTCCAGCTCGTCGCCGCCCATGCGGTGATTGAGCACGATATCTCCATAGACGCGGATGTTCGCGGCGTGGAAGGCCTCCACCGCCGCCACATACTCGTCCTTCGTTCCGTATTTGGTGCGGACGGTTCCTTTCTGGTCGAACTCGCCCAGGTCATATAAATCATAAACGCCGTAGCCCACGTCCTCCTGGGAGGTGCCCTTATAGGCGGGCGGCAGCCAAACCTCGCTGATGCCCAGGTCGGAGAGCTTCTCCGCCTTTGCGGCACAGCGCTTCCACCAGAAGCCGTCGTTTGGCAGATACCATTCAAAGTATTGCATCATGGTGTCGTTGTTGTACATTGCAGAACCTCCTTTCACCAGACGCTTGATAGGGATGTTAAAAACAGGATCGTCCTCCCGGGAGCCTGAGTCCGCGACGGTTGAATCCTACCGGGAGGCATATTGAAGGCACCGGCTGGCACCTTGGCGGCCCTTTTACCACTTTTTTCGCGATCTGTCAAGTTTCTCTTTGCCTTGACATTGGTGATTCTGCATAGATTATGTTTCTGAAATATGTACAAAAACACAATAAATGGACCGTTATTCATGTATATTAGCTGAATCGGCCACATTATTTCGTTCATGTTGTACAAAAATGCACATAGGAATTGCGACACTCCTCCCAGCCTGCGATTTCCCTCCTTTCTGCCTCTAAGCCATTCTGAACAGAGATGCACGCTGATACCGATACAGAAAAGGCTGAAATCCTACTCAGAAATAGAACTGTTCAAAAGAAAGTTTCAAAACAAAAGCTGGTTCTGGCAGTTGCCTGACGGGGTGGCCGATAGGAAAACTGGTATGCTGCGTACTGAAAAGCACTTGACATACCAGTTCTCTTTTATCTGCTTTTAGGGAGTTGCTTCCTGTTTTGAGTTCAAAGTTAATTGCCTTTTTGGTTTTGGACAGAAAAGCATTTCGCCAATCCTTGATAAGCTCAGCAATCTCATTTGCTGTGATTTTTCTTTGGTTTTGGAGTTCATCAGCAGTCTACTATTGTGATACGTCCCTGCGATATTCAAATATCAGCCTGTCGTACGTATGTTCACCGACCATCAACCCGTCCTTTTCCGTGCGAACAAGCTGCATGCCGGCCTTCTCAAGGACTCTGCGCGAAGCGATGTTCTCAGCTGCACACCAGGCGGTCACACAGGAAATGCCCTCGTTTTCCGTCAGATAGGAGAGCACCGCTTTCAGTGCCTCTGTTGCATAGCCGCGTCCCCAGCAGACTTTTACGATGCTGAAGCCGACCTCAATCCGGTCTTTTTCATAGTCGTAGGCGTCGATGGTTCCAAACAGAACATCCTCACATTCAATCGCCCACCCATAGAAATGCTCGTCACGGTAGCTCTCCATAAACCGGTGTACCGTCTGCCGCGCCGTCTCCAGGGTCGCGTAGGGATTCCAGCCGGAGTATTTCGTCATCTCCGGATCTGCCCCAAAATACCGGTACAGGTCTTCCGCGTCTTCGGGGCGATGCCGACGTAAAACCAGCCGATCCGTCCAAATCTCTGCGGTGCCATGCACTTCGATCTCCTCAATGGAAGCAACCTCAGATTCATAAATCAGGTCTTCTCCGATTTTAACAGCATTTTCCTCTGTACCATACTCGGCCAGGCAATATTCGGCGTCATGGTAATCCGCCTGGTTGCCACATCAATGATTCCGCACAGATACAGCTTGGTTCCCCGGCATTTCAGCTCTGTGATGTCGGAGCACCACAGGTAATTCGGCTGCTTGACCTTGAATTTATCCTTGATCAAATTCTCTTCCAGATACTGTACCGGCGTCGTTTCGGTGTGCTTCCGCTTGCCGGTTCGGCCACTTTTGGCCTCCAGGCCGTTTTTTCGCAGGATATTGCTGATCCGGTACTCGCTGATGTCTATCCCCTTGTTCAGCAATTCCTTGCGAATGCGGATTCTGCCATATCTGCCGTGATTCCGATGAAAAGAATGAATCACAGCTTGTTCAAGTTCTTTTTCTTCAGTTTCTGTTTGCCTGCAGGGCTTGTAATACCCGCTTCGGGACACACCCAGCATACCGCATACTTTCCTGATTGGATACTGCGAAAGTTCCTCTCTCGCAAATCTCATTCGTCTGCCGGGTGTTCCGCAAAGTATGCCGCTGCTTTTTTTAGGATCTCATTCTCCATCTTCAGCCGCTCGTTTTCCTTTCGGAGCTTCCGCAGCTCAGCGTCTGCCGAGCGCTGATGGCCCTTGCCAACAAACGCTTCGTCGCCAAAGGTTTCATACTGGCTGATCCATTGGTAGAGCATGACCTTGTTGATCCCGAGTTTTTCCGCTACGACGGCATGCTTGATCCCGTCCTTTAGCACCAACTCGCAGGCCTTCACCTTGAACTCTTTGCTGTACGTTCTTTTCATCTTTCACACCCCTTTGCTTGAGTATATCATTCACTCCTCGGAGTGTCCACTTTTACTGTACAACTTTCCATTCTTCATTCTTAAGTTTTCAGTCTTCATTCTTCAGTTTCTCCCGACAGGATTTTCGAAATGAATACTGAAGACTTAAAACTGAAAAATGAATAATGGTTGCAAGAACGATCACTTTTCGATATAATACGGTGAGTGCTCGATGCGCATTAAGCTACATGGAAGGTGATATATTGAATCAGTCAATCCCCAAAATCGGGTCAGCCATTGTTGCCGTGTCAGTCTTTCTTTTTGCATTATGTATGCTCGTTGATTATCCTTTTGGCTCCTATCTTGTCTGTATGTTTTTGCCGATCGGCTATATTATGATGACGGCCGGTTTTCAAAACGAATGCAGCGACGAACGGCGCGTGTCTGCCAATATCGGATTGGTCTTTTCTGCAATTTATGCAGTCCTGATCTTTCTGGTCTACTTTGCACAAACGACAAGCATCCGGCAGGAGACTCTGACAGAGCAGGCGATCCGGCTGCTGGATTTTCAACGCGGCGGCCTGTTTTTCAACTACGACTTACTCGGATACGGAATGATGGCGGTTTCCACCTTTTTCGTTGGGTTGTCCATTCAGGTGGACGGCGCTGCGGATAAGTGGCTGAAATATTTGCTGATGATACACGGAGTTTTCTTTATTGGCTGCTTTATTATGCCGATGACAGGTGTATTTACTAACATGGCGAGCGGCGAAAGCGGCAAAGGAGGCACGATCGCCCTTTTGATCTGGTGCATCTACTTCCTCCCGATCGGAGTTTTGGCATACAAGCATTTTTCAAGGAAAGCGTGAGGAGCTTTTTCCTTGCTTACAAGCGTTCGAATCCATCAAAAACGCAAATCCATCTGTTTCTTTGTTTGGACAGCCCAAGGACTTGAAGATTCAAATCCGACAGTCCGGTGGGCTGTCGGGCGCCGCCGTCCCCGTCGGCGCATCCTATATTTTGCGAAGCAAAATGCAGACAAGTCCTTGTGCCCCTGCCAGAGAATCAACCTTGAAATCTTCGGATTTCAAGGTTTTTCTCTGTTTTTCGCCGTTTTTCCGCGAAACCCGTTACTGTAAAAAAGCGGTTCGGCCTCCTGCCGCGGATCGTGCAGCGCTTCAGGGCAGAAATTCCTTCGTTTTTGAGGGAAAATTGTAATGTTTTTGTACGCCCGATCCGCTATTATATCATCAGGCATAACGTGACGCCGTTTCCGCGGAAGTCTGAAAAACGCTTAGTAGAGAAAGGAAGAACAACACCATGCCAAATCCGATCCGTCCCCGCTGTTCCCGGCCGGAGGATTCCGGCCTGCCCGCCCTGAACGGCGAGCTCAGTTACGTTCTCAAGCAGAAAATGGACGAATATCTGTTCGACCAGTTCGGCATCCGGCTCGACAAGGACAAAAATGCGCCGCTGAGCGCCGGCATCGTGCCCAGGATCCTGGTCATGTGCCCGGATTCCAGGGGAGACGACTTCCCGATGAACGTCAACGACACGCCCTATAAACCCGGCACGGAGGCGTTCTTCCGGCAGGTCATGATGGGCAACGTCTTCGTCTACCCCGCGGGCCAGACGAAGCCGGTACAGCTGCAGCTTGAAGAGGACACCGGCAAGCTTCGCTGGACCCATTCCGAGCCCGTGGAGCCGGAACAGCTTCCCGCGGCGCCGGTAAGGCCCCTGACCGGCTGGCGCTGGCTTGCGCGGAAGCTCCTTCGCTTCCCCTTCCGTCAGCAGCACCGCGCCTGGCTGAAGGCGCAGCAGGACCGCGCGAACGCCGCGGCCAAGCTGGAGGACTATGCCGTTGGCCGTTCTACGGTCGCCCAGAGGGAAACCGAAGAGCTGAACGCCGAGAAGGAGCGCATCGCCAACGCCAAGGCGCTGAAGGAGGCCAAGGACAAGGTCGATCAGGCCGAAAAGGGCAAGCAGCAGTTCGTCAGCGTCTTCAAGCCGACCCCGGACAAGCGGAACGATTTTCTCAAGCACGAGGAAAATCATCCCCTCGGCGCGAACTACGCATATTACACCGAAAAGAATTTCCGCGACCTGACCATTCTGACCACGGATGAGGACGGCGTCCGGCAGCGGCTCAAGCAGCAGGACGATCAGAACGAGCAGAAGCTCAAGGACGAGATCCGCGAAAGAGGGCTGCCAGAGAACCAGACGCAGAAGCTGCACCCCGATCAGCGGGCGGGGCAGGACTACAAGTTCCGGCACTTTGATCAGAACAGCGTGCGCATCGGCGGCAAACCGCTGACGGACGCCCAGTTCGCCGCGGTCGCCCTGGCGGCCTGCTTCCAGGACGATCTCATACGGGCCGGGAAGGCGGTGGACCCGCTGCAGTATGATCCCACGGTGGAGGAGTCCCTGCGCCTGGCGGGCTATCCCCAGCATGACTGTGTGAAGCTCGCCCACATGAGCGCCCGTTCCATGGGCACGACGGATTTGTTCATCACGAAACCCGGACCTCGCGACGGCGGCGGCCAGTCGATCAAGAGCTACGTGAATCCGGGCCGTTTGGCGGCGGCGGACGCCTTTGACGCCTATCGGAACGGGGATATCGGCCCGCTGGCCATGCTGATGGCCAACGGCGTCAATCAGTTCGGCTGCGATTTCAACGATTTCTCCGGCACCAAGATCCCGGACCAGACCCGCGGCACCATCCTCATGAGCAAGGAGCTGCTGGAGCTCTTCGAGCAGGACAGCCGTCTGAAGGACGTCGCCGTCAAGAGCTACAACATGGACGAGAAAAAGCTGGAGCTCCTCAAGGGCATGGTCAAGATCCAGGGCTTCGAGCAGAAGTCCCATGAGGCCGAGTATCAGATGATCAAGGCCCGGCAGGAGGGCAAAACGCTCAGCAAGGAACAAAAAAAGCAGCTCGCCAAGCAGATCGTTATGTCCAAGCTCGCCGGAACGCGGCTGATGGAACACGCAAAGAACATCGAAACCGACCCGAATTCCGCCTACAACAGGTTTATGACCGAAACGAATTTCGTGAATCCTCCCCCCTCCGTGGAGCGTCCCGGCTTTCCCCAGGAAAAGTATCTGCGTCAGATGCCCGTTGAGCCCGGCAGCATCTATCTCGACAACACGAACGACTTGATCGGCGGCGTCCGCATGCTCTATTCGCCGATCCCCAGCTTCCCCGGAAAGCTGAACGACCCGAAGGAGATGGAGAAGTTCGAGAAATACGCCGAAAACATTGTGGCGAACGAACATCTCGCGGATATTGAGAACGACCTGGAATTCTACAAGAAGGTAAGCCCCGTCCAGGGAACGCTGAACATCACCGACGCTGTCACCCGGTACAACCAGAAGCTGGAGCAGCAGAAGCAGGCCGGCGGCCTGCAGAACGCCCCGCAAAAGCTTGTGCAGCCGGCGGAGCCGAAGCTGGGCGCCCAGAACATGAACGGCCCGGAAGCGCAGCAGCAGATCCTGCCATAAAATGAACGGAGAAACGCAATCCTTGTCCAGATAAGGATTGCGTTTCTCTGATTCCGGTTGTATAATGAAATGGAAAGACCGGAGAAAGGAGGTCCGTGGGGATGCATCACATTGAGGTCGTCAACCTGTCCGTCAGCATCGCGGCCATGACCCTGGCCCTGCTCAACACGCTGCAGGTGCTGGTGGTGCGGAAGCTGGACCGGCACACAAAGCATTATTTTCTGTGGTATAACGTCTTCCTGCTCCTCTTTTCCGGCGGAAACCTGGCAGGTCTGCTGCTCCGGGGGACCCCGGGCGCCGCGGCGCGGATCGCGCTGCAGGCGGCCAACTACTGCGAGTTCCTGTTCTCCTGCGTTCTGGCCTACATCGGCGCCAAGTATCTTTTGTCCCTTTCGGACCAGAAACGCAAAAAGAAGGCGGTCCGGATCGCGTTCGCCGTTCTTCTGGCGGTCCACATCATACTCCTGGACGTCTCGCAGTTTACCGGCCTGTTCTATACCATCGACTCCGACAATGTCTATCACCGCGAGGCCCTCTATCCCCTCTCCCTTCTCTGCCCGGGGCTGCTGCTCCTGGGCAGCATGGCCGTGCTGCTGCGCAGCCGGGACCGGCTCTCAAAGCGGGAACGGATTGCCTTTGCGCTCTACCTGACGGCTCCCATGGCCGCCATGGGAATCCAAAGCTTCTTTTACGGGCTGAACCTCATCGTCTTCTCCGTGGCGATGGCGGTGCTGGTCATGTTCATTTTTGTGCTCTCCGACCAGTCCGAGAAATACTACCGGCAGGAACAGGAAGCGGAGCAGCTGAAGATCGATCTGATGCTGGGGCAGATCCAGCCCCATTTTCTCTACAACTCCCTTGGGACCATCCAGGCGCTCTGCCGCGTGGATCCGGAGAAGGCGGAAAAGGCCGTGGGGGATTTTTCCCGGTTTTTGCGGCACAACATGCAGTCCATCGAAAACGACCAGCCGATCCTCTTTTATCAGGAGCTGCGTCACACGCAAAACTACCTCGCCCTGCAGAAGCTCCGCTTCGGCGACGATCTCACCATCGTCTACGATCTGGAATGCGAGGCCTTTTCCCTGCCGACCCTGACGCTGCAGCCGCTGGTGGAAAACGCCGTGACCCACGGCATCCGCCAGACGGAAAACGGAAGAGGCACCGTGACCATCCGCAGCCGGGAGCTGGAGGATCACTATGAGCTCAGCGTGATCGACGACGGCGTGGGCTTCGACCCGGAGACCGCGGGCACCGGCAGCGGCTCCCACATCGCGCTGGCCAACATCCGCGCCAGACTCGCCCGGATCAGCGGCGGCAGCCTGCGGATCGTATCCGCGCCGGGCATGGGGACCACCGCCTCGATCCTGATCCCGAAATCCTCCCCCTGCTGACCGCCGCGCCTCCCGGGGAGGCCGACGCCGGCTGAAATCCGCTCCGCCCGCGAAAGCGCTCCGCCGCCGCGGGCGGATTCTCTTTTTTTCTGCTCCGGCCCGATACTTTCTGGATTTTGTAATGTTTTTGTATGCCTTCTCTGATATATTATATTCAGAAAAGTTACAGGCTCTCTTTTTCGGCCGCAAAACCGAAACCGACTTCTCCCCGTTCTGACCGGGCCAAGAAAGGAACAACGCCATGCCGAAAGAATGGAAATACGATTCCGGCAGCATGCTGAAAACCGTGGAATCGATGCAGAAGGTCCTGAAGGGCAAGCAGTTCGAGTCCCTCAGCGAAAACGACAAGCGGGAGCTGTACGCCTCCCTCTTCGCCTCGCGCTCCGCCGCCAACGCCGTGCGGGGAAAAAAGAAAACCCTCAAGGTCGCGGCGGACGTCAACGACTGGACAACAAAGCGGAACGAGCTGATCCTCAGCCCCAGCTTTCAGGCCTTCGTGACCAAGCAGGGCCACGAGAACATGAAAAAGCTCCTCACCGAAGGCCACGGTGGGGCCGCGGAAAAGGCCTTTCAGGATTACGTCATGGAGCAGAGCAAGCTCCCCACCGACGTGCCGGAGCGCTATATGCCCACCGCCGAGGAGCGCATCGACCAGCAGAAGCAAAAGCTCGCCGGCGCAGATCCCCGCTCCGACGAGGCCGTCGCCATCTGCGCGGAAATCTTTCGCACCCGCCGCGCCGTCAACGCGGTGCGGAAAAAGGCCGATACGCTGAAAAGCCGCGTCGACGGGAAGGCCCTCGCCAAAACGGAGGATCTGTCCGCCAACACGGTCTTCCGGGACTTCGTCAAGCAGCAGGGCAGCGCGCTGAAAACCGCGGTCGAGGAAGGCCACGGCGGAGCCGCGGAGGATCTGTTCAAGGAGCATCTGCTGAACCTGGAGCACATCCCATCCGGCGCGCCGCGGGACTATATGCCCACCGCCGAGGAGCGGCTCGATCAGCTGAAAACCAAGCTCAAGCAGGGCGGTACTCCGGCGGAGCAGCGTCAGCGCTGCACGGAGATCATGGCTGCCCGGGAAGCGGTGAACGCCGTCCGGAAGGACAGCAAAAGCCTCGCTCCCCAGATCAATCCGGAAAAGCTGGCAGCCGCCCATGAAAAATGGAGTCAGTGCGCCAGCTTCCAGAGCTTCCTGAAGGAGAAGCCCGAGCTCGCCTATGAGGGGGCTGTCGCCGGCCACGGCGGCAAGCTCCAGGACGCGTACAAGGACTACATCCTCCGGATCGACCACATTCCCGCCGACGTGCCCGAGGGCTATGCGCCCACCGCCGTGGAGCGCCTCGATGCCATCCGGGAGAAATACAAGGCCGCGGATTACCACAGCAAGAGCCCGGAATACAAGCTCGATCTGGCCGCCGAGGTCATGGCCACCCGTGAAGTGGTAAACGCCGTGCGCGGAGACAAGGACAGCCTGGATAAGCCCATCCCCCCGGCGCAGCTGCAGCAGGCCGTGGCCAAATGGAAGGGCTGCTCCGCCTTCAAGGAGTTCGTGGAGCAGGAGCCCACCCTGGTACGCAGCTCCGCCTCGGACGGCCACGGCGGCCTGCTGGGCGACAAGTTCAAGGAGTTCGTCCTGAAACGGGATACCCTGGACGCCGACATCCCCTACGGCTTCATGCCCAACGCGGACAAGCGCCTCGAGGCCCTGAAGCAGAAGATCAAGGACAGCACAAACCCGACGCCCCAGCAGCGGCTGAATCAATATGCCGAGATGATGGCCACGCGCAGCGCCGTGGACGCCGTCCGCGGCAAGGAGAAAAGCCTGGAAAAGCCCATCGACCCCGCGATCCTGGCGCAGGAGCGGAACAAGCTTTTGAAGAGCGATACTTTTCAGCGCTTTGTCAACGATCCCAGTCTCTCCGCAGAGCTCCGGACGCTCGCCCAGCAGGGGCACGGCGGCGTTTTGGAGGACAAGTTCAAGGAATACGTCGTCAATCTGGACAAGCTCCCTGCGGATCTGCCTGCGCGCTATATGCCCACCGCCCTGGATCGGACCAACGCGCTGAAAAAGAAGATCGCGGCCCCGGATTTCGCCAGCCGGGAAGACGCCGCGGAGATCTACATGGAGCTCATGGCCGCCCGGGAGGCCGTCAACGCCGTCCGCAGCAAAGAGGATTCCCTCAAGGTGACCATAGAGCCCGGCCGCTTCCAGTCCGCGCTGAACAAATGGAAGAGCTGCAGCAGCTTCAGGGACTTTGTGAACGATCCCGACAGCGGCGCCCGAAAGGCCGCCCGGGAGGGTCACGGCGGCGCCCTGGGCGACAAGTTCAAGGAATACGTCACGAGACTGGAGCAGCTCCCGACGGACCTGCCCGAAGCTATGCTGCCCACCGCCCTGGAGCGGATCGACGGGCTGAAGCAAAATCTCCGGGAGTACACGAATCCGCTCTTTACGGAGCCCGACGAGTATATGGCCATCTACGCCCAGATCCTGGCGGCACGCGTCAGCGTGAACGCAAAGAAGGGCGACGCGGACAGCCTCAATAAACGGGTCGATCCCGAAAAGCTGAACGAGATCGCCGAAAAGCTGAAGGGCTCCAACGCCTTCCACAAGTTCCTGAACGACAACAAGGAGCTGGCCCGCAACTCCGCGGCGGAGGGGCACGGCGGTAATTTGGAGGCGCAATTCAAAGATTATATCAAATCCATGAACCGCCTGCCGGAGGACGTCCCCGCGGAATTCATGCCCACCGCCTATGAGCGCACCGAAGCGCTGAAGGAGAAGATCAACTCCAAGGCCTTCAAAAACGCCTCCCTGGACGGGAAAATCACCCTCTGCGCCGAGCTGTTCGGCGCCCGCCGGGCCGTCGACGCCGTGCGCAAAAAAGACGAAAGCCTCAAAACGGAGCTCCTTCCCGGCGCCGCGAACAAGGAAGCCGACAAGCTGATCAAATGCTCCGCCTTCCGCGAATTCATTGAAAAGAATCCTGATCTCACGGTCTCCGGACACGGCGGCGAGCTGGAGGACAAATTCCGGGAATATGTGCTGAATATGGACTATATTCCCGAGGACGTCCCGAAGGCCTACATGCCCACCGCCCTGAAGCGCACCGAGGCTCTGCAAAAAAAGATCAAATCCAGCGAGTTCCGGTCCTACAATGAGATCAAGCAGGCCGTGTTATACAAGGAGCTGATCGCCACCCGGTCGGCGGTGGATTCCGCCCGCAAGAACAGCAAGAGTCTGGATGCCACGGTGGATGCGAAAAAGCTGGAGGAGATCCGCAAAACCTTCCGCGTCAGCGACGACGGCCCGGACAGATTCCTCAGAAGCACCGATCCCAAGACCCGCGAGAAGCTCCATGACGCCGCGAAGGAGGGCCACGGCGGCGCTCTGGAGGATCTGGTCAAGGCCGACTGCCTGCGGCAGACGGCGGAGGCGGGCCTGCTTCCCCAATCGGTGCCCGACCGTTACAAGCCGAAAGCAGAGGAAGTCCGCGAGGCGATCAAAAAGAGCATTGACAGCAAAAAATCCATTCCCACGGAGCAGATGACGCCGGAGCAGCTGGAACAGCTGAAAAAGCAGGTCGCCGCGATGATGTATCTGTCCAAGCTGGAACAGAACGCCGCCAAAAACGGCGCAGCCGTTCCGCCCCTGGACCCGGCGGAGATGGAAAAACAGACCAACGCGCTGAGAAGCTCGAAGGCCTTCAAGGATCTGTTCCGGGGCGACGAGCTTGCGAAAACCCGTCAGAACGCCGCCGCCGGCAGAATGAGCAATCTCTTCACACAGTTCAACGAGAACAAGACAAGGCTGGATCAGCAGGCCCAGCAGAGACGCCAGCTCCAGCGGCAGCAGGCGCAAAACCAGCACCGCCCCATGGTGGACGAACGGGAACAGCCTGAGCCGGTCCAGCGGCCGAACCTTCAGCCGGACGGGGAAGCCCAGCCCCGGCGGCGGGCGAATTCCATCCATGAGCGGCAAAACCCCATACATCAACTCTGATAAGCGATCGGAGGTTCCTGCGGTATGCTGATTTTTGTATTAGACGACGAGGCCTATCTTCTCGCCACGGAGGCCCGCGTGATCGAAGCGGCCCGCCCGGATGCGGAGATTCGCTGCTTTCAGCGGGCCCAGGACGCCATGGACTGCATCCTGAACGAGAAGCTGTGTCCCGACGCGGCCTTTTGCGACATTCAGATGCCCGGCGTCAGCGGTCTTGAATTTGCGGTACGCCTGCGGGAGGCAAGCCCGTCGACAAGAGTGATCTTTGTGACCGGCTACGAGCAGTACGCGGTGGAGGCCTATCGGATCCATGCCCACGGTTATGTGCTCAAGCCCCTGGACGCGGATCGGGTCGCCGAGGAGCTTTCCTTCTGGGATGCCGCCTCCTCCGCCGCAGCGATTCCGGCGCCGGCGCCGAAAAGAGACCGGCTCACAGCCCGCTGCTTTGGGCAATTTGAGGCGTTCTGGAACGGGATCCCCCTCTCCTTTGACCGGCGCAAGACCAAGGAGCTGCTGGCCTTTCTGATCGACAAGGAGGGCGCCTCCTGCACCGCCGAGGAGATCTCCGCGTCCCTTTGGGAGGACGAATGGGATCTGAAGCTCACCAAGAACCGCATCCGCGTTCTGGTCAGCGATCTGAAAACCGCGCTGGAGCGCATCGGGATGGGAGAGCTTCTGATCCGCCGCAGCGGTTGTCTGGCCATCCGGCGGAACCTGTTGGACTGTGATTACTACCGGATGCTGGAGGGCGACGTCGACGCGCTGAACAGCTTCGACGGCCAGTATATGCAGCAGTATCCCTGGGCGGAGCTGACCTCCGGCCGCCTTTATTTCCGCTATATCGACGGTACGTGGTCATTGTGAACGAAACAGAAATGGGGGATCCTAAGATGCAGAACAAGGACAGGCGACAAAGCTCCGAGGCAGTCGCCCAAGGACCCGCGGACGATGCGCCGAACGCCTCTTTGGTGGAAGCGCTGCAGCGCTTGACCGAGGACATGGCAAAGGCGGCATCCGAAGAGGACGCCGAAGCGGGTCTGAAAAAGCTCAGGCAGATCCGCAGCGCCTTCCTGGGAAGCGGTGCCTCCGCGGGAAGCGCGGAGGCGGCCCGGCGGGACGCTGAGGCGCTGATTTCCTGGGTGGAGGCCCGGCTGGAGCAACTGCACCAGTACCTGGCCCGGAAGCGCCGCGCCCAGGAGGGCGTCATCATCGAAGAGATGGCGAAGCAGCGGGAGCCCGAGGCCCCGTCTCTGCTGCCCACAGAGCTGATCGCCGCCGTTGTCCGCTCCACCACAGAGGCGGATCGGGACCGCCCCGCCGAGAAAGCCGCTGCGCTGCCTGCTTCGCCCGAAAACCGGAGGGCAAAAAAGAAGCCGGCCGGCAAGCACGGGCGCGAAAAGAAGCAGGCGAACCAAGCGGCCGCGGAAACGGGCGCCGCAGAGCGGAACGGAGCAGAACAGCCGCCGGAAAAAAAGCAGGCCGGAGCGGAGCGGCCCGCGCCGCCTCCGAAACCGGAGTGGACGAAATATGAGCTGCTGGCAGCCCATATGGCCGCCTCCGTCAGAGAGGATCCGGGCTTCTTCGAAAAGCTCCGCAGGGCCGCCAAGCAGCCGGGACAGCGGAGGAAGGCCCCCGAAGACGACCGCAGGGCGGAGAAATACTATCGGACCGTCCACGACCTGAACAAGCGGCTGGTGAACCTGGAGCTGCACAGCAAAGCTCTGGCCGCCGCCGGGGAAAAGAAGGAGGCGCACGCTCCCCTTCTGAAAACCGCCGCCCGGGAGCTCAAGCTCTTCATGAAGAACCTGAAGGCCGGCAGGGAGGACCTGCCTGAGATGGCCCCGGAGCTGGACCGTCTCTTCGGCGGCTGGGCGGAGCAGTTCCGCTCCATGCAGCCGGAAAAAGGCGGGGAGCTGCTGGCAGCATCCCGCAGGGAACGGCAGGCCGGACCCCAGGCGGCGCCGGCAGAGCAGCCGGAGCCCCGGGCCGCTGAGGCGAAAGCGCCGCAGCTTGTTTTGAAACGACCCGACGACTGGCAGCAATCATAGATATTGTACGGCATATTTCCCCGGGCTTTGCCCAGGGCGGCATCCGCAGAAAGCGGATGCCGGAAAAAAGCTTCTGACTTTTTATCAAATATTCGTATAAGTCCGGCTCGTCATACGAAATCTTTGTCCGGAGGAATCCTTATGTCAAACGGAACGGCAGACGAAACCATCCAAAAATTGAGACGACAGCTGGAGGCCCTGGTGGGCCAAAGCTCGGAATACAAGGGCTTTCTGGACGCGGTCAGCGCCGCGGAAGCAAAGCTCACCCTATATCATACCCAGGACCGCTACGGCCGCCTGCCCCTGATGACCAAGGACGGTCTGAAGGATCTCATGTGGCTGCATCAGCAGATCGGGAAGGCCGCAGAGGGCGTTTTCAGAGAAAACGCGGACTCCAACGTGATCCGCATCGTAAAGCGGATCACCTCCCTTGCTGCCGGCAATCACCGCGCCATGCTGCTCTATGAGCCGGAGAAGGGTCTCAAGACTCTGCCGGCCCTGTTGGCCGGGGCGAGGACCGTCACGGTCGATACCCGCGGCGCCGCTCTGAAAAACAAAATGAGCGGTGAAATGAGCTCCCGGCAGCCCATCACCTTCCTGGACAACAAGGGGCAGGAGCACACCGGCCTGTTCACACCGAAGAGCCAGGAAAATCACTGGGAGGCTCTGAAGGCGAAGCTCGCCTCCATCGCGTCCCCCCTTAAGGAACCGGCCAAGTCCATTGTGGCCGGTCTGGCGGATCGCTTCGATCAGAAGGCCCGGGAGCCCGGCGGCCAGCCCTTGGACGAGGACAAGCTCCACACCATCCACGCCATGCTGATGATGACGATGGAGGATCCGGAGCAACCCGACGTTCCCGTTCCGGAGAAGCTCTGCAGCGTCATTGAGCAGCTCTTCCCCGAGGAGCTCGGCGGACGCAAGGCAAGCAAGGTCCTCGGCGCCAATGTCGTGAACAAGATCTGCGACGCCCTCGGGGAAAAGCTCGGCCCCGGCATCGTCCACACGATAGCGAAGATCCCCGACGGTTCCCGGATCGACAGCCGCAACTCCGCCATGAGCGCGGTCGCGGATCTGCTGAACATCTCCGGCGTCATTGCCCGCTCCCGGCCCATGACGTTGATCGGGCCGGACGGAAAAGAGGTCGAGGGCACCTTCATGGCGGAGGCCACCGGCATGGACATCAAGAATCTGCCGGAGGACGCCCAGCACGTCAGCGGCAAAAGCGTTCAAAAGAAGAACGCCGGAGACGCCCTTTCCATTTCCAAGGCCTGCAAGCAGATCTCGGATCTGCAGGTGCTGGACTTCCTCTGCGGCAACGTCGACCGCCACAGGGGCAATCTGCTCTATCAGTTTGACGAGAACCACAAGCTCTGCGGCGTGCAGGGCATCGACAACGACTGCTCCTTCGGCGTTCTGGAGCCCAGCGCTGAGCAGGGCGTGAAGGAGATGACCTGTCTCAACGGTATGAACGCCATCTCCGAGTCCACCTACAACGCCGTCATGAACCTGACGCCGGAGGCACTGCGCTTTACGCTGCGGGGCTTCGGCCTGTCAGAGCAGGAGCTCCAAGCTGCCGGCCGGCGCCTGGAGACCATGCAGGAAAAGCTGCGCGAGGACAGGGCGGCTTACGACGAGTTTGACGAGCAGATTCAGAACAAGGAAGTCTTTCAGGGCGAATACGCCGAGTGCTATAAGCCGGAATACAAAACGCAATTCATCCCCGGCAGGATCCGCGTGATCAAGGAAACCGAACGGGGCAACGAATGGGGCAAGATCAAATACAGTCAGCTTGCCGCTTACCGGATCGTGGAGGATGAGGAAGGCAAGCGCATCAAAGATCCCCTCAATCTGTACGGATCGGTGGAGGCCTCGGTCAGCCAGATGGCGACGGATCTGAAGGAGCAAAAGAAGGCCTATCAGAGCCTCAAGAGCAGCGTGGCCATCGGCAGTGACAACAGAGCTCTCCCGGAAGCTCAGGCAAAGGAAGCCACGAAGGCCAGAAAAATGGCCGAGATGCTGCAAAAGCGCACCACGCAGGGCCGCTCCAGCCCGCAGTACGACGCCATGCTGGAGGCCGTGGAGGAATACGCCCTCTTCCAGCTGCAGCTCAGAAGACGAATCGAGGCCGCTCGCAAGGAGCGCAGCGACCCCGACGCCCCCTACGAAAGCATCGTGACCACACAGGACATCCAGAGGATGCGGGAGCTCTCGCGGAAGGTGAAGGACAGCTCCCAGGCCTATCTGACCCACAAGGGCGGCGGCCTGCACATCGGCTACACCGCCAAGCGTATCGAAGCCGCGAAGCTCGCCCTGGAGATGGGCGAGCAGGGTGCAAAGCTCCGCACGGAGGAGCTGGACGTCGCCGAGCACAACGAAAAGCTGGCCCTGGAGGAGGTCAACCGCCGGGTCGGAGACAAGCTGGAAAGCTCCGGCTGGGAGGCGGGTAAGGAAAGCCCCTTCGGAAAGAACGATTTCGACGGGATCGGCAGCGACGCCAAAACAAACGATTCGCCGCAGCTCCCCACGGTTTAGCCCGGACGGAACGGCGGCACGTCCGCAGCATGCGCCCCCGCATCAGAACGAAATACAGAAAAGGAGAGATTCTCATGCCGAGAACACAGGAACAGATTGCCCGCGACACCAAAATCGCCCTGCAGCTTGCCTATCAGCTCGGGCAGGTCACGAAAACCGGCAAATACGGCCCCGAGGCCCAGGCGTTCTACGACTTCATTGACGCCGTAACCACCTACGGTCCGCAGGCCAGGGAGAACGAAGCCCTGCACAGGCAGAAGGTTTGGGACGCCCGGAACGAGAAGCGCGGAAAGGCCGAGCGCTCAATGACCCGGGGCCAGCTTCTCGATCGGATGGGAAGCTATCAGACTTCCCTGCTGTTTAAGCTGGAGCAGCTGGGCAAAAGCCTGCACACAGGGGATTATGAGAAGGCAAAGGCGCAGCTCCCCCACGTCCTCAGGGATCTGGATCATTTTGCCTCGGATTACGAAAAATACAAAAACGCGATGCCAGACCTGGTGCTGAACGATCCCGTGCTGGAAAAGTTCGACCGCCTCTATCAGGAAGGCGCGTTCCGCCAGGGCGGTGAGCTGCAGGACCAGCTGGAGCACCCGGAGAAGCGGAAGTCCATGCAGGAGCAGGAAGCGCCTGAAAAGGCCCAGGAAAACGAGGACGAGCTCGACCGGCCGCTCAACATCAACGACGAGGTCATCGAGACCCAGCGGCAAAAGATGCAGCTCAATACGGGACGCCGTTTCACCAACGTCTATGCGGCAGGAAACAGCTCCTACGAGGGCATTCTCGGGAAGTGCCAAAAGGACGCCGGAAAGGATCAGGCGGACGTCAACGCCCTGCTGGCCATGGCTCTGGCCGCGCAGCAGCTTCGGCAGGAGGCGGCTCCCTTCAGCAAAATTGCCCTGACGGAGCGCGCACAGGAGATCCAAAGCAGCCCCGGCTTCCCCGCCATGATCAAAAACAAGCAGTTCGTTGCGGCAAGCCTGAATCTGCCCGAGAAGATGGACCGCACGCTGAGGCTCTATGAGCAGGAAAACAAGGCCGCACAGCGGAACCAGACCGCGCCGATGAGCTATTCCGAGTACCTCCGCCTGCACAGCTGGCCCAACGTCCCCCAGGGCCGGGAGAAGGAATATCTGGCAAAGTGCATCGCGGCCAGCCGCCTGCAGATGAACAAAACGCCCTTTGATCTGGATACGGTCCGCAAGGACGCTGATTCCATTCAGAAGCAGACCTCCTTCCAGGAGCTGACGAAAACGGGTACGCAAGCGGAGGCGGCGGAGGATCGGGTGAACCGCTGGCTCCATAGCGACGAGCTCTTCGCGGCCGACATCACGCTGCGGGACCTGCGGAACAGAAAGCTGAAGGAAAACATGCAGGAGCCCGACCGCACACGGAAGTCCTGGGCGGGCTATCGCAGGATGCACACCGGAGAGAACGTCCCGGCCAACGCCAACCGAGAGGAGAAGCGCTTGAATCTGGCCAAGGCAATGGTGGCGATCCGGGGTATGGTGGACGACAAGCCCTTCACCGTCAAGGCCGCCCGCAAGGCCGCGGCCGCCCTCATAAAGAACCCGTATTTCCAGGCGATCACCCGCGATCCCGAAAAGGTTTCCCAGGTCCTGGCCTCGGGCAAGGTAGTCGATATGTTCGAGGAGATGGCAAACGCCAGAAAACAGGCCCTGCAGGCAAAGCAGAAGCAGCCGGAGCTGATCACGGAAAACCGGATCAGGCTCGATGAAACCGGCCCCGAAAGCACCGTCGAAGCCGCAGGGCAGCAGAGCAGGACCCAGCCGGCCCCGGACGACCCCATCGCCCACATCTGATGTGCCCTTTAGAACTATCCGTATGACGCAAATTCCTGAAGGGATACAGAGCAAGAGAGCCACGCTTCGCGTTTGCGAAGCGTGGCTCCCTTGCTTGTTTGGCATCTGTCACTGCAAGACCGGTCCTTGTTCCTTTTCCGGCGGCTTGTTCATCTCCCGGATCTTCTCCCGGGCCTGCTCCTGTTCCTCCTCGGGCATCAGGTTCGCGCCCAGCTCGATGGGCTTTTCATCCTGCTTGAGGTAATGGGCGCGGTACTGCATGCGATCGGCGGTGCTGCGCAGCTCCAGAAGCTCGGAGCGCTCCTGCCGTTCCTGCTCGGTCAGCTCATGCTCCTGCATCTTCAGATATTCCTCAGTGACGCCCAGAAGCTTTTTGGCGTAGTCGATGCGCTTCTGCTCATAGGAACCATTCCCGGTCAGCTCATCCAGGGTCTTGGCGCCGCGCTGATCCATCTTCTTAAGCAGATATTCCGTGGTCTTTTCCCGCAGATCCATAAAGACGTTGTGGTAGACCTTGATCGCCTTTCCCGCTCTGGGGTCGTCCAGCAGGAGCAGGCTGGGGTCCATGCCCTTGGGGTCGTCCTTCTGCAAAAACGCCTTCGCGTGCTCCACCATGCGGGCGGACTCCACCATCTTGTCGAATTCCGGAGACGAACCGTGGAAGATGCCGGTCAGGTTCTCCACCTTGAAGCCGGTCTTCTTGTTCTCCAGAAGCAGGCTCACCTTTTCACCCAGGTCTGTCAGACCGCCCACGGTGTGGATGCGCTGGGTGGAGGACACGGAGCTGAGCTTTGGCGCGCCTTCCCGGTAGGGATGGAGGTATCCGTTGCTGTCCTTCATCCGCTGGCCGGCTTTTTGGACCTCAGCCAACGTCATATCGAACAGGTTGTTGCCTGTGCTTTTCGTCCCACAGAGCTCCTTCAGCTCCGTCTTGCTGAATTGATTGTCGGGGACGACCTTGAGCATCTTCGTATCGATGGCTTCCTGGATCTGCGTCAGACGCTCGCCGGCGTTTTTGAGCTCCTCCTCGGAGAGGCCGCTGCCCCGGAGGGCGAATTTCAGCATCTCCGGCGTCAGGGCCTTGAGCTTGTCCGCCATGGACTTGCTCACAACGCGGGCGTTCAGGATCTCGTCGTCGTTCAGCTCTCTGGGGCCGAAGGAGGAATCGTTGTCGATGCCCTGCAGCCCAGTGAAATTGCCCTCGGGATCCACCCGGTACATGACGTTGCCCTGGTGGCGGTCCACGTTCAGGCAGAGCAGATCCAGGATCTGAAGGTCCGCGATGGACCGCAGCGCTCCGTTCATAGTCGCCGCGTTTTTCGTCGGCTTGGTATTGAAATGGACAAACAGATCCTCGTTGTTGCCCAGATCCAGGCCCTTTCCGTAGTCCATGAAGGTGCCCTCGGTGACGGTCCCGTCCTCGGCGACGAAGCGCATATTGTCCGACCTTGCCAGCAGAAAGCTCACGCCCAGCAGGCCCGCCACCACGCTCATGGCGCTGTTTCGCTGATCCAGCCGCTGGCCCTCCTTCAGCTCGAGACCGTAGCCGTTGATCGCAAAGCCGGGCTGCGCCTGGAGCTCGCCCAGGCCCTCGGTCAGCTTCCGGAAGGCGCCGTCAGGGATCTTTGCCGCGTCGACGCCGATCTTTGTTAAGTATTCCTTCACATCCGAGGTCTTGAGCTCGCTGTGATTGTGCATCTTTCGGGTGCTTTTAAGCCGATGCAGCACGTAGCCGGCCATAAAGTCGTCGCCGACCTCGGCGGTCATTCGCTTGCCGTCGCTCTTTCTGGCCTTCATGCGGACGTGGTAGTCCCTGGCCTTGGAGAGAATGCTGTCGATCTCCGCCGCCCCATCCGGTCCGCACAGAGCTTTGGCTTGCTCCAGCTTCTGTTGGAAGGGCCCCTTGAGCTTGACGTAGTTGGCCTTGGTGAACACGCCGGTGCGCTTTTCGCCGTTGGGGCCGTGAAAGGTCATGGGGATCCGGGAGGACTGCATGTTGCCCAGAGTCTTGATGTTCTTGCCCCGGAGGTCAATGGTATGGGTCCGGGAGAGCTCCTGGAGGACCGGCAGATTCATGGGCCGTTTTGGATTGTAGCTTGCGATGACCTCATAATCCTTTGCAAGCATACCCTGGATCCGGTTGACCAGGCGCGGCATTCCAGTGTTCATGTCCTGCTGCTTCTCCTGGGCGTCGCCCAGGAACTGCTCCCCTGCTCTGCCGACGTTGAGCAGAAGCTCGGTCAGCTTCTTCTGGTCCTCCTCGGTGACCGTGGGAGGCAGGCCAAAGCTGCCCAGCTCATACATGCTCTCCATCTTTTGGTCCAGCGCGTTCAGCGCGTTTACATAATTCCGGTAGAGCTCTGAGGAGCTGATCTCTTTGCCCAGGCTTTTTTCCAGCTCACGGAGCTCCCGGATCAACTGCTTTCGTTCCTCACGGGAAGGAAAGTTGTTTTTTCCTGGCATTTTTCTCCCTCCTTTGCATCCGCGTTATTCCTGCGCGTCAGGCTTCAGCACCGGCTGCTGGAGCTCGGTCTGTTTCTCCTTCTGGGGCGCGTTGGCCATCTGGTATTCCTGCGCAAGGGCTTTTCCGCCGTCGCCGTTCTGCAGTCCCTCGTTGATCCGGTCCCGGAGCTTGGGATCGGATCGATACTGCTCCGACAGGGCGGTAAAGCTCGCGCTGGACTTGATCTGATCGGCCCGAACCTGGAAGGCGCGGTTGCTGATGCTGCTGTCCGGTCCGGCGCTCATCGCCATCTCCCGGGCCGCCAGAATCGCGGCCATCTTATCCTCGGAGAGGGCAGTCCCCCCGTCCCGGCCTGTTTGACGAACCGCCTGGTTGATCTGCCACTGGGCGGCCCGGATGGAATGGGCCTTGGCGTCGTGGAGGATGGATTTGCTCAGCGCCACGGCCTTGCCGTCGGCGGCCAGCTGGGCATAGCGCTCCCGGGCCTTCTCGTCGCCCATGGCCCGCAGGAAGGCGGAGCCGGGCTGCTTCATCCGTTTCACCTCCGCCTCCAGAGCGTCCTTCCGGATGATGGCGTTGGGATTTCCCTTGGAAAGGCTCATGATGGCCGTCACCATGGCGCAGCTGTCCAGGGTCAGGCCCCGGTTCATCTGCCGCTGGGAGGCCGCCATCAGTTCTTTCGCGGTTCTGGCGCTGCCCTGCAGCAGTTCCTTGCCGTAATAGGCGGGCTCCACATGCCTGCGGTGGGTCGGGGACTCCGCGTTGTGAGCCCGGTTGATCTCGTTGCAGTAGGCGGAAAATTCCTCCTGGGGCATCAGATATTTCAGAACGCTCATGGCCTCCTTGGAGGCCGCGGCCTGCTGTTTGCCGCCGGGAGTCTTGCCGTTGCCGTCGTTGTAGCGCTGGACCACCTGCGCCAGCTCCCGCGCCGTCTTGCCGTCCAAGGGTATTCCCTTTTCCGCCAGACCACGGGCATATTCCATCCGCTTGATCATCTCCATGAAGCGTTTGCTCTCCCGCTCCTTTTGGACGGCGCTCTGGCTGGCAAAGCTGTCCTGCATGGACTTGATCGCGGTCTGCAGCATGAGGGCGTCGTCCCGGACCTGATAGCTGCTGCGATCATACTTGCGGAGCAGCTCCTGTTCCCGGGTCTTGATCTCTCCCATGCGGACGATCAGCTCTGCGCCCTTGCCCCCTCTTGCCAGCCGCATGGTTTCCGGTTCCCTGCACAGTCTGCGAAAGCTGGACTGCTTCGCCAGCCGCTGAGACAGGGCCTCCAGCATCCGCGGATCGGCGGGAGCGTCGGGATCCTTTCCCATCAGGACGGTAGCCCCCATGACTCCCGCAACCTGAGACGGGCCCAGGGTCGGAGCGACTCGCAGGCGTTTGACGTACTGCCGCCAGGTTTCTCCCTGCCGCGCGGGCTCGGCGCGCAGGGGGTCGGGCGTTCCTTTCACTTCCTTGGGCATGTTTGCATATCCTCCCGTGATTTGGAATCGGGCCGGGCAGCGCCCGGCCCGGTTTTCTTCAGATGAATTGGAGCAGGCCGGCAAAGCCCGTGACCTCAAAGACCTCCATGACCATTTTGTTCACGTTCTTAAGCTTCAGACTGCCGTCCTTGCGCCGCATGGCCATATAGCTCCGTTTCAGGATGCGCAGGCCGGCGCTGGAAATGTATTCCAGATCCTTCATGTCCAAAATAAGATCGTCAAAGCGCTCGGTCAGCCCCATCAGGACCTTCTCGGCCTCCGGCGAGGTATTGGAGTCCAGGCGGCCGATCAGGATAAGCTCGCCCTCGGCGCCGCGGTTGATCAGATTCAGATTCAAGCTCATTGTTTCGCCTCCCTGTTTGCGTCGGTTTCGCCGGCAGTCTCTTTGGCTTTTGCTTGCTCTGCCATCTTCTCCCGGACTGCCCGTTTGTGTTCCTTCTTTTGCTTCTTCTTCTCTTCCCTGCTGCGCTCGTCCTCGTCCATGGGCGCCTCCTTGCCGGAGCGCTTCATCTGCTTGGGCATCCGTTTCAGGAAGCTCCTGACGGCGCGGCGATTGGAAATCCAGCCGGTGAAACCGCGGCCCGAGAAGGCGGTCAGAACGGGAACCCCGTCCTCATAGTCGAACACCAGCACCGCAGGCCTCGTCAGCACATAGCGGATCAGGCAGGCCGCCGCCCGGGGCGACTCGTTCAGATACAGGACCCGCCCGATCTCCCGCATCAGCTTGTAGGCGGCCTCCCGGGCCTTTCCCTCCGGAAAGGAAACCTCCAGCCGTACCGCTTTCTTGCAGACGCCCAGAAAGCGGACCGCGCCGGCGCCGTCGGCAATGCCGTTGGAGAAGCTGACCTGTCCCTTTTCCAGGGCCACCAGCCGGCCGTCCTCGGCGAGCTGCGTTCGCCCCAAAAGGACCCTGCGGATCTCCTGCTTGGCTTCTCGATTCATGATGGCTTGACTCCTTTCCGACTCGGCTCAGGACTGCCTGGGCCCGAGAATCTTTTCGTTGCGGACGGACAGATCATAGTAGACCTCGTCGGCTCGGAAAACGTTGCTGCGGATCTCGCTGAGATCCATGGGCCCAAACTGATAGTAGGGGCACTTGTAGGACGGCGTAAATTTGGTCTTCAGCGGGAAAGAGTTGAAGGACACGATGATGCTGTTTCCCGTGCTCTCCTGGTTGTTCAGCCGCTGCAGCTCGCTGGGATAGATCAGCGGGCGGACCTGTGTATTGGTAGAGACGTTGAGGTCCCCCGCCCTGCTACCCAGGGAGCTGGAGGTGCTGCTGGTCCGCACGGTCATATTTCCGCACATCTCCGAGAACATCTTACAGGTATCGGTATCGTTGGAGCCGATGAACATCTTGACGCCGCAGTTGCCGATGACGATGTCGGCGACCTCCTTGCCGTAGACGTTGGTGAGCTGGACGAAGGACTGGACCACCATGCTGAACCAGATCTTTCTGGAACGGCCGACGGTGATCATCTGGCCGAACTTGTCGATCTTCGGCATGTTGCCGAACTCGTCCATGATGAAATAGACGTTCCGGGGCAGGGTCTGGCCGGGCAGATCCGTGGCGATCTTGATGAGGGCCTTGTAGGTGGAGAGGATGAAGAGGGAGGCCAGCGCGTGGCGGGTATCCTTTTCATCGGGGATCTTCAGGAAGAGGGCGGAGGGCTCGTAGGCGAAGCGGTCGGCCTTGATGTCCGTGGCGCTGGTCAGGCTGCAGAGGCCCCGGTCGTTGAAGAGGCTCAGCTTGTCCATGGTGATGGACATATAGCTGCCCAGGGTGGCCTCCGGGGCGCTGAGCACCTGACGGGAGAGCTGATAGGCCTGGGAGAGCTTGCTGCGGCCCTCGAAGTACTCCTTCAGATTCTGATAGTTGTTGGTGTTGTCCGTCAGCGCCTTGCTGACGTTGAAGAGGTTGAACTTCTCCTTGGTCATATCCAACCTGGGATCGGCGCTGTCCTCCAGCATGGCCAGGATGGTGGCCTGGACGATGCTGCGGGCGCCCTTCTCCCAGAGGGGATCCTTCTCGTTCTGCACCGGGATCAGGCCACCCACCAGGTCGCTCAGATCCTCGTACATGGCGTCGTAGATCTTCTGGCGCTCCACGGAGACGTCGTCCTTGCAGTGACCGGCGTCGATGTAGGCCTTCCCGTTCCACTCGATCCAGGGCTCGTCCTCTCCGGCCTCGCCGTCCATCCGCTTGAGATCGGGATACTCGGCCATGGGATCGATGTGGGCCACGATGCCGGAGCCCAGGTTCAGGTACTCCTGATAGGCGTCCCATATGGGCTCCAGAGGATTCCAGCGGCTGGAGGAGTAGGTGTCGCGGAGGTCCAGCACCATCACGTTGTAGCCCCGGCTCTTCAGGAAGCCGGAATGCAGATCAAAGAGCTCGCCCTTGGGGTCGGTCATGATCATGGAGCTGCCGCAGTTGGTGGCGCCGATGAGCTGGATCATGGGGTTGATGAAGGTGGTGGTCTTACCGGAGCCGGTGGCGCCGATCACCAGGGCGTGGACGCCGGGCTTGAAATTACCCACCAGGTGTCCCTTCTTGTCCAGCACCGCCCGGGCGGGGACGCCGTCCTTCTTGGCCTCCGGAAGGGTCTCATAGCTGAAGGTCGGGAAGTACTTGTCCCGTTCCTCGTCGGTGAGGAAGCGGCTGTTTTCAAGGGAGCCCTCGATCCGATCCTTCTCGCCGCCCTTGCCCTTCAGCATCTTATTGGTTTTGTTGGAGGAACGGAAGCCGCCGTTGAGCGCGTAGACAACTCCCAGCAGGATCACAATGGCCAGGCCGATGGTCCAGGTCAGAGCTTCCACCAGCCAATGCCAGTTGAAGTGCCAGCTCTCGCCCGCAACCGCAGCGCTCAGATTGTCGATGATGAAGCGGATCAGCGTTCCAAGGAAGAGCGAAGCTACGACGAAGATCAAGGCCCCAAAAAGCAGGGTCTTCTTGTCCTGCTCCTGGATCCACTCTGTCACATCTTCCCATAGTTTTTTGAACATGGTATTCTCTCCTTCATTCCGTTGAATCGCTCATCGCTCCGGGCGCTTCGCTCGCTTCTGTCGGCTGGGCGGAGCCGGCGTTGGAATTGTCCTCCGGAGGCGGGATTGTCGGGGTGCCTTTCCGAAGCTGGTGCTCTGTCACCAGCAGGCTGCCGTCCGTTTTGTGGACGAGCTTCAGTCGGAGCTCCGCAGCCGCCTGATAACTGACCAGCAGCAGCTCACAGTCGCCGGGCTCGCTGCCCTTTTCCAGGGTGAATCTGACTTCCTTCTGCCCGTAGCTCATTCCCGCAAGAATCACGCTCTTTTCACCGGAGGCAAAGGACGCAAACCAGTCGTCATCCTCCGGTTTGGCCGTGACAGCCACAACCAGTCTCTGCTTGTCGTCAAGATAGAAGCGGTAGGGATGCTCCGTATCCTGGCCGGCCTCCAGTCGGCTCTGCAGCTGGCAGCCGGAGGCCTCCAGAACGCTGCAGCGGAGGACCCCGTCGGATTCCTCGTTCTCGATGAGGATCGTCATGCGGTAGATCCTGTCGGTCTCCGCCGCGGAGCTTCCTCCTCTCTGGGCTTTCCTGCTGCCGTCTTCGTTATCCGGATTGCTGCGGATCGGCTCTGTCGCTTCGGTCCTGTCGGGCGATTCGGTTTCGATCCCGATCTGCTCTGTCGACTCGGGCTGGAAGCTGTTCTCTGTCTCAATTTGCTCCTGCTCTGTCGACTCGCTCCGGCTGTCTCCCACCAGGAAAGAATCGATGATCTGCGACTGCTCTCCTTCGTCTGCCGAGGGATCGAGCTCCGCGCCGTTTCCTTCGGTCTCCGGGCTGTCCGGCGCCTGTCCTTCGCTCTGCTCCGGCTGGAGCGGACGTTCCAGGGTCAGGATCAGGATCGCGCGTCCGGCTTTTACGGGCGTCAGTGTAACGCAGGTTTTGCCGGATTTCTCCTTCTGCGCCCGCTCTGCTTCGACGACGCCGTAGCGCTCCCAGCCCTCATTCAGTACCCAGCGATAATCCTTCGCGTTCTCGTGTCCAATCTCCAGCACAGCCCTTCCGTCGGACTTGCTCAGCCAGGTAAAGGGATAGACGGTGTTCCCACCCCCGGCATGCGCCTCTCCCCTGCCGGAGCGAATCAGAAGGGCGACGACGACTGCCAGGATCAAAATGCCCACAAGCACCAGGATTGGGAGCAAACGGCGCTTCCGCAGCGCCCGCTGTTCCTGCCGTTCGCTGTCAAAAATCAGCTTGTCAGACATGGGGTGCACCTTCTTTCCTGCGCGTCACACCGCCGAGGGCGGCCTCCTCCGCGGGAGGAGGCGCCGCCGCTTCGGTGGAACCGGGCCACTGTTCCGTGGTCCCGGGGGAGTCACCCGGATCAGTGGTATCTGGGGGCGGTTCCGGGTTTTCTGTGGATTCCGTCGTCTCGACGGGCAGCGGGTCCACATAGGAATCCGGGTCCTCCCAGTTGCTGTGGCAAACATTACAATAATACATCTTGTATCCGTGCTGGCTGGTCGTGGGCGGAACGTCCGCCACCAGGGAGCTCTTGACATGCCGCCCGTAAACCTGGTGTCCGCAGGTCGAGCAGCTCCTGATGTGCGAAGTGTCGTCAAAGTACTGCCACTGTCCGTAGCTGCAGCTTTGGGTCTGTCGGTCGCCGCAGCGGCTGCAGGTCCGGAAATGGCTGTCGTTGGCGCCCTCCGTCCAGTCTCCGTAGTTATGGCCCAGCGCAGGGATCACCGTGAACTCCCGGGTGATCTCCTCCTCGCCCAGGGCGTCGGCGAAATACTTGCCGCAGCCGGCGCAGGAATAGTAGGCGATATGTCCGTCCTGGGTGCAGGTGGCGTCCACCGGAGCGGTGTAGGTGATGCTGTGCTCATGGTCGGTCTTCGCTTCCTGATCCTTCGCTCTGGCCTCCGCCAGCAGCGCGTCCACCGGGTTCGTCTCGGGGGAGACGGTCAGGTTGACATAAACCTCCGCGCTGGTGTTCTCCTTGGAGGTGATGGTGATGCGGTAGCAGATCACCGAGCTGGTGTAGTTCCGCGGCGGGATAAAGACCACCGAATCGGTCTCGGTCCGGTTGGAGAGCGCGTAATAGGTCTCCTCCACATTCCAGTAGCCCTCGTCGGGAACGACGGAGCGCCACACGGCCGCTTCGAAGAAGTTGCCGTTCTGCTCCGCTGCGAGGGCGTTCTGTTCCAGGAGCTCGGCGGTGTAGCCGCGGGTATCCGACAGATCCGCACGGCCAAGTCCGCCGGTGGCGGAATCCAGGCGGTTCAGCGCCACGCTCACGCTTTCCTGGGAGCCCTGAATGGTGGGAACCACCAGGACGCCTTCGCCCGCAAAGAGCGGGAGATCCAGATAGCCGCCGGTGGGGATCAGATGGTCTCCGGCGGGGTTGCCTTCGTCGTCCGGATCGAGGATGATGGAAATCGTGCCGGCCAGGAGGATATCCGCCAGGCTGATGCGCTGGGGTTCCTTCTCCACGATCAGCTGATCCAGCACCTTGGTGACGCTGAAGCCGGAGAGATCCACCATGGCGGAGAGGCTTTCCAGCTTCCAGGCGGCGCTGACGGCACCGCTTTCCTGCTCATCCGTGTTTTTCTCGCTGAGAGGCTCAAACTCCACCCAGCGAAGCTCCGTCAGATCCGGGATCAGCATCCGGAGATTATCGCTGCTTCCGGCCTGGAAGGGCGCCGAGGAATCCATATAAGGTCGGATGTCGTCAAAGGTACTGGTCATCAGATTGTCGGTTTCATCCAGATAACCGACGGTCATCCGGATGGGGCCCTTGGTACCGCTGTTGATGGTGCCGTCGCTCAGGGCGGTCTTCAGATTCAAATCCAGCAGGCTGACCGTACCGATGGTATCGAAGCGGGCCGGCGTTCGCGTGGGCGTCATGGTACTTCGGAAGCTCCACTTCCGGCTGACGGTTCCGTTTGCGTGCTGCTCCAGAATCTCACCGTTTTCTATGCTGACGTCCAGGTGTCCGAGGGTCACGAGGTTAATGCCGTAAATCTCCTTCAGATTGTAGATGCTGAAGTCGAGCTCCAGAACCTGGCCGCCGGAAATCTGGGCGTAGTTTTCGTCGGTCAGATAGATATACTTCGTCCGCAGCTCTCTGTCGTAGGCGTCATCCGAGCTGAAGTAGACGGCCACGGCCAGATCCCGCTCTTCCGGGAGCAGATCCTGGGCGTAGGTATCCGTACTCAGCTGCAGCATAAGCCTTTGCATGGGTTGGTTTTCGGTCGGAACCGCCGTCGTGAGGGTAATGCCCATATCCGCATTGCCGGCTCCGGTCAGGTAATAGGAATCGATCAGCACGCCGGAGCGGACCCGCTGCAGCACCGCCGAATTGATCGGCACAAAGATCTGCCGGACGGAGTCCGTCCACACATTAACGCCGGTCAGGTGCTCAAAGTAATTGGTGTTCAACCCCAGGGCATAGAAGACCGGGCGGCCCTTGGCGTCCACAGCGTAATTCATCAGGCCGGAGCCGATCCGCAGGGCGCTGTGGGTCAGCGTATCCGTATACATGACCTCGCTCAGCAGGGTATAGCTGTTCGGATCCGTGGCGGTATTGTCCATAGAAGGATAGATGAACAGATTCACCGTATCATCCTTGGAGTTGGGCTCCCTGGTCACCTTCGAGGTCCAGGCCTCGTCGCCGATGGGGAAGTCGTTCTCGTTGAAGGTGATGTTGACGGTGGCGATGGAGCTTCCGGATATGATCGCATCCGGATCCTCCGCAGAGGGCTTTTGATAGATCTGCAAATCCTTCGTCAGGCTCTGGGGACGGTTCCAGGTACAGCGGAACAGGAGATCCTGCCCCTCCGGATACTTGAAGTCATACTCGCCGTTGCCGTTGATGTAGCGGGAGCCCGGGCCCTGGACCAGGTAGACCGCGACGTTTTCGATGCACCATTTGGTGACGACGCTGCTCTTGATCTGGAGCTGCATGTCCACGATCTGGGAGATGTCGTTGACGTCCAGGAAGAAGTTGTCCGTTTTGCCGGGCCGGAATTGGTAATCCCGGTTGCTCACGGCAAAGTCCATTTGCTCCAGACTTCCGTCGATCATACGGGTATATTTGGTGTCCAGACCGGCGTATTCGTTCATCTTTTCGATCACGTCGACTCTGTCCGCGAACTGCGGCCGGCCCTCGTGGTCATAGTAGTGGTAGCTCATGGACATGCCGCCCTCGAAGTTCGGATCCCGCACCTCCACCAGCTCGCCGTTTCCGTTTTTCTTCAATTCCGTCCGGTAGCTGCCGGTGGTGATGCTGATCAGCAGCTTCGTGCTGAAGCTGGTCTTGGTAATTTCGAAGGTGTGGCTGATTTCCGAAATGGAACGACCCGCCGTGCCGCGGTTGGAGGCGGCGGAGCCGGGATCCCGGTAGTCGATGCCGACCCAGCCGAGGCCGTCCTCGGATTCGCTGTCAGCCGTCCAGGTGGGGCTGATTTTTCCGGTGTTCTGCTTTTTGACCTTGATCCATTGGATCTGCAGCTTGTCGTAGATATCGCTGTTGGAGTCCTGATCGTCCGGGATGATCCGAATGGAGGACAGGTCTCCATAGTCCTGGGTGGTGGGAATGTAGAACACCGCCTCCGCACCGGTCCGGAAGGCGTCGGCCTCCAGCTGCTGGTTGGCCAGCACGCAGCCGCTATTGCCGTTCTCAAAGATAAGCTGGAAATAGAACAGGTTTGCGGAACCGCAGTCGTCGCTGGTGGAGGTGACCTTTTTGTCCGCCACCTTGACCGTCACCTCATAGGAGCAGCGCTTCTTGTTGAAGCCCAGATCCTGCAGCGTGTCCTCATAGGACATATAATAGAGGTAATCCGTCCAGTCGAAGGCCTCCTGAGAGCTGATCTCAGCGCTGGAGCCGTCGAACTCGTGATACTTTCCGTCATCCTGCACCAGATTGCCCGGCTTCCATCCGGATTCCGGATCCTTGGGATCCAGAGGCGGATGCTGCTCGTCATAGACGGTGCCGACCTGGAAGATCGGCCGTTTTTGCGCGTCGACCTGTCTGGTGATCCGCAGGTGGGAATTCAGCTGGGTTCCGTTCTCCAGGGTGGTCGTGAGCTCCTCCCAGCGGAAGATCCGCGGGCCGTAGGCGATGACCTTATAGATACAGATGCCCTTGAACTGCCACTCATCGCCGCCGTCCACCTTGACGGAAACGGTTTTGAACTGCTTGACTCCCGACATGGGGAGCAAAATCTGCAGCGTACCGCCGCTGCGGAGACCGTAGCGATAAGCGAAATCGTTCACGCTGCCGGGCCAGATTCCGTAATACTGATCGACGAAATCCCGCAGCTTGAGGGGGCTGGTGGTGACCTCCTTGTCGTTCATATTGACGTAGCGGAACTGAAGCGTTACGTCTCCCACCGTTCCGGCATTTTCCACATTGTCCGTGGAGATCGTCAGCAGATACATGGACCGTTTATCGTTGGGGACCATCTTCTTCCCCTCCTGGAAATCGATGAGAGGAAGCTTGGTCTCGGTTCCGCCGTCAAGATCGACGCCCTCCACGCTGCCGGCCACGATGGACAGCACCGGCTGCTGGGCGGCCGGGTTGTAGGTATAACGGATGGTCGCGCCGTCGTGTTCCATCACGACAGCCGAATCCTCATAGACCGCCAGGCAGGTATAGGCGATCATGTCCTCATTCGCCTTGGCCCTGCGGGCATCCCGGATTTGGCCGGTCCCGACATATTGGAGTCCGGTCTTCTCCACGGCCTTGGCCTCGCCCACGCTGATCTCGACAGCCTTGCTTTCGCTGCTCTCCGAGCTGACCCAGGCGATGCGTTTGAAATCCGGAAGCATGGCGGAGATGGCAATGGAGTCGCCCTGCTGGGCGAAGCCGGCAATCTCCACATCCCCGAGCATTTCCGTCGTCCAGCCCAGGGAATTGATGATCAGCGGCAGGCTGATCTCCCGGATCGCGCCGTAGATATCCTCGTAGCGTATTCGCAGCGCAGCCGTCTCGCAGAACTGCAGCTCAGAGACCTTGGTGTGGCTGCCCGCTTCATAGCTGCCGGCCAGACTCTCAAAGCCGCTGCCGCCGTCATCTGCCAGATCCAGCCGGAACAGCACCCGGGTGTTGACCTGGGAGCTGTGCTCCAGATTCACATGGTTCGGCTTGCCATACCCAGCCGCGGTCTGGGTGTTCACCAGGGTCAGACCGATCATGCCGGGCATGCCGGGTCCGCTGATGCTGAACACGCCGGCGCTGTTGTTCCAATGGAAGATGCCGCCGCCATCGGCCATCACCACCTCGGCGATGACCTGGCCCTTGTAATCGATGTAGCCGTCGTTGGAGTACCAGCCGTACATCTCCAGACCGTTGATCTGATCCACGCGGCTGATGTGCATGGACTGGCAGGCCCAGGTGCTGGCCACCGAGACCTTCTTGCCGTCGGCGCCCACATATTCCTCCAGGCGGCCGAAAACCTGGATCCGATCGACGGTCGTGATGGGCTCCGGCGTCGTAAAGATCATCTGATCCATGTGCAGAGCGCCCAAGCCCTTCCGGTTCTCCAGGCTGTCCGCCGTATAGCCGAAGCTGCTCTCCACTTTCGCCCGGCGGTCGTTCCGGTTGCCCACGGCGGAGGCCATGGTCATGCTCTTTTTCAGAGCGTCCTTCCCGGGGAAGATGACGGCGGAGCGGCGGACCGCGTTTTCACCCGTGCCGGAGGTATAATAAATCACAAAGTATTTGACATTGTCCGCCGTGCCGCCGCCCCGGACGGAGCCGGTGCAGACCTCCATCATATAGGTGTTTTCAACGGCGCTGCCGCCGGTGATCGGGCTTGCGTCCTCCGCGGTCACGGTACGGCTGGTCAGGACAGACGGCGCGGGGTCCGGCTCATAGTCCGGCGCGGTCCCCACCGGTGCTTCGCTTGTCCCTGGGGGATCCGCTTCCGTTTCCGCAGCGAACACCGTCGGAAGGAGGCTCAGAGCCACGGAAAGACACAGCAGCAGGGCGAGCAGACGCCGACCAGCGACCCGAAGGGCCGCGGCGCCTGTTGTCTTGCTTTTCGCAGTATATTTCATCGTCTCACGCTCCTTTTAGACGTCCTGCGCCATGCTTCCCAAGCGCTCCCGACGTCTGCGTTCCTTTTGGGCCTCCACCAGACTCTCCAGGGTTTCAAAGCTGATGGGCTCGACCGTTCTGCCGTCAAATCGCATTCTCTCGAAGACGGACATGGTTTTCAGCTCATTGGAGAAGCTGAAGAAGGAGGATAGGATGTCGTCGTCCCCGTCCATGTCTTCATCCTCGTCTTCCTCGTCCAGATCGCCCAGACCGTCCAGGTCGAACTCGTCGTCGAGCTCCTCGTCCCCTTCGTCCTCCTCTTCCTCGTCCGTGTCGATCCGCTCTTCTTCCTCGTCGTCCAAGGTGAAGAAGTCGTCCAGCTCGTCATCCTCGCCTTCGGTAAGCATTTCGAAGAGGGCGCCGTTGTCCGCCTCCTGGCTGAAGTCGTCCTCGTCGGCTTCCTCGTCGTCCCCGAAGCCGTTGACGTCCTCGTTCAGCTTGGGGGCGGGTCCGGATGCGGGCTCGCCGGCGCGGAGCGCTTCGTTCTCCCTGCGCAGGCGCTCCAGCTCGTCCATCTGGGCCTGAAGTCTGGCCTCCATGGCCTCCAGCCGCTGATCCCGGACGGAATCCGGGGTCTGGGGAAGGCTCGGGGACGCCGCGGCGGCACGTTCGCCGCCCAGGTTGTCGATGGCCTCGGACATTTTGTTGACGGCGGAGGCGAAGAGCCCGAGCATCTCGCTCATGGGCGCCTGCTCCCTGGCGGGAGACAGGGACTCGGTCATGGCCTCCCGGCGGGCCTTCAGGCGGGCCTCCAGCTCGGCGTCGTCCATATCGGGGAGCTCCGGCAGATCCGGCTCCTCGTCGGCTCCCCCGAAGGACCAGCCGGTCTGCTCGTATTCCTCGGGGGCGTATTCCCGGAAGGTAACGCTGCCGGTTCCGCCGACGGCGGTCCCCACAGCCTCGGACTCCCAGCGTCCCCGTGCAGCCACAGCCTGCTTATGGGCTTCGCGGCTCTGCGCCACAAAGTTCTCCCAGTTCTCCGGCCCGCCTTCCCCGCTGAAGTAGGCGCTCTGATAATCCCGCTGCTCGAACATCGCGGTGATGCCTTGGTTCGTTTCCACCCGGAAGGTGCTGCGGCTGGAGGGACTGAGGATCGTAAAGGCCTGGCCTCTGGGGGCCTGGACGATCTGCTCCTGCTCGTTTTCGTTGATGCCGCCCGCCTTCTCATACAGAGTCACCAGATCCTGCATATCGTTGGGCGCCAGGGCAAAGATGAAGCTGTACTGGCAGGCGTTGATGATGGCGGTGGACTTTCTGGCCAGCTCCTCGGAGCCCACGAAGTCCTTGATGTTCTGGGTAATGACGATCTGCATGCCGTTGTATTTCCGGATGCGCTTCGCCAGCTGGAACATAAAATCCAGGGCGATGGGGAACTTGGTATCGATGAAAACATGGGCCTCGTCGATGACCACCACGATCTTGCGGTCGGCCTTGTATTTCAGGTTGTAATCCCGGTTTTTGATGATCTCGTTGTCCAGATATTTCAGCACCAGGAGCATCTGCGCGTTGGCGATGGTGTTGTTGCGGTTGGCCAGCATGGACTGGAAGTTGAACACCGTAAAGTTCTCGTCGGTGGTGACGGTACTGGGGCCGTTCCAGATATTGGCGTTGCGACCGCCGGAGGAGAACTTGGCGATATAGTTCATCAGGGTCCGCAGCAGATCCCGGGTGAAGGGATTGTCGCTGGACTGGAACTCCCGCAGGACCTCGTCGTAGAGATCGTCGAACACCGGATAGTCCGCCGGGCTCAGCTTGGACAGATCGGTCTCCGGGGTGATGTTGTGGGTCAGATAGACCCGGTCCACCAGGGTGTTGAGGTATTCCATGGCGTCCTTCTCGCAGTCCGGCATGATCTGCCGGAAGAATTCCTCCAGGAACTGCAGGTGGGTGGCATAGGAGCCGCCGGAGCTCTCCTCCCCTGCCTCGTCGTCCTCCAGAGCTGTGATGATCTGGAAGGGATTGAGGCGTCCGTACTGGGCGTTGCCCACGTTGATGATCTGGCCGTGGAGATTGGCGGCCAGCTCCATATACTCGTTTTCGGGGTCCAGAATGAAGATCTTGGCGTCCTCGGCGGCCAGGTTGGCCAGCAGGCTCTTGGTGGCGTAGGATTTACCGGAGCCGGACTTACCGACGATGACCATATTGGAGTTGACCCGCTCGCTGTCCCGCCGGAAGAAGTTGATAAAGACCGGCAGACCGTCGCTCTCACCCAGGCGGACGCCGCCCTCGTCGGAGATATGGGCGAAGACCCAGGGGAAGCAGGCAGCGGCGGTGTTGCTGGAAATGCCGCGGGATTCCTTGATCAGGGGGTCCAGGGCGTTGACCTGGGCGCCGATAAAGGCCTGGACCTGGTCAAATTCCATATTGTTGAGCCGGAAGCCGTTCTCCTGCCAGGTGCGGCGGACGTTCCGCTTCATATCGGTGATGGTGGGCAGCAGGCTCTCCGGCGGCTGCGGAATGCGCAGATTGCTGCGGGTGGCGGAGATATCATAGGCGGTGATATAGATGCTGCACTCCAGCAGGGCCTCGCTGTCGCTCTGCAGGGTGGCCAGGAGCTCCTGGAGGGTGCCGATGTGGTTTTCGATCTCCATGCGCTTGGAGTCCACGCCGGTGCTGCTCCACTGGCCGCGGAGCTCCACCAGGGAGTGGTCGATGGAGCGGATGGCCTTGGCCCGGTCCATGGGCCTGCATTTGAAGACGACCTTGGTGCCGGGGTAGCTCATCACGGTGGCGAGCCAGGCGTCGTCCACCACGGTGGGATAATTGACCACCCGGAAATTGTGGGTGATGATGTGGTTGATCTCCACCCGTCGGAACTTGATGTCCACGATCTCGGGCATGGCCCACTTCACATAGTCCTTGGGGTCGATGTTCTCGATATCCCGCTCGTTGAAGTCGATCTGGTTGGAGTATTTGAGGAAGACCGCCAGCTCCTTGTCGTTGAGCCGGTGGGTGTTCATCTCGCCGTTCCGGAGCTGCTGCTCGGCGTCCCGGATCCGGATATCCAGCTGCCGCTTGTCGCTCTCAAAGAGCACCAGGTAGTAGAAGCAGGTGCTTACCTGCCTGTCGCCGCAGAGGCCCTGCAGCTCCTTGATCCGGTCGTACTCGATCTCGACGCGGGCCTGGAGCTCCTGCTCGGTAAGGAAGCCGTTTTCATAGGTCTCCCGCAGGGTCTGGAGCTTCTCGTACTCCCGCTGCAGATAGTTGTCGTAGATGATCGGGCGCTCCAGCTTGACGATGTTGGCGCTGAAGCCGGCGTGCAGGGAGCGAAGGACCCGGCCAAGACAGCGCTCGATGGCGTTGGCCCGGCGGTGCTCCGAGAAGAAACGGAATTCCACGGGTTCGATCTCCAGGACCGCGCCGTAGTACTCCTTGTTCTTGTACTCGATAAAGCCGTCCTGAATGCCGGTGAAGGCGATGATGTCCTCCATATCCCGACGGTTGATTTCCGCGTCGCTGGCCTCGGCCTGCCGTTTCATGGCCTCGCGGCTCTCCTCAGCGCGGCGGGCGCGAATGGCCTCCTTCTCCTCTTCCGAGAGGGAGCCGCTCTTCAGCAGCTGGTCCTCCTCCTTGCGGCGCCGGGCCCGCTCGCGCTCGTCGGCGGCGCGCCTGCGGCTGCCGCTGACGCGGCCCCGGGCCAGCTCCTGACGCTCCTGCTCCTCCTCCCGGCGGCGCCGGGCCAGGATCTCCTGGCGGATCTCCTCGGGGGTGTTGGGATTGCGCAGTCGGCGATCATCCCGGGCGTCCCGGCTCTTTCTGGCCTTTTCGGCGGCCTTGCGGCTCCTGCGCTGCCCGGGGGACTCCTCTCCCACGATTTCCTGAAACAGCACGTCCATGGCGGCGCTCATCTTTTCGCCCTTGCCGCGGGCCAAAAGCTGCCGGTCCTTCTGCAGACGCTCGAAATGTCTGCGGTAGCCGAAGAAGGTAAGGATATGCAGGAAATAAAGGTAGTTGGGCTGCTCGTCCAGCCGGACCAGCAGAAGGATCGTCAGAAGCACGATGCCCAGACAGATCCAAAGCTTGCCCGGAAGATTGGAGAGCACCACAAAGATCAGCATCGCCATCGCGACGGCTCCCACGACAATATCCCGAAGGGTCACCCCCCGGAACAGCTCAATATGTACTTTTGTCTTCCCTGGGATCAGTCTTTGCATAAGCTTTTTCCCCTATTGATCGTTCTGTGTCTGTCAGTTTCTGAGATTGTTCAGATTCTGCGGATTGTTGGGAATGTGCGGCGGCTGCTGCGCGGGCCGGTTATTCGGCTGCGGGTTGTTCTGATTGTTCTGGTCGTTGGGATTGTTGGGGTTGTTGGGGTTGTTCTGGCGGTTCTGGTTGTTCTGATTATTCTGAAGGTTGTTGTTATTATTGTTGACGTTATTGTTATTATTGTTATTGTTGACCGGGGCCGGCGCGGGAGCGGGAGCCGGGGCTGGCGCCGGCGCCGGGGCGGGAGCGGGCGCAGGCGCGGGAGCGGGCGCCGGGGCCGGTTTTGAAGACGGGCCGGAGGACGAGGCGCCGGGTTTGCTCTGGCTCCCGCCTCTCGTGCCGGAGCCCTGCTCGTACTTCTGGCTGGCTTCTTTCATCTTCTGCTGCTCACTGGCCTGGATATCATACTTGGCGCTGCCGGAGTTTGCCCACGCGGCGGCGGCCCGCTGGAAGGGGCTCTTGATCCGGTTGGTGACGGGCTTCATGGCAAAGCTTGCCACGCCCAACGCCTTGCTGCCGACGGCCTTGCCGACGCCGGTGACGGCGTTGATGGCCTTGCCCGCAGAGGCGGACATATCGCCGGCCTGGATGGCCTGCATACCGGCGCTGTCGGCCAGGATGCCGGTGAGGATGGAGGAGGACTTCTTGGCTGCCTCAAAGCCGCCGTAAATGAGGATCAGCTTGGCAAGGGCGTTGAGGATGGGCGAATTCTCAAACAGCACCAGCTTGGGGCTGATGATCAGGGGCAGGAAGACCAGCAGCAGCCGCATGGAGATAATCGTGCCGAAGACAGACAGGGACTGAACCAAAAAGGCGATCATCCACTGTTTGGTCTTGCCGCCGTTGTCCAGCGGCTGGGCCGCGATGACCGGCGGGGCGATCAGGTAGAGGAAGAGCATGTTGAAGATTCTGGCGATGCAGTTGAGGATGATGACCACCAGGTCGAAGATGATGGCGACGGAGGCGATCCAGACCACGATGTAGTCTGTGGGGAAGCCAATGTTGAAGTCGTCGTCCACGTTGTCCAGGTTATAGATGCTCTTGTTCTCCCCGTAGTAGTATCGGCCGCGGATGGCGTCGTCAAAGGCCGGGTTCTGATTGTAGACCGGGTTCTTTGCCGCCCGGAAGGTGCCCATCAGGAAGACCATGCGGTCCAGGTGGGCCTGACTGTCCTCAAAGCTCTTTCGGGTCACCTTGGGGACCGGCCTGGGGTTGGCGGTCGTTCGCAGATACTCCATGGCCTTTGTCAGAGAACGGGAGACGCCGTCGTTGTACAGGTCCACCTTGACGTCCTTGCTCAGGTCGCAGGAGGACGCGATCTGCCCCAGGATGGACTGCCAGGATTCCACGGTATTCCCGTATCGGTCCTTGTCGTAATAGGAGTATTCAAAGACCCCCTGCTGTTGAAGCAGATACATATCCTGGCGGATATCGTTGTAGCAGAGGTTCATATTGTAGCGGTTGTTTTTGGATTCCACCACGGAATAATTGCCGATGGTACACAGGATCCGTCCCATGGTGGCGTATTCCTCGCCTGTGAAGCTCCGCTCCACGGGCAGATGGAGATTGTAGGGGTCCTGGAACAGATAGTTGATCTGCTGCATCAGCACGGCGGTGCCGTTGAGCACCACGTTCATGATGGCTGTCATGCCCAGGATCACAACGATGCTCCGGATGCCGCCGAAGATAATCTGGCCCAGGGACTGCTGGACCTTGCCGGAGGCGTCGAACATCTTCTTGACCACGGCCGCGATCACAAAGCCGAAGCAAAGCACGATGCCGATCAGCGCCATGCCCCAGTAGATATTGCTGACAGCGCGGTTGGAAAAGAAAATATTGATCAAATACTTAGGGGCGCCGTCGTATTTGACACGTGTGATGCCGGCAAACACCTCAAACATCTGATAGAGCAGATCGATGATCCAGCAGAGGACCCGTTCGAGGTAGTAAAACAGACGGAAGATGGTCGCGTTCAGGATGCTCTCCAGAATCGAACTGAAGGTACTGCCCATCCAGTCGGTTACCTTATCCCAAAGGTCTCCTAAGCCTAACAAACGTGCTCCCCCCTTTCTCAGCCGATCTCAAGCCGCTTGCGCTTGATGATGATGTAGACGACCACCGTGACGATCGCGGCGATCAGCAGCGCGAAGAAGGCCAGACTGCCGGCGTTGAGATAGAGCATGATGGTGTATCCGTATTCGCTGCGGTTGCCGGCGGCGTCATAGACCGTGAAGATATAGCTGCCGCTCTGGGCCAGCTCCACGGTGCCGTCGGCCTGGACGGACAGCTCGATGGGCGTGCCGTCCAGCGTGGCCTGCAGGGTATCGTCCTGCTGCAGGCCGGAGATGGTCAGGGCGCTGTGGACCCGGTGGTTCTCGTCGATCTTGCCGTCAAACCGCAGCTCCGGGGGCGTGCGGTCCACGTTCAGATTCAGCTCATAGGTCCTTCCCGCGGCAAGACACTCATAGACGATGTGATAGGCTCCGTCCTCCTGCATGGGTACGGCGGTCTGCTCGCAGACGATCTCCTCCCCGTCCCGGGTCGCGTCGATAACGATCATCCCCGCGGGCAGGTTGTAGCTGTAAATCAAGGAGGCGGAGCTCCCCACCAGGGTGAAGGTAAAGAGCCTGGGGGTCTGGTTGCCCGTCTGGGCCAAGACGACGTACTCACCGGGCTCGGTGATGTTCGAGGGATCCTCCTCCCAGAGCTTGCCGTTCAGATAGATCAGCAGGGTGGCGCCTGTGATCCTGACGGGGCCGTTGACGATCATGCCGTTGGCCACGGAGGCGCGGACCACCGAGCCGCTGTTTCCCACGGGATAGACGAACTCCCCCTTTTCCTTATCGAAGGACATGGAATCCGTAAGCCAAACGATATTCTGGTCGACCGCGGGTGCCGGATCGGCCGCGGGATCCTCTTCCGTGTAGCGGGCGTCTCCCAACGCCGCCGCCGGCAAGGCCAGCGCCGGCAGGAGCAGCGCGGCCAGCAGCAGGAAGACGGTAAGCTTGCGTAGAACTTTCATTTTGTTTCTCCCTTCTGGGAAAAGTCTGCGTTTCGGCGCTCTTGGCGCCTTTTGTATATCAGCAGGCCCCTGAGGGCGCTCAGTTGCTGAAGATCGCGTTGGGAACGTAGCCTTCTGCGCCGGGATCGAGGTTGGTGTAGCATACCTCTTCCACCTTGCCGCGTTCCGCAAAGGTTTTTCCGTTGTAATTCAGGGCGGTCTGGAAGGTGGTGACGCCGACGCCGGTGACGCTGTTGCCCTCGCCGTAGAGAACGAAGCCCTTGTCCTGGTTCTCGATGGTGTAAGGCTTTTCCACAAAGAAATTTTCGGAGGCTATGCAGCCGTAGTTCACCGCATGAGAGCCGTTCAGCAGCTGGATGCCGTCCACGCCGCCGCCGATGAGCTTGGCGTTCTCGCCCACGATGACCAGACCGTTGGAGATAATGCCGCCGCCGACATGCCCACGGTCATTGAAGCGGTTGACACAGGCGCCGTCCTGGATCCAGAGGGTGCCGCCCTCCTCCACCTTTATGGTGCCGTTGTTGATGACCCAGCCGTCCACGGCGAGGACGCCGCCGTCCTCCACGGTGATGGTGGTGCCGTTGGTGATGGCGATGGGGCCGTCCAGGTTCGTCACCTGACCGCTCTGCACCGTGAAGTCGGTCTGGAGGTAGTCCATCAGCTCCGGCTCGCCGTACCAGCAGTCGAAGGCATAGGCGCCGTATTGGAGGTCGTAGGCTTTTCCCTCGTTTTTATTATTCCAGAAGGAATTGTTCTGTTTATAGGCGAAGATCTGTTCGACCTTCCAAGGGCACCAGCAGCCTCTGGTTTCAAGGTCGCTTTGGCTGTGGGACAGAGCGATCCAGGGCCGGATCTTGAACTCATCGATAAAATTGGTGAGCTGGCTCCAGTCGGAAATGTCGTGCTGGAGGTTGTTGCTGGCCTTCGTCCTGCTCTGGAGGCCGACGGTCATGAAGGCGTATTTCTTCTGCCCGTCCACCGTCTTGTTGATGACGAACCAGCCGGTTCGTTCCATCCAGACGACCTGTGCCTCCCTGTCCCCCTGCTTCGGACCGTAGCTTTCCAGATAGTTGTCGTCACCCCGGGCATCTGCATCAACGGTCAGGTCTCTGTCCAGCAGCTCCATGCTCCGGTTGTTCAGGCCGTAGAGCATCCAGTTGAAGCCGTTGGAATAGATCAGCTTTCCGGTCTCGTCACGCCTGGGCTCGTACCAGTCCTTGCGAACGCCCACGATATAGTTTTCGCCCAGGCGGAAGCCGCCGTCGGTGTAATGTTCTTCGTTCTCGGCCGAGTGGCTTTCGCCCCAAAACCAGTTGTCTGAGAGCTTGACGCCCAGGCCGTAGATCGGAGCTTTTGCAAATTCGGAAGATTGTTTATTCCCCCAAAAAGGACTCTTGAGGGCCATGGCCTGCCGGTGGATGTACTCCATCCCGGTGTTCGCTTCCTCGTAAGGGATCAGATAGGGAACGCCGTCCGGGATGCCCACGGAAATGCCCTTGCCGGTGCTCTTCAGCGTTTCGAAATCAAGGCCCGCGAAGTCGCCGTCGCTCAGAAGCGCGCTCGAATAGAGGATATCCTTGCGGCAGGCCATGTGGGGAAACCCGTTGGCGGACGAATAGCTGCCGTTGATGATGCAGTTCCACTTCTTGTCTGTGACCCAGAGATGCTTCTTCATGGAGGTCCAGTTGGCCATGACGGCCTCCGCGTCGGAGGCCAGGTCCGCGGTGACCCGGAAGTAGTACTTGCCGTCCCAGGTCAACAGCACGGGGTACTTTTTCATGCGGGTGGAGCTGTTGACGGGCGGGATACCCTTCTTCCAGTGATAGATATAGCCGTGGTCGATCTGGGGGTTCTTGAAGCCGGAGTCGTCAATGGAATAATCCACGGCTTTGGCGGTCAGCGAGGGCCAGAAGCAGCCCAGCGTCATCACCGCCGTCAGCAGGATCGCCGCACCCCGGCGGAGGGTGAATCGATGTTTCATGGGGGGAACTCCTTTCTATCGGAAAAACTCCTTTGGAGAGAAGATATACACTTTGCGGCAGGAACGGGTTTCGAAGTCTGCGAGCGCAGTCTCCGACCCCGGCGCGCGGAGCTTCCGTGCGCTCGGGTCGAAGGCCCGCGGAGAGCCTTCCCCCCTCTCCGCGGGGGGCGCCCACCGCTTACGCGGCGAGCACGCCTCAGAGGAGGGAAGGCTTTCGGGCTGCGCTTCAGGTCAGGGAGATGTTGCCGCCGTTCTCGTTGACCCACTTGACCATGATGGGCGTAAGGAGCTTGAGGGCCAGGATCAGCACAAAGATCAGCACGAAGCCGATGATGGCGTTCTTCAGCGCTCCCTTGGCCTTCTCACGATCCTGGGGCTCTTCCGCCTTGGCGTACTTAACGCCCAGGATCACGCAGTACAGCGCGCCCACGGCGCCGACGATCAGAAGCATCGGGGTCAGGATGTTGTTGAGCAGTTCCACAATCGGGGCTACAACGGATTGAAACATGTTTTTTCCTCCTGTTTATGCGGTTTTTTGTTTTGCAGAAGACGCCGCGAAACCGGCTTGAGTCCATACGACGTCCAGTCTACCGTGCTTAGTATAGCATCCAAAGCGTACAAAAACATTACAAAAAGCGGCCGGATCAAAAAACGGCGAAAAAAAGCTCCTGTCTCCTTCCGCAAAAAACACCGCGGGCGGCACGGATCCGATCCGGCCGCCCGCTTCTGAGCGCGGTCTGTATGATTTTCCCTTTGCTGCGCCGTTTTCCCTGCCCGGACCGCCGCGTCTATCCGGCTGTTTTCCTGCTGTCCGGCGTCGGGGCCGATCCCTTACAGCTGGATGGGATTGTCGCCCCACATTTTCTTTTTGTCCTCGCTGGTCATGGTTTCCACGTTGTCCGCCTCGCCCAGCTCATGGATATGGTTGTGCTGGGCGTCGTTCTCCGCCTGCTCGGCCTCCATCTTGAGCT
>JAFYAB010000077.1 GCA_017540945.1 Oscillospiraceae bacterium | reverse complement strand
TGGAGGTGACGACCAGATTTGAACTGGTGAATGACGGTTTTGCAGACCGTTGCCTTACCACTTGGCTACGTCACCGTATGAACTTTGGCAGGGAAGGGGCAGAACTGGAACGGCGGAAGCTGTCGCTTCCGCCGTTCGTCGTGCGGAATGCACGTTGGAGCGGGTGACGAGGCTCGAACTCGCTACCTCCACCTTGGCAAGGTGGCGCTCTACCGGATGAGCTACACCCGCAAATGGTGCCTCAGGCCAGAATTGAACTGGCGACACGCGGATTTTCAGTCCGCTGCTCTACCTACTGAGCTACCGAGGCGGATAAAAGAGCCAAGCCAAAAGGCTTGGCTCGTGAGTGGCGACCCGGAACAGACTCGAACTGTCGACCTCCAGCGTGACAGGCTGGCGTGCTAACCGACTGCACCACCGGGCCAGGTATATGGTGGAAAGTACAGGGCTCGAACCTGTGACCCCTTGCTTGTAAGGCAAGTGCTCTCCCAGCTGAGCTAACCTTCCGTACTTTCGCCGCCGATGTCCGGCGACGTATGTGATTATACACAAGGGCCCCGGGTTTGTCAAGAACTTTTTTCAATTTTTTCGAATTGTTTTTTCAGAAAAAGTAAAAATAATGCTTGCATTTTGAAAAATGTATGCTATAATAAATCGGCCTATGAATGGAGCGGTCCTCTGGCACTGCCGGCGCGGGAGCGCAGCGGCATTTCCTGTGACATGAACGCCCAAATATAAAGGAGGACAAGATCATGGATCTTATGAAGGCTCTGACCAGTCAGTACATGAAGGAAGAGCTCCCCGTGGTTCGGGTGGGCGACACCGTTCGTGTGCACGTCAAGATCAAGGAAGGCTCCCGTGAGAGAGTTCAGGTTTTTGAGGGTACTGTCGTTGCCAAGAAGCACGGCGGCATCGAGGAGAGCTTCACCGTCCGCCGCCTGAGCTACGGCGTGGGCTGCGAGAAGGTGTTCCCCATCCATGCGCCCAACATCGTCAAGGTCGAGACCGTTCGCCGCGGCAAGGTTCGCAGAGCTAAGCTGTACTACCTGCGTGATCGTCTTGGCAAGGCGGCCAAGGTCAAGGAGCGCGTGTAATCAAAAAACCAAAAGCAGAGAGCGATGCAGCAGGCCGATAGGGCTGCGGCTCGCTCTTTTGCATATTCTCTCCGATTTCCGGCGCCGAAATGGAGAGTCCGAGGAAGCATCCGATTACAGCTTTTGACGGGCTGCTTCTGTCGGAGCGGACAGACTTCTGCGCTGAACGTTATGAGGCCGGCCCCAATCTTTTCCGGATCGCCCGCGGCCATTGACTGTATCTCAGCCCAGGCAGCGGCGCCATTCTGATCGACGGAGCTTTTGGACAGCCGGATCAGCCCTGCCTGCATCATGAGGGCGAATGGTACGCGCCAGTCGCCTTGCTGTTTCCGCTTCCTGGGCCGGATTATTCAGACGATCCCACACGGCAGCAGTGTTATGTCCCCCGCGCAGCGCACAGCAACGATATTCCGGCGGAGCATTTGATCGTGATCCGCCGCTGCCGCTGTGTCAGCGGCGATATCTGGAGCGAGAATGAGAAACTCTGTAGATTTGTGGCGATGCGGCGATCGCTGACGGAAAGCCCTGGGTCACTGGCAGCGATTCGCTCCATATTCCGTGCTTCGCTGTGCCCCGGGACATCACGGTGGAGGCCGCCCGTTCCTGCTTTGTCTGCTTTGGCTGACGCGAACACAAGCCCAGCGGTCTTCCGCCTGTCGGCGGGGGACCGCTGTTTGTGAATTTTCGGTAAATACTTTCCCCGCCGCGGGGCAATCTATTTGACAAACGGCGGGTCTATGGTGTATAGTATAGGATGACATTCTGGACGTTTGCGCCCAGAAGAAGAAAACGCCGCTTCTCGTACCGCCGCGGCTCTGCCGCAATGGAGGGAAAGTTATGGATAAAGAACAGACCGTTAAACGGAAAAAAGCTCCGGATCCGGGCCAGCGCACCATCTCCGGCGCTGTGGTCCACGTGCTCTGGCGGGTGATCGCGACGCTACTGGCTGTCTGTGTTTTTTTGGGCATCGCCGGGGGCGTAGCCGCTGTGCGGGTCTATGAAAAAGGAAAAACCTATATTGAAGAGGATATCATCCCCATTGCCCATTACGATCTGAACGGCGTTCGGCTGAATCAGTCCTCCTTCATTCTGGCGAAAAACGCCGATGGAGATTACGAGGAGATCCGCCAGCTGCTGGCGGTGGAAAACCGGATCTGGGTGAATTATGAGGAGATCCCGTCGGACATGATCAACGCCACCGTCGCCATCGAGGACAAGCGCTTCTGGGAGCACGACGGCGTGGACTGGATGCGCACCCTGGGCGCCTCGGCCAATATGTTCATCGGCGGCTCCACCTATGGCGGCTCCACCCTGACCCAGCAGCTGATCAAGAATCTGACCGGCGAGAAGGACGTTACCGTTCGCCGAAAGCTGATGGAGATCTTCAAGGCGCTCGACTTTGAAAAAAACTATACCAAGGAAGAGATCATCACCTGGTATCTGAACACGATCTATCTGGGCGAGGGCGCCTACGGCGTCAAGAGCGCGGCGCATATCTACTTTGGCAAGGAGCTGGACGAGCTCACCACCAAGGAATGCGCCTGTATCGTGGGCATCACCAACAACCCTTCCCGCTACGATCCCTATATCTATCCGGAGAACAACGAATACCGGACCCGGCTCATCCTCCAGGCCATGCTGGAGCAGGGCTCGATCCCGGATCGGGAAACCTACGAGCAGGTGAAGGAGCAGGAGCTGGAATTCAAGAGCCTGACCGCCGACGATCAGAAATTCACCTGCGCCGAATGCGGCTTTGAGGGCGTGATCGACAAGTTCGAGGCGGTGGGCGACTACTATAGCTGTCCCACCTGCGGCCACGAAAACCAGTTCGACGTGGAGGAAAAGGACTACTATTCCTACTTTGAGGACACCATTATCCGGGACGTCAGCCGCGATCTGGCGGCCCTGAAGGGCATCACCTATGACGCGGCCAACCAGATGGTCACCACCGGCGGCTTCCGCATCTATTCCACCCTGGATCTGGCGGCCCAGGCCATGGTGGACGAGGTCTATCAGGACGTGTCGAACGTGCCCGAGACCTATTCCTCCAAGCAGATGCAGTCGGCGATCGTGCTGATCGACAACGAGAGCGGCGACATCGTCGCCATGGCCGGCGGCGTCGGCAAGAAGGAGGGCAACCTCACCTGGAACCGCGCCACCCAAAGCCGCCTGTCCCCCGGCTCCTCCATCAAGCCGCTGACGGTGTACAGCCCCGCTCTGGAGCTGGGCATCATCACACCGGGCTCCGCCTATGAGGACTCCCCCTATATGCAGCTCAACGGCAAGGACTGGCCCCAGAACAACAGCCGCCGCTACAGCGGCTGGATGCTGGTGATCAACGGCGTAGCCCAGTCCCTGAACACCATCGCGGTCAAGGTCCTGGCGGACGTGACGCCTGAGAACAGCTTCAACTTTGCCAGGGAGCGCTTTGGGCTGACAAATCTGGTGGAATCCGAGGAAATCAACGGCCAGACCTTCTCAGACATCAACCTGGGCCCCCTCAGCATGGGCCAGCTCACCCACGGCGTCACCGTTCGTGAAATGGCCACGGCTTACGCCAGCTTCCCCAACAACGGCGTCTGGCGCAAAGCCCGGACCTACACAAAGGTGGAGGACGCCGAGGGCAATCTGATCCTGGACAACACCCAGCAGAGCCATACGGCCCTGAGCACTCACGCCAACTGGTATATGCTCTATATGCTGCGCTACGCCTGCCTCTACGGCACCGGCACCAACGCCCAGTTCAACGGCGTTCCCGTGGCGGGCAAGACCGGCACCTCCTCCGACAACCGGGACCGCTGGTTCTCCGGCTTTACGCCCAAGTATACCGCTTCCGTCTGGTGCGGCTTTGACGATCCGGAGGAGATCCGGCCCGTGGTGAATCTGAATCCCGCCGTGCTGATGTGGAAAGCGGTCATGACGAAGGTTATGGACGGCATGAGCAAGGAGGAGATCGGCGATTTCGTACAGCCGGACGACGAGAACTTCGTCACGGTCCAGGTTTGCAGCCAGACCGGACTGCTGGCAGGTCCCAAATGTACGCCGAAGGCGGTCAGCCTCTTTGCCTCCGACGTTCCGGAGAACACCTGCGACGCCCACCTGAGCTTTGACATCCAGATCTGCCACCCCGACGGGAACGCCGGCCTTAGCTACTGCGCCAACAACGACTGCATCGCCTACAACAAGATCGTCAACAGCCCGGAATTCCAGGCGCTGGCGGCTGTCGTCCCCTCTCTGCGGGCGTTTAAGAACAACCCTCTGGAGCGAAAGACGCTCTATATGCTGAAGGATGGGGAGAACGATAACCCGACCCTGGCCGACGCCCTGAAGGCCAACAATATTCTGGTCTGTCCCGTTCACACCCACGCGCGGCTGGTGGAGCTGCAAAAGGCGGTTCTGGAGGCCATGGATTTCCTCAATCCGGAGCCTGATCCGGAGCCCTCCTCCGACGAGGAGCCGCAGCCTCCCTCCGACGAGGAGCCGGAGCCGGGACCCGACGATTGACAGACCATAGACTTGGGAGAACGATACCATGTGGATTTCTGACCAATGGAAGGAATACGAGGTCCTGGACGCCTCGGACGGAGAAAAGCTCGAGCGCTGGGGGACGTATATCCTGATCCGCCCCGACCCCCAGGTCATCTGGAACACCCCAAAGACGGACCCCCGCTGGCGGCGCGCAGACGCCCGCTATGCCAGATCCAGCTCCGGCGGCGGCCATTGGAATGAGCACAAGCTGCCGGAGCACTGGACGCTGCGCTATCGGGACCTGTGTTTTCTGATCAAGCCCATGAACTTCAAGCATACCGGCGTCTTCCCGGAGCAGGCGGTGAACTGGGACTTTATCACCGATACCGTCCGCGCTGCGGACCGTCCGATCAACGTGCTGAACCTGTTTGCCTATACCGGCGGGGCCACCCTGGCCGCCGCCGCGGGCGGCGCCTCCGTCTGCCATGTGGACGCGGCCAAGGGAATGGTCCAGATGGCTCGGGACAACGCCAGGGCCTCCGGCCTGGAAAACGCCCCCATCCGCTGGATCGTGGACGACTGCGGCAAATTCGTGGAACGGGAGATCCGCCGGGGCAAGCGCTATGACGCTGTTATCATGGATCCGCCCTCCTATGGCCGCGGGCCCTCCGGGGAGATCTGGAAGCTGGAAACCAGCCTCTGGCCCTTCCTGGAGCAGGTGAGCCGGGTCCTCTCGGATCAGCCCCTCTTCGTGCTGGTGAACTCCTACACCACCGGCCTGGCCCCCTCCGTGGTGGGCTATATGCTCGACAGCATCCTGACAAAGAAATACGGCGGCCGCACCGAATCCCGGGAGCTGGGCCTTCCGGTAACAGCCTCCGGACTCTGCCTGCCCTGCGGAGCCACGGGACGCTGGATTGCCAAGTGAATCCTGAATGGTTTCGGTATTATTCGTCGCGCAGCGGCACCGCAACTCTGCACTTTGCGGGATTCACTACAACAAGAGGATAACCTATGTCAAATCTTATAACCACCGAAAATCTGAGCTTTACCTACCCCGCCTCCGGTGAGCGTTTGGCGCTGCCGGTGTTCGAGGATCTGAATATCCGGATCGCTGAGGGCAGCTTCACGGCCATCATCGGGCCCAACGGCTGCGGCAAGTCCACCCTGGCCAAGCATTTCAACGCGGTGCTGCTGCCCTCGGGCGGCAAGGTCTGGGTGGATGGGCTGGACACCGCCGACGAGGAGCTGCTGCTGGACATCCGCCGCCAGATTGGCATGGTTTTCCAGAACCCGGACAATCAGATCGTGGCGAACGTGGTGGAGGAGGATGTGGCCTTCGCCCCGGAAAACCTGGGCGTGCCCTCCCCGGAGATCCGCCAGCGGGTGGACAAGGCGCTGAAGATCGTCGGCATGTATGAGTACCGGGAGCACGCGCCCCATCTGCTCTCCGGGGGCCAGAAGCAGCGCATCGCCATTGCGGGCGTCCTGGCCATGCAGCCCCGCTGTATCGTGCTGGACGAGCCCACCGCCATGCTGGACCCCCGCGGCCGGGAGGAGGTGGTCTCCACCATTTCCCGTCTGAACCGGGAGCAGGGCATCACTGTCGTCCTGATTACCCACCACATGGATGAGACCGTCGGTGCGGACCGGGTCGTGGTCATGCACGAGGGCGGCATTCTGCTGGACGGCAGCCCCCGGGAGGTGTTCTCCCAGGTGGACGCCCTCCGCAAGGCGGGCCTGGATGTTCCCCAGACCGTGGACCTGTTGAACGAGCTGCGCAAGGCCGGCTGGGACCTGCCGTTGGATGCCCTGACCCCGGAGGAATGTGCGGAAGCAATTGCCAAAGCCCTGACCTGAACGCTTGATTATGGAGGATACCTCTTTGGACCCTACCACTCCCATTCTTGAAGTAAAAGATCTGACGCATGTGTACAGTGCGGGTACGCCCTTTGAACATGTCGCCATTGAACATATCAATCTCTCGTTCCGTCCCGGCGAGCTGGTGGGCGTTATCGGACATACCGGCTCCGGTAAATCCACCCTGATTCAGCACCTGAACGGCCTTTTGAAGCCCACGGCCGGTAAGGTGCTCTTCAAGGGCGAGGATATCTGGAAGGATAAAAAATTCACCCATTCCATCCGCGGCCGTGTGGGTCTGGTGTTCCAGTACCCGGAGTATCAGCTCTTTGAGGAGAGCTGCTGGAAGGACATCGCCTTCGGCCCCAAAAACCAGGGAATCAGCGGAAACGAGCTGAATGCCCGGGTCCGCAGGGCCGCGGGCTTTGTCGGCATCGACGACGAGCTGCTGGAGAAGTCCCCCTTCGATCTTTCCGGCGGTCAGAAGCGCCGGGTCGCCATCGCCGGCGTCATCGCCATGGAGCCTGACGTGCTGATCCTGGACGAGCCCACCGCCGGTCTGGACGCCGCGGGTCGGGCGGGAATTCTGGAGAACATCCGGGCCTATCAGCAGGCCCAGAATGCCGCCGTCATCATGGTCAGCCACTCCATGGAGGAGGTGGCCGCGCTCTGCAGCCGCCTGATCGTCATGAACCATGGGACCGTTGCCATGGACGGCGTCCCCGCCGAGATCTTTACCCATTCCGCAGAGCTGACGGAAATGGGCCTCTCCGTGCCCCAGGTCACCACCGTCTTCCGCCTGCTGCGGGAGAAGGGCCTGGCTGTGCCCGCCGACGTCTATACCGTGAAGTACGCCCTGGCGCGTCTCATGGAGCGGAGGGAGGGGATCGTATGCTGAAGGACATCACTCTGGGTCAGTTCTTCCCCGGCAAGACCGTTGTTCACCGGCTGGATCCCCGTACCAAGATCCTGATCCTCATTGCCTACATCGTCGCGCTCTTTCTGGCAAAGTCCTGGTGCTCCTACGCGCTGGTGCTGGTCTTTCTGGTCTCGGCTACGGTTCTGGGCCGTATCCCCTTCAAGTCTATGACCCGGGGCCTGAAGCCCATGCTGATTTTCATTCTCTTCACCGGCGTGCTCAATCTCTTCTATACCAAGGGCGGTACGCTGCTGCTGGACTGGTGGATCTTCGAGATCTGGTCCGAGGGCGTGAAAACGGCGTTTTTCATGGTCCTGCGGATCATGATGCTGGTCTGCGGCACCTTCCTGCTGACCTATACCACCTCGCCCATCGCCCTGACGGACGCCCTCGAACGCCTCATGAGCCCCTTGAAGAAGCTCCATGTTCCGGTCCACGAGCTGGCGATGATGATGTCCATCGCCCTGCGCTTCATCCCAACCCTGATCGAGGAGACCGACAAGATTATCTCCGCCCAGAAGGCCAGAGGCGCAGACTTCGAGACCGGCAGCCTGATCCGCAGGGCCAAGGCGCTGATCCCCATCCTGGTGCCCCTCTTTGTCAGCGCCTTCCGGCGCGCCGACGAGCTGGCTACCGCCATGGAGTGCCGCTGCTACCACGGCGGCGAGGGCCGGACGCGGCTTAAGGTCCTGCGTTTCTCCCGGCTCGACCTGACGGCCTTTCTCGCAGGCGGACTCTTGCTGGCAGGGGTCATCGTTTTACGGCACTATAGCCTTTGAGTGAAAAGTGAAAAATGAAGAATGAGGAGTTAAGGTGTCGCTCAGCGACGATTGAAAAACTCCGAAACTATTCGCTTTTCACTCTTCATTGTTCACTGGAATGAAGTACGATGAAAAATATTGCATTAGTTTTGAAATACGAGGGCTCCGCCTACCACGGCTGGCAGGTCCAGAAGAACGCGGTCTCCGTGGCGGCTACGCTGGAAAAGGCGGCGGCTATGGTGGTGGGCCATCCGGTCCATCTGACCGGCTGCGGCCGGACCGACGCGGGGGTCCACGCAAAGCGCTATGTGGCGAACTTCCGCACCGATTCCGGCATCCCTGTGGAGCGGCTGCCCTATGCGCTGAACACGCATCTGCCCGAGGATATCGTGGTCTCCGACGCCTTTGAGGTCCACGAGGGCTTCAACGCCATCGGCTCCTGCGTGAAGAAGGAATACACCTATCTCATCTACAATTCCCGGATCCGGGATCCGTTTTATGTCAACCGCGCCTGGTTTTATCCCAAGCGCCTGGACGAGCGCGTCATGCAGCGGGCGGCGGACTGCTTCGTGGGGACCCACGACTTTGCCGCGGTTCGCTCCGTGGGCACCGACGTGAAATCCACGGTTCGGACGGTCTACCACTTCGACGTGGAGCGGGAGGGGGATCTGATCTCCTGCCGGATCTGCGCCGATGGCTTCCTCTACAATATGGCCCGGGCCATGGTGGGCACCGCGGTCTACGCCGCAGAGGGCAAGTTCCGTCCGGAGGAGGTGGCCGGGATCCTGGCCGGGAAGAACCGTACCGCCGCCGGCCCTACGGCGCCTCCGGGCGGTCTGTATATGACCCGGCTCTGGTATGATGACGGAAAGGCGGTGTTTCAGGTTGAATAATCCCACAAAAGCTGCGGCGAAGCCGGCAGGCCGAACGGGGATCCGGGTCAGAATCATTCTGATCCTGATCGCCCTGCTGCTGATCCTGCTGCTGGCCGCCTGGATGATCTTCCCCAAGGTGGTCAATCCGGACCGGGTGGTCCGCTTCTTCCGCTATATGGGCCTGCGGGACAAGGAGGGCTATGGCCGCATCGCCTTTGAGGGCGGCGCGGGCAACGTCTACGCCGGCTTTGACGACGGCCTGCTGGTGGGGACCGAGGGCGGCCTCACCCTCTATTCTCTGGAGGGAGAGCAGAAGGCCTTCATCCAAGGCGCCCTGCCCACGCCCATCCTGCGCACCGGCGGCGATGTCAGCCTGCTCTTCAGCCCCGGCAGCTCCTATGCCTGCGGCGTGGGCAGCGGGGGCAGCACCCTGACGGACGGAGCCATGAGCGGCTCCTTCATCGACGCCTCCGTCAGCGACGACGGCTATACGGCCTACCTGACCGCGGAGAGCGGCTGCAAGGCCATGGCCACGGTGCTGAATCCGGACCAGGCGCCTATCTATCGCTTTTCCTCCCGGACCCGCTATCTCAACGCCTGCGCTGTCTCCGAAAAGGGCGCCTGTCTGGCGGCGGCCAGCCTGGAGGAGCAGAACAGCATCTACCGTTCCGGCGTCACCATCCTGCGGACCGACGAGCCCCTGGCGGATCTGGAAAGCGACGAGAGCTCCGCAGTCCGGGTGGACATGGGCAACCAGGTGGTCTATGAGCTCCGCTTCCTGGACCGGTCCCATCTGATGGCTGTGGCCCAGGACGAGATCGTTTTCCTGAATACCGAGGGCGAACGGCTGACGGAGCTTGCCCTGGAGCCGGGCGAGCTGATTGATTTCAGCGTCAGCACGGAGGGCTGGCTGATCCTGGCCCTGAGCAGGGGCGGCGGGGGCAGCCGGATCCTGACCCTGAATGCAGAAGGGGAGCGCCTGGGCGAACAGGAGCTACCCGACCGGGTCCGCTCCGTTTCCGCGGCGGGAAAGTACGCCGCCGTACTGACCGACATGTACCTGCAGACCTATGACCGCAGGCTGAACCCCTACGAACACAGCGTGGAGATCCAGGCGGCCACCCGCGTCATCGTTCGCACCGACGGCACCGCTCTCCTGATCGGCAGCGGCGGCACCAAGCTGTTTATTCCATGACCTTATAAAGCCTTCCCCTCTGGGGAAGGCGGTATCCGCCGTCCCCCGCAAGGCGGATGACGGATGAGGTCGTTTCCATTTTGAAAAGCTCCTTGAAAGGAGGCGTCTCTATTGATGAAACCCACACTTTGCAGCCGCTGCAATAAAAACGTGGCTGTGATTTTTATCACCAAGATCGAAAACGGCAGGACCACCAACGAGGGTCTTTGCCTCAAATGCGCCAAGGACCTGGGCATCAAGCAGGTCGACGACATGGTCAAGCAAATGGGCATCTCCGACGAGGACCTGGAAAATCTCTCAGGAGAGATGATGTCCATGCTGGGGGGGAATCCCAACCAGGATCCGGACGTACCCGAGGACGAGGATATGGACGGCCAGACCGCCACCTTCCCCTTCCTCAACAAGCTCTTCGGCGGCATGATGGGCCAGGGAAGCGGAAACGTCCCCGCCCCGCGGCCCGAGCAGCCCAAGACCAATCCCGCGCCGCCCGCACAGCCCCCCAAGAAGAAGCATAAGTTCTTGGACGCCTATTGCCTGGATCTGACGGAGCGCGCCCGGGAGGGCAAGCTGGACCGGATCGTGGGCAGGGAGGAGGAGACCGAGCGGGTCATCCAGATCCTCAACCGTCGCCAGAAGAACAACCCCTGCCTGATCGGCGAGCCCGGC
>JAFYAB010000033.1 GCA_017540945.1 Oscillospiraceae bacterium | reverse complement strand
ATCTTCACCCGTCAGGTGGATCCCGCCGCTCTCCCCGCGCCTCAGCGCATCCTGGATAAGCACTACATGCGCAAGCACGGACCCAACGCCTACTACGGTCAGGGGAAGGGCTAAGATGGGAAGCGCCAACAAAGAGCAGTTTAAGGGCATATTCGTCTACACCGAGGAGGTGCTGAACGATTTTGAGGCCATGTATCGGATGAAAACCGCCGTCTCCCCCGCCACAAGGCTCGTGCTGGGCTTGATTGGCGCAGCGGGCATGCTCGTCTTTCTCGTGCTGATGCTCCTGAAGGGCTTCTCCGTGGGCTTTCTGGTGCCCATGGTGCTCTTCGCGCTGATCCTGCTGCTGGCCTTTGCCGTCGGACGGAAAAAGGCGGACAGCTCCGTAGAACGCTACCGCAAGCACTATCTGAATAAAAAAGTCCACGTTCAGGTGGACGACAACGGCGTGGAGCTGAAGATCAACGGCCAGAAATCCTTTGCCCGCAGCAGATTCAAGGACGTCTACAGTCTGCTTGAGACCGATAAGACCTTCTTTATGGAGGTCAAGGGCAGAGCCTTCTATATCCTCCCAAAGGACGGGATGGATTGCAGCGCCGAAGCGCTGAAGAACTTCGTGCAGAAGAAGTGCGGGAAGCGTTTTGTAAAATACGACGTCCAACATTGACGTTTCCGCCGTCCGCGAACGATGAAAAGGAAGGATACTATGGATATGAAACAGAAGCGCTATACGCTGGGTCTCTACGAAAAGGCCATGCCGGAGCTGTCCTGGCCGGAGAAGCTGCGCATTGCCAAAGAGGCGGGATACGACTTCGTGGAGATCAGCATTGACGCCACCGAGGGAAAGATCGCCCGGGTCTACAGCTCCAGGGCTGAGCGGAAGCAGCTGGTGGATTGGATGTATGAGCTGGATATGCCGATCCGCACCCTCAACGCCTCCGCGCTGACCAAGTTTGCCCTGGGCGACCCGGACCCCGCCGTGCGCGGCCGCGGTATCGACATCGCCTCCCACGCCATCGGTCTGCCGAGGACCTGGGCGTCCGGGTCCTGATGATCCCGGGCTACGACGTCTACTTCAAGCCCCATTCCGAAGAAACCGAGCTTCTGTTTGAGGAGGCGATCCGGGAGCTGAGCCAACAGGCCGCCGTCGCGGGCGTTCAGCTGGCCTTTGAGACCATGGAAAACGACTTTATGAACACCGTCGGCAAGGGTCTGCACTGGGTCAACAAAATCGGCTCGAATTACCTCAAGCTCTATCCCGATATCGGCAATACCACCAACGGCTGCCTGCCCCTGGGGATCGATCCCGCGGAGGACCTGCGCAGCGGCGGCTCCGCGGTCGCTGCCCTGCATCTGAAGGAGACGAAGCCCGGCGTTTACCGGGAGCTTCCCTACGGGACCGGCCATGTGAACTTTGAACGGGCCGTGGCCGCGGCCTGGGCCATCGGCGTCCGCCGCTATGTCACGGAGTTCTGGTATAAGCCCGACGGCGAGACGCCGGAATACGTCTGCAAGCGTTTCCGCGCCCTCCTCGACCAACAATAACTGTAATTAAAGGAAGGATACTATGGAAAAACTGTACGGCAAAGACCTGGCCATCACGGCCTACAAGGCACGGCTGCTGGCGGTGGAGGCGGTGCACCGCGCCAGCTCCGGACACCCCGGCGGCTCTCTCTCCTGCCTGGACGCTCTGACCACGCTCTACTTCAACGAGATGAACGTGGATCCGGCCAATCCCAAGTGGGAGGACCGGGACCGCTTCGTTCTCTCCAAGGGGCACTGCGCTCCCGCCCTCTATGCGGTGCTGGCGCTGCGGGGCTTTTTCCCCGTGGAGGATCTGCAGCTGCTCCGCTCCATCAAGGCCCATCTCTCCGGCCACCCCGACATGAAGTACGTTCCCGGCGTGGACATGTCCACCGGCTCTCTGGGCCAGGGGCTCTCCACCGCGGTGGGCATGGCGCTGGCCGCCAAGCTTCAGGGCAAGGCCTATCGCAGCTACGCCATCTGCGGCGACGGTGAGATGGCCGAGGGCCAGATCTGGGAGGCCATCATGGCCGCCGCCAAGTGGGATCTGGACAATCTCTGCGTCTTCATCGACGTCAACGGTCTGCAGATCGACGGCGCCACCAAGGACGTGATGCCCACCGAGCCTCTGGACAAGAAGCTGGAGGCCTTCAACTGGCATGTGGTAAAGATCAACGGCCACGACATCGCCCAGATTCTGGCGGCGCTGGCCGAGGCCCGGGGCACCAAGGGCAGGCCCACCGCCATTCTGATGGCCACCGTCAAGGGCAAGGGCGTCTCCTTCATGGAGAATCAGGCCGGCTGGCACGGCAAGGCCCCCAACGCCGACGAGTTCGCCATCGCCAAGGCGGAGCTCGAGGCCAAGATCAAAGAATTGGAGGAGAACTGATATGGCAGGAAAGATCGCGACCCGCGCCGCATACGGCAAAGCCCTGGTGGAATTCGCGGAGAAGTACCCCAACTTAGTGGTCCTGGACGCCGACCTGGCGATGGCCACGATGACCAAGGATTTCCGGGCCGCTTATCCCGACCGCTTCTTTGACTGCGGCATCGCCGAGAACAACATGACGGGCATCGCCGCCGGCATGGCGACCTGCGGCCTCAAGCCCTTCAGCAACACCTTTGCCATTTTCGCCACAGGCCGCTCCTACGAGCAGGTCCGCAATTCCATCGGCTATCCCCATCTGAACGTGACGGTGGTGGGCTCCCACGGCGGCATCTCCGTGGGCGAGGACGGCGCCACGCACCAGTGCACCGAGGACTTCGCTCTGATGCGGCAGATCCCGGGGATGCTGGTGCTCTGCCCCTGCGACGGCAACGAGATGCGTCTGGCCGTGGAGGCCCTGCTGAACTACGAGGGCCCCGCCTATCTGCGTCTGGCCCGCTCCGCCACGGAGATCTTCACCGACGAGCTGGAGGGCTACAAGTTCGAGCTGGGCAAGGGCGTCACCGTCGCCGACGGCTCCGACGTCAGCATCATCGCCACCGGCATCATGGTGGGCATGGCCCTGAAGGCAAGAGAGATCCTTGCTGCCGAGGGGATCTCCGCTCGGGTCATCGACATGCACACCATCAAGCCCCTGGACGAGGAGCTGGTGCTGAAGGCGGCTAAGGAGACCGGCGCCGTCGTTACCTCCGAGGAGGCCTCCGTCCTGGGCGGCCTGGGCGGCGCGGTGGCTGAGCTGCTGGCGGAGAACTGCCCCGTTCCCGTGATCCGTCACGGCGTCAACGATACCTTCGGCCGCAGCGGCACCGCCAACGCCGTCCTCGAGCACTTCGGCCTCACCCCCGAGGTCCTGGCTGAAAAATGCCGCAAGGCCGTCTCCATGAAGCGCTGAGCTCCGCCGGCGAAAGCAGAGGAAAACAGCCATGAACATACATCGAGCTTGTATTTGCCTGCTGGCAGCGCTCCTTCTGTTGTGGGGTCTCAGCGCCTGCAGTGGCGAGACGACGCCCACAACGGAACCCACGGAGCCCTCCTCCGCAGTCCTGACGGAGGCTCCGGCCTCTGTCAGCGAGACGGAAGCCCCCACGCCCCAGAGCGAAGCGCCCACCGAGCCGCTTCCCGAAACGCCCACGGACCCGTCTCCCGAAGCGCCTGCGGAAACGACGGCAGCGCAGACCGCGGAACCCACCGAGGCGCCGGAGGCGCCGGGGGCTGATTCACTGGACTTCGAGGATGCGGCAGCTCTGCGGGACTTCCTGATCGGTGTCTGGAGCTATTTCCCCGCCGAGGAGGACGCCGTAGACAGCCCGGAGATCACCGGTATCCCCGGCATCTCCATCCAGCTGCTGGAGGACGGCAGCTTCTACGCCATCCGCCAGACGGACGGCGTCCGGTTCCAGGGGTCCTGGAAGCTGGAGCACTATTTCGCGGAGGAGGGCGCTCTTCCGGACCGGATCAGCTTCACCCTGGAGGAGGGCGGAGCGCCCGACGCCTTCGGTGACTACTGGATCCAGGGCTGGACCAGCTGCGCCGGCACCGACCGTCTGCTCCTGACCAACATCATCTACGACGCGGATACCTTCGCTTCCTTTCCCGAGATCTATGACGCTATGCTGGTGAAGGGGAGCTATGACCTCGACGCCGAGGGCAGTGCGCCCAACTGTGACGCCGAGTTCTGCGGGATCGTCTGGCAGGTGACCGATGGCGGCACAGCCCTGTGGATCACGGAGATCTCCCCCGTGGACTTCACGCTGGCCGTCGGCAGCCGCATCGCCGCCCGCTATCCCGTGGCCGCCGATGCGGAGCTGGGCTATCCTGTCTCGGTCTTTGCCCGGGGGGGCTGTCCCGCCGTGGTGAAGACCAACGCGGCAGGCGAGATCGTGTACCTCAACTGGGCCGAGATGGATATGGAAGGCAACTGACAAGGCAAAAAAGCGCAAAAGAAAAGGGCCGGATCCCTGTGCGGCAAGCACAGAGATCCGGCCCTTCGTACGGTCATCAGGGAACAGGATCGATCCGCAGCTCGTCGCCCACCCGGAAGAGGGCGTAGTCCGCGGAGGAAAAGAGCAGGAATTCGTTGGTAGAGCCTTCGACGCGCACCCAGGGCAGCTCCTCAGTGAGGCAGCGGGAGACTGTGCCGTTCCAGCCGTACAGCTTCCGATCCTTCACGTAGAAGACGGCGTTGCCCACCGGATAGAAGACGCCGTAGTCTCCCCGGGCAACGATCTGCACGGTCTCCCCGTCGCGCCAGGCCTGCAGGCCCTCCTCGCTGACGTAGTACACGGTCATACCGTCGGCGGAGATGGCAAAGCCGTTCGGGGAGTCGAAGCCCTCGCAGATCGGGACGGGCCGGCAGTTCTCCCGGCGGTCAGCGGGAGAGACCGGCATCCAATAGATGGTCTTTCCGCTGCGCCATGCGGCCGCGCCGCCGTCGGCGGAGAGCTTCACGTCATCCCAATCCAGCGCCTCGCTCAAAACGTCGGCGCCGACGCTGCCGTCGGCGGCCATGTGCAGGCGGCGCAGGGTCCAGTGATCCGTGGTATAGTCAATGAAAAGCGTATCCTGGAAGCTGCTGACGCCAAAGCAGCGCTCTCCGCTCCAGGATTCTCCCAGGGGCTTGCCCAGCGCCTTGTCCGGCAGCACCAGGTGGACGGCGTCCGCCGGGACCTGGACGGACTCCCGGCCTTGGACGGACCAATAAGCGAAGCGCTCCCCGGCGGCGATGACCTCCGAGTAGTCCTGGTTGAAGACCACCAGCCCATCCACCCAGCGGAGCTGGACCATCCGGGCGCTCGCCTGATCAGCGCCCCGCTGGACCAGCAGGGGGCCGGAGGGACCCGTGAACCGAAGATAGACGTATTCCGCGTTGTCCGCGACGGCCACGGGGTAAAGCTTTTTCCCCAACTCCGTCAGGCCCTTGCCCTCCTGCCAGAGCATGGCGACAGGCTCGTTTCCGTTCTGGGTGGGATAGCTCAGAAACAGCGCCGCGCTGCCTCCGGGGGACATGACGTAGTCGGTGCCGCCGGCCTCCAGCCGCTCCGTAACCACGCCGTCCCGCAGGATCACCGAGACGTTTTCCTCGCCCTCCGGGCGGGCAATGGCGATCCTGCCGTCCCGGGAGCAGGCATGGTAGAAACTCCACTCGTTCTGGGGCGTCAGCACCCCGTCGGCGTAGTAGTAATACGTATAGCCGCCGTCCTTGTAGAACTCCGGGCGGGCCGTGGTGTTATCCTGGCTGACGCCGCTTTCGGACAGCATCGGCAGATCCTCCCCCCAGTGGAAATAGCCGCTGTCGGAAACGATCTCCAGCACCCCGTCGTCGAGGCCCACGTACATCGTGTCCTTCAGGAAGCTGAAGCTCTGTTCGGGAAAGTCGGGGGCAGGAAGCGGAGCGCTGTCCCCGGTCTCCGTGGGCGCGGCGCTTTCACTGGGCTCCGTCTGAAGGCCGGTGGGCAGCAGGGACAGCTCGGCGCAGCCGCCCAGCGTCAGCAGCAGGGCGGCGCAGAGCAGCAAAGTGAGCAGGCGTTTGCGCATGAGATCTCATCCTTTCAGGTTGTTCTATGCCCGGTCCTCCCGGGCCGCGGCTGGCAGGGTCACGGTGAAGGCGATCCTGTCCTCTGCAGGGTACTCCGCCTCCAGGCGGCCCCGGTGCCGGAGGGCAATGACCCGGGCGGCGGAGAGGCCGATGCCGAAGCCGCCGGAGCGCTGGTTCCTAGCCTCGTCGCCCCGGTAGAAGCGGTCAAAGAGCCGCTCCGGCGGGCAGTCCGGCAGCTTGTCACAACGGTTTTCCAGCCGCAGGGTACAGGTTTTCTCCCCGTTCTTCAGACTCAGCTTCAGGGCGGAGCCCTGAACAGCGTACTTCACGGCGTTATCAAAGAGGATGGAGCAGAGATTCCCCAGCTGGGCCTCGCTGCCCGGAACCGTAACGCCGGGGTCCAGCTCCGCCTCCAGCCGCAGCTTCTTCTGCTCCAGGGAGGTCTGGAACATCTGAACGCTCTTTTCCGTCAGCCCGGTAAGATCCACCGGCACGAAGCTGCCTGCGGCGGGGGCCTCCTCCGCCCGCGCCAGCGTCAGCAGGTTTTGCGTCAGCTCCGTCAGCCGGGCGGCTTGGGCCTTGATGTTGCGGCTCCACTTGTTCTCGCCGACGATCAGCTCCATGGCCTCGGTGTTGGCCTGGATGATGGCCAGAGGCGTCTTGAGCTCATGACCCGCGTCGGTAACGAACTGACGCTGTCGGTCCATATTTTCCGCGACGGGGGCAATGGTCCGCTTTGCCAGCAGGATCACCAGGCCCAGCATCAACAGCCATCCGCCCAGCCCCGCCAAGGCGGAAAGGATCGCCACCCGCAGCACCGCGTTCCGACGGGCGGAGTTCTCCAGAAACACGTAGACCCGCTCGCCGTCCCGATCCGCGGCGGAAGCGAAGCGGAAGCTGCCCTCTCTGCCCGCGGTCTCGCCCCGGGCGATCACTTCCGCGGCCAGGGCTGCGGCCTCCGCCTCGCTGAGGTCGGAGATCCGGCTGACGTCGGCGTTTGTCACAGCCCCGTCTTTCACCCGGACGGCGACGTAGACGGCGGCCATCCGGTCATTGTCGGTGAAAACGGTGCCCAGAAAGCCCCGGGGCCTCTCCTCCCACTGGGGCCGGTCTTCGCCCTCCGGCGGGCCCGGCGGCTCCTCCCCTGTCGGAAAGCTCTCCCCGGGGGGCCGCTCGGGGCGGCCCTGGACCTCCATCTGCACCAGCTCTTCCAGCAGACGCTCGGTGTCCCGGGCTGTGGTCCAGGCGTTGACGACGTTCACCGCACCCAGCAGGACCACCAGCAGGACCGTCACGGCGATCATGGCGGACCGAATGAATTTTCGTTTCAGCGTTCGGATCATGATTTCACTTCCAGCGTATAGCCGATGTTCCGCTTGGCCCGGATGACGACGTTGGCGCCAAGGCCGGCAAGCTTCTTGCGCAGATAGGAGATATAGACCCAGACAATCCCCAGCTCGGCCTCAGTGTCATAGCCCCAGACCTTCACCAGAATATCCTCGGTGGAGAGATAGACGCCCCGGTTCAGCAGGAAAAGCTCCATGATCTGGTATTCCAGCTTGGGCAGCAGCAGGTGCTTCTCGCCCACGCTGAGGGTATAGCTCCGGCGGTCCAGGCTCAGGTTTCCCAGCTGCAGCAGATCGGGCGTGAATTCCTCCCGTCGGCGGAGCATGGCCCGGATCCGTGCCAGCAGCTCTCCCATGGCAAAGGGCTTGGGCAGATAGTCGTCGGCCCCCAGATCCAGGCCCTGAATCCGGTCCTCCACCTCGGCCTTGGCGGTCAGAAGGAGGATCGGGGTCTTGTCCCCTCGGGCCCGGAGCGCCTTCAGTACCTCCAGGCCGCTCTTTTGGGGCATCATCACGTCCAGGATGATGCCGTCGTAACGGTCATTTTCCGCGTAATCCAGGGCCTCCTGGCCGTCATAGACCACGTCCACCCGATACTTGTGGTACAGCAGAACGTCCACCACAGCCTCAGAAAGGCCGCGCTCGTCCTCCGCATAGAGCAGCTTCACAGGGCAAGCTCCTGCTTCGTCAGCTTGTAGCTGTCGCCTTCTCTGCGGAAGCCGATCTTTCGCAGATATTTCTCATGCTTCTCAGAGGCGCCCCGAAGCTCCAGGGCCGTGAAGCCCTCCTCCTCCAGCAGCCGGGGATAGAGATAGCGGCCCACGGAGGCGTCCCGATACTTGGGGGTGGTGTAATCCAGGCTGATGTCCAGCGCTCCGTCCTCTTTGCGTCTGCCCATAATCAGCCCCACAGGGTTCATATCGTAATAGACGAAGTAAGCCGTGTCCGCCTCCGTCTGCTCCGGATCAAAGTCCGGGAAATAGGCGCGGATGTCCTCCCGGTAGAGCTTCAGGAACTCCTTCAGATAGGCATTGTCCCGCTCAATGGGCAAGCATGTCGTCAGGCTTTTGGATTTTGCCAGGCGGATCAGGAAATAGATATTGATGGCGCAGATCCCCAGGTTCATGATGGCCGTGGGATAGGACTTCGTCAGGATCGCAAAGACCACAAAAATCCCCGAGCCCACCAGGTTCACCAGCCGGAGCTTCACCACGGAGGTCATAAGGAAGGAAATCAGCACCAGCAGCGTGGAAAAATAACCTACCAACTGCAGGATCGTTTCAGTCGACATAGAAAAAGCGCCTCCAATCAATGATATAATCTCGTCTGTATTATAGCGGTTATCCGTTTTTTTGTCAATCCAAAGGCAGAAACTCTTGACAAATCAGGATGATAGGAGTTACAATAAAAACAGTAATACCGAAAAGGAGGACTGTACCATGATCGAGATCCGTGAACTGCCCATCAAGAGAGGAAATGTGCCGCTTCGCGTGGCCCGCGGTCACTTTGCCACCAACCACAGCCACATCAACTACTACATCGACATCTCCGCCCACAAAACCCGGCTGAACGAGGCCATCGACGTGGCCAAGGAGCTGGCGAAAAAATATCGCACCGATCTCGTTGACACCATCCTCTGCCTCGACGGCACCGCCGTCATCGGTACCTGTCTTGCCAGGGAGCTGGTGTCTGATCGCCGCGGCGTCAACGACCACCGGGATATCTGTGTGCTTGAGCCGGAATACAACGCCAACAGCCAGATTATCTTCCGGGACAACGCCCAGCCCCTGATCCGGGACAAGCGCGTCCTGATCCTGATGGCCAGCGTTACCACAGGCTTCACCGCCAACCGTTCCATCGAGGCCATCCGCTACTACGGCGGAGAGCCCGCCGGCATTGCCGCCCTGTACAGCACCGTGCCCGAGACCGCGGGCATTCTGGTCCACTCCGTCTATGACATCCGGGACCTGTCCGATTACGCCAGCTACGACTACCGCGACTGCCCCTACTGCAAGGCCGGCAGACGTCTGGACGCACTGGTCAACAGCTTCGGCTATTCCGCTCTGTAAGCGTTTTTCGCAGAGACCCCGGCTGTCTCCAAAGGCGGCCGGGGTTTGCCTTGCCCGGCCGGCGGCACGGCCCTTCAATTCTCCGCAGCGCGGGAAATAAAATGCTTGCAAAATCAAATATCATGTAGTATACTATACCAGTAAAAAAGCCGGAACGGCAGAAACCCTGTATATTCTAAGGATTTTGGAGGAAACATATATGGCAACCATTACCGCTGGTGATTTCAGAAACGGCAAGACCTTTGAGATGGACGGCAAGATCTTTCAGGTCGTGGAGTTCCAGCACGTCAAGCCCGGCAAGGGCGCAGCCTTTGTCCGCACCAAGATGAGAAACATCATCACCGGCGGCGTGACCGAGACCTCCTTCAACCCCACCGCCAAGTTTGAGGAAGCCTTTGTCGAGCGCAGAAAGATGGCCTACTCCTACAACGACGGCGATCTGTACTACTTCATGGACAACGAGACCTTCGACATGGTCCCCCTGGGCAAGGACGTGCTGCCCGACGCCTTCAAGTTCGTGAAGGAGAACGAGGAGTGCACCCTGCTGTCCTACAAGGGCAACGTCTTCGGCGTGGAGTGCCCCAACTTTGTGTATCTGGAAGTCACCCACACCGAGCCCGGTCTGGCCGGCAACACCGCCACCAACACCTTGAAGCCCGGCACAGTTGAGACCGGCGCCGAGGTCAAGATTCCGCTGTTCATCAACGAGGGCGACGTAATCCAGATCGACACCCGCACCGGCGAATACATGAGCCGCGCCAAGGGCTAAAACGAACGATCCGCAACACCATTTACCATCAAGAAGGGAGTGGAGTAAAATGACACTTGCTGAAAAAGCCGCTTATCTCAAGGGCCTGATGGACGGCATCAAGCTCGATACCGAGAAGGACGAAAATCGTCTTCTGAAGGCCGTAGTGGACCTGCTGCAGGATATGGCGATCTCCATCGACGACCTGGAGGACAACGCGATTGCCGTCTCCGACGAGCTGGATGAGATCGAAGAGAATCTCGACGCCATCGACGAGTACCTGATGGACGAGGACGACGAGGATTTTGACGATTACGAGGATTACGACGACGACCTGGACTATGACCTGGGCGACGACGACTTCGACTACGACGAGGATCCCGTCTACGAGGTGACCTGCCCCAAGTGCGGCGAGGTGCACCAGTTCAGCGAAAAAGAGCTGCTGGAGGGCTCCAAGCCCTGCTCCAAGTGCGGCGAGCTGCTGGAATTTGAGTTCGACGAGGACGACGGCGAGGAAATGCCCTTCTGATTGATCGTGCCAAGCACAATCCCCCGGATGCAGGACATCCGGGGGATTTTTGCATCGGGACGCATACCCGGAGCTCCGAAGGCATAGACTGCCCCAGAGGAGGGATCGCGATGGGACCATGCAGATATACGGATCTGCGCTGCAAGGAGGTCATCAATGTCTGCGACGGGTGCAGGCTGGGTTATGTCTGCGATGTGGAACTGGAGCTGCCGGAGGGCCGGGTCTGCGCCCTTTGGGTGCCGGGCCCCTGGCGCTGGCTGGGGCTCTTCGGCCACGATGGCTGGTACCGCATTCCCTGGCAGCAGATCCAGCGCATCGGCAGCGACATGATCCTGGTGAACGCGGAGCTGCGCAGCTGCCGGACCGGCCGTGGCTGCAGACGCTGGAGAAAGGAAAAATATGTGTAAAAACCCGGTTTTTGGGCAAAATAACACTTGCATTCTGACTTTCGATCATGTATAATACATCGGCATGGGTGAAAAAGCCCGTGACACTGCAACTCACACACCCGGAGATTTCCGTCTGTGTGCCGCCCTCCGGGGCGGTCAGACGGGAAAATGATCGGGGTGGAGGAAAAAACAAAAAAGGAGAATTTCAAAATGGCAGTCGTATCTATGAAGCAGCTGCTGGAAGCCGGTGTCCACTTCGGCCACCAGACCCGCCGCTGGAACCCCAAGATGGCTCAGTACATCTACACCGAGCGCAATGGTATCTACATCATTGACCTCCAGAAGACCGTGAAGAAGCTCGAGGAAGCCTACGCCTTCGTGCGTCAGCTGGCCGAGAACGGCGAGAGCGTTCTCTTCGTCGGCACCAAGAAGCAGGCCCAGGACGCCATCAAGGAAGAGTCCGAGCGCGTCGGCATGTACTACGTCAACGCCCGTTGGCTGGGCGGCATGCTCACCAACTTCAAGACCATGCGCACCCGCATTGACCGTCTGGCTCAGCTCCGCAAGATGGAGACCGACGGCACCTTCGCCATGCTTCCCAAGAAGGAAGTCATCAAGCATCAGGGCGAGATCGAGAAGCTCGAGAAGTACCTGGGCGGCGTCAAGGAAATGAAGAAGCTCCCCGGCGCTCTGTTTATCGTTGATCCCCGCAAGGAGCGCAACGCCATCGCCGAGGCCCGCAAGCTCCACATCCCCATCGTTGCCATCGTCGACACCAACTGCGACCCCGATGAGGTCGACTACGTCATCCCCGGCAACGACGACGCCATCCGCGCCATCCGCCTGATCGCCTCCACCATGGCCAACGCCGTGATCGAGGGCCGTCAGGGCGAGCAGCTCACCATGAGCGAAGAAGCCCCCGCCGCTCCCGTCGAGGAATAACAGACACCATAGGGGCCGATGCCCACATCGGCCCCTTTTCCGATGTCCCAAAACATTTCGGGCCGATGTGGGCATCGGCCCCTACAAAATAGATTTGGAGGAAAATACAAATGGCATTTACCGCTGCTGATGTGAAGACCCTGCGTGAGAGAACCAACGTGGGCATGATGGACTGCAAGAAGGCCCTCGCCGCCTGTGACGGCGATATGGACAAGGCCATCGAGTGGCTGCGTGAGAAGGGCCTGGCCAAGGCCGTCAAGAAGTCCGGCCGCATCGCCGCCGAGGGCATGGCCTACGCCACCGTCCAGGGCAGCGTGGGCGCCGTGGTCGAGGTCAACTGCGAGACCGATTTCTGCGCCAAGTCCGCTCCCTTCGTCGAGTTCGTCAAGGGCATCGCCCAGGTCGTCGTGGACTCCGATCCCGCCGACGTGGACGCCCTCAAGAAGTGCCCCTTCCCCGGCACGGAGCTGACCGTCGAAGGCGTTCTGCCCGAGAAGGTCATGTCCATCGGTGAGAACCTGCAGATCCGCCGCTTCGTCCGTTACAACGAGAACAGCTCCGTGGCTTACGTCCACGCCGGCGGCAAGATCGGCGTGCTGGTGAACCTGGCCGTCGAGGGCGGCATTGACGCCACCGAGATCGGCAAGAACGTCGCCATGCAGATCGCCGCTCTGAACCCCCGCTTCTGGGACAAGGCCGACGTCACCCCCGAGGTCCTCGAGGAGGAGAAGAAGGTCCTGGTCGCTCAGATGGACGCCGATCCCAAGATGGCTTCCAAGCCCGCTCAGGTCAAGGAAAAGATCGCCGCCGGCAAGCTGAACAAGTTCTACGAAGAGAACTGCCTGCTGCAGCAGACCTTCGTCCGCTCCGATCTGTTCCAGGGTTCCGTCGAGGGCTATATCGCCGACGCCGCCAAGAAGCTGGGCGGGAAGATCCGCTTCGTCAAGGCCGTTCGCTTCGAGAAGGGCGAGGGCATTGAGAAGAAGGTCGAAGACTTCGCCGCCGAGGTCGCCGCCCAGATGAACATGGGCAAGTAAGACTTGTCAAAGAAACCGCGCTTCGGGAAACCGGAGCGCGGTTTTTTGTTCCGGAGGAATTTTTTCAGAGAAATGGGATTGTTTGCGGTCCCGAATCGTATTATGGGTGAGTACTCAACATCAGCGGAAAGGGGGGCGGATATGGACAAGGCGGAATTTACGGAGATCGTCCGGGCGTACCAGAAGCAGCTTCTGGTGATTGCCTTTCACTACTGCGGAAACCGGGACGACGCGGAGGACGTCGTGCAGGAGGTCTTTGTCCGGCTCTGGGCTCAGCTCCGTCCGCCCCAGGGCGAGCACCTGCGAAGCTGGCTGATCCGGGTCACCGTCAACCGCTGCAGGGATCATTTGCGCTCAGCGCACCTTCGGCGCCGGGCCCCCATTGAGGCGGCGGACCGCGTTCTGACGGAGCCGGACGAAACCGCCCGCAGCGTCTACGATGCGGTGACGGCCCTGCCCCTCCCCTACCGGGAGGTGGTGATCCTGCACTATTACGCGGGCTACACCACCCGGGAGATCGGGCAGCCGCACCCTATATCGAAATTGTTGATCCCAACAAGATCGTCGCTCTCTATTCACCGGAGGGGGTATACCCGGTGGAGTGAACAAAGCACCACCCCGCAAACACGCAGCCCCCCGCATTCCGCGTCGGAATGCGGGGGGCTCTGCGTTATCTCACCACGTAGGGGAAACGATCTATCTCGGTAAAGCCCAGGGCGCACAGGATCTGTTCCGTTTTATCCCTGTCGCTGTCGTCGTTGTATCCGGGGATCAGCGGCACCCGGAGGCGGAGGCTTTCCGGTCCCTTCGCCGCCAGCAGATACCGCAGGTTCTCCAGAAGGGGGCCCTGTTCCCTGCCGGTGTAGCGCTCGTAGATGGCCGGGTCCAGGGTCTTCACGTCCACGATGAAGGCGTCAAAGAGCGCCGCCGCCCGCTCCACGTTTTCGGGCGGGACGTTCAGGCTGGTCTCGGCGGTGAAGCGCCAGCCCGGGCAGAGCGGCCGAAGGGCCTCATAAAAATCCAGGTGCAGCAGGCTCTCTCCCCCGCCGAAGCAGAGGCCGCCGCCGGTGGCCTGAAAATACAGGTCGTCGATGCGGGTTTTTTCGTACAATTCCTCCGCCGTTACCCAAGTTGGGGCTTGCCGAAGGGCGTTTTTATTGATACAATAGGCGCAGGAAAGCGGGCAGCCGGCCCCGGCAACTAAGGTCGTGACCCCCTCCCCGTCGATCTCCATCCGCAGGCGCGACAGCCCCAGCAGCGGATAGCGGGGCTCGTTGTCGAACTCCCTTCCGGGACTGTCATTCTGAGCGCAGCGAAGAATCCGTTCCCTCGTCTTTTCGTCGCAGCGAAGAATCCGTTCCCCCGTCCTTCCGTCTTCCGCGTCGCAGGGTAGGCTCCGTTCCCTCGTCTTTTCGTCGCAGGGAAGAACCTGTTCCTCCATGCCGCTCACCGGGCTTCCGTGGTCGTGGGAAGCTCGTCCATGGGCAGCCCCTCGCCGGACATCGTATCCGGAAGATAGGCCACGTCGCCCATGAGCTCCGCTTCCTCCGTCTCCGAAGGCGCAGGGAGCTCGCCCGCCACAGTCTCCGGCGTCTCCGGCGGTATGGTGTCGATCATGCCCTGGACCTCCCCTCCCCCGCCGTTCAGGGGGTTGCCGAACAGCCTGGGGACGCAGGCCGTCAGGGACAGGCTCAGCCCCGCCGCCACAGCAGCCACGGCCACGGTCTTGCCCAGACTGCGGCGCTTTTCCAGCTCCTGCTCCAGATAGCGGAGCTCCGCCTCACATTTGGGACAGCTTCCCTTGCAATCGCCCTGGTAGCTGCACTCCCGGGTTACGTAGGGGATATCGTTCTCGTCGGCGATCCGCTGGCGGATTTCCTTCAGGATCTTGCACTTGTTCTTGCCCTTCATG